>NZ_JBITTM010000024.1:0-123361 GCF_044541955.1 Kitasatospora sp. NPDC085464
TTCACCGCCGAGGAAGGCGCCGGCGCCCACTGCCACCCCGGCGCCATGCGCCTGACCCAGGCCCGCATCTACGACTGGCTCGACGACACCCTCAAGACCAACGCCTGAGAAGCAGGCGGTGACCGACGGCGGCACCGGGCCCGGGTGCCGCCGTCCGCCGGGGGCACCCGGGCGTCACCCGGCGCCCTCCCGAACGCCCCGGCGACAGCGATGACGGCGGCGGTGCCGGAACAGCGCCGATGTCGGGTCAGGCGCCGGGTCGGGCGGAGGGTCAGGCGGAAGGTCAGGCGAGGGGTCAGGCGCCGGTCAGGGCCGTCGGCGCGTCGTCCGTCTCCCGGAGGGACGCCGACAGGGCGCGGGCCTCGTGTTCGGTCATCCGGGGGGTGTCGTACGGCAGGGCGTTGACCCACCGCTGGGTCAGCCGGGCGATCCGCTCGCCGTAGCGCTCGGCGGTGATCAGGTCGCCGCGCGAGCCGGCCCGCTCCGGCCCCTGGTCGGCGTGGCTCTGGCTCATCAGTCCGAGCCACGAGCCCAGCCGGTTCACGTCGTCGCGCGAGCCGCCGCTCCAGTTGTTGCCGGGCATGTCGCCGACGCCGATCCACTGCATGCCCAACTGCGCGGCGAACACCGCCAGTTGCTCCAGGACGGCCAGCTTGTCACCGCTCTGCGAGGCGGACATCGTGAAGCCGCCGGCCAGCTTGTCCTTCCATGCCTGCGTGACGAACGGCGTGAACGCCGCCTCCATGAACGCCTTGAACACCGCCGACACGCTGCCCATCAGCGTCGGACAGCCGAGGACGATCGCGTCGGAGCGCTCCAGCAGCGCCATCACGCCGGCGTCGTGCCAGCGGCCCGCGACGACGTCCTCGGGCCGCACCTCGACCAGGTGCACGTCGGCGCCGGGCACCCGCCGCGCCCCGCCGGCGAGGTGCTCGGCCAGGACCCGGGTGTGCCCGTGCACCGAGTGGTAGACCACCGTCACGGTGACCGTCGGCGCATCCTGGTCGCGGTCAACGTCCTTGACTGCCATGACTCTTCACTACTTCCGATCGTGGGAAAGTCCTGCTCGCGGGCCTGCTCGTCGGCCTGCCCACCCATCACAGCCCGTGCGCGCCGCGCCATCAACGCCGAACTCCGGCATACAGCGATCGGCGACACCGATCGATCGCGCTAGCCTGCTCCCGTGGACAGGATCGAACTGGAAGCATTCGTCGCCGTCGCCGAGGAACTCCACTTCGGCCGCGCCGCCGCGCGCCTGCACCGAGGCCAGCCCACCGTCAGCGACGCCGTCCGACGGCTGGAGAGCAGCCTGGGCGGACGGCTCTTCCACCGCACCAGCCGCCGGGTCTCACTCACCGACCTCGGCGAAGCGCTCCTGCCCGACGCCCGCGCAACCCTCGCCCAGCTGCGCCGCTTCCAGCAGCGCGGGCGCGCCCTGGCCGCCGGCGACCGGGCCCGCACCACCCTCGTCGTCGCCCATGCCGAGTACACCGGTCACCAGCTGCTGTTGCGCTGCCTGCCACAACTGCGCGACCGGTTCCCCGACGTGACGATCGTGCCGGAGTCGATGCCGACCACCGCCCAGCTCACCGCCCTGCGGGCGGAGACGATCGGGCTCGGCATCGGCTGGGCGACCGGTGACGTCACCGGCGTCCGCGCGAGGGTGCTGTCCACCGAGCGGTTCGTGGCGCTCGTGCCCGCGGACCACCCCCTCGCCGGGCGCACCGGGCTGAGCACGTCCGACCTGTCCACCACCGACCTGCTCACCTGGCCCCACCAGATCAACAGCGGCCTCTGCGACCGCCTGCTGTCCGCCTTCCGGATCGGCGGTGCCGATCTGCGCATCATCAGGACCGCCGACAGCGTGCACGCCATCGCCGCGCACGTCGCCGCGGGAGCGGGCATCGGCATCACCGTCGAGTCCGCGCTCGACCACCGGCCACCCGGCCTGCGGGTCATCCCCCTCGCCGGCCCGTCGACCACCGTCGACCAGGTCGTCCTCACGCCCGCCGAGCCGTCGGACACCGCCACGGCCCTGCGCGACCTGCTGCTGCAGGCCTCGACGGAGCTCCCGTCCGCCGGCGCAGGTGTCGGCGCCGTGGCCGGCGACAGCGATGGCGGCGGCGGTGCCGGCGGCGGCCTCGTGGACGAACGGCCCGGGTGCCGCACGCCCGGTCACGGATGATCACCTGCCCTACGCTGGGGGCCCTTGATCGAATCGAGGGGGATGACGTGTCTCAGGTGACGCAGGGCGTGGCGCCGGCCGGGGTGGTGCCGGCGGGCGGGGGCGACTGGTAGAACCCCGCCCGCCGTGGGCGTGGGGTCAGGGTGACGGGAGGGCGGCGGCGAGGCAGTCGAGGACGCGCTCCAGCCCGTACCGGAACCGGTCGTCCCGGCTCAGGCGCGGCTGGCGCGCCTCCAGTGCGATCTTGCTGAAGATCGGGTACTCCCCGCTCTCCAGCAGTCGCCGGACGTACGGGTGGCTGCGTGCCGCCCACTCGGACTCGCTGAGGCCGCTGCGGCGGAGCTCCTCGGCCTGGCTGACCTCGTCGCGGACGGCGCCCTCGACGTAGCCGTTCAGCACGGCCATCAGGCCGAGGTTCTCGTCGATGGGCAGGTGGGCGTCGAGCACGCCCACCACCCGTTCGATCAGGAGCAGTTGGTGGGGGCCGAGACCGGGGAGCGACCGGTTCACGGTGGCGATCCAGGGGTGCCGCAGCCACATGGCCCGCAGTCCGTCGGCGTAGCGTGTCAGATCCGCCCGCCAGTCGCCGGAGGGCATGCCCTCGACGTCGATCTCGCCCATCAGCCGGTCGGCCATGAGCTGGATCAGGTCGTCCCGGCTCGGGACGTAACGGTAGAGCGACATCGCGCCCGCGCCGATCTCGGTGGCGATCCGCCGCATCGTGGCGGCCTCCAGCCCCTCGGTGTCGGCGATCCGGACCGCGGCCTCGGTGATCTGCGCACGGCTGTAGGTCGGTTTCGGTCCGCGGGCCGGGCGCTCGGGCCGCATCCAGATGTTCGTGTACTCGGCGTCGGTCACCGCTGCACCCCCTGCTTGCGTACACAGTACCCAGTGGCCGCTCCCCTGCTAGCGTGGTCGCCGTGACCGCGTACAGCGTACTCAGTCGAGATGTCGTGGTGGACCCGGTCGCAGCCGCCCGGAGGCTGCACGGTCCTGCTCCGCAGCCTGCCCCTGCCCGTGCCCGTGCGCACGGGCGCAGGGGGCGGTGATGGCCGGGCCCGGCGGACCGGACCACCGGCCGCCGCCGGTCGGCGAGGAGGACCGCGACCGGGCGGTCGAGCGGCTGCACGAGGCGTACGGCGAAGGGCGGCTCTCGGACGAGGAGCTGGACGAACGCCTCCACGAGGTGCTGACCGCCACGACGGGCGCTGAGCTCCGGTCGGCCCTGGCCTCGCTCCCGGAGGAGCACGCGGGTGCGGCGTCCACGATCGCCGCCGTCAGCGGGCGGATCCGCCGACGCGGCGCATGGCGGGTGCCCCGGACCCTCACGGTCGCGTCCGCGCTCGGCAGCGTGCACCTGGACCTCTCCCGGGCGGTCATCGACCACCCGGTGGTCGACATCGAGCTGCAAGTCGGCACCGGCAGCGCCAGGATCACCGTCCCGCGCGACGCGGTAGTCGACATCGAGGGTCTGCAGACCGGCCGGCGGCAAGCGCTCCACAAGGCCCGGCGGCGCGCCCGCCCCGGCGGACCGAGGATCCGGATCTCGGGGTTCATGGGGCTCGGGCGCTTGACGATCCGTCATGCGTGGCGCTGAAGCGCCCGTCGGTCACGCCGTCCTGTCCCTCAGCCGGTGTGCGCCGCCTCCGCGGGCGGGCGGGGCGCGCCGTGGAACACCTGCCGTACGTGCCACTGCCGGTGCCGGGCCGCGACCGGCGGGTTCCCGGGCTGCGGCCCGATGACGGGGCGTCCGGACAGTGCGAGCACGTGCCGGCGGCTGGCCTCGCTGCGGCCGACGAAGCGCTGGGACACCAGGATGCGGTGGTCCTCCCCCAGGCCGAGGACGCCCTTGTCGAAGAGCTTGTGGTGCAGCGAGCACAGGCACAGGCCGTTGTCGACCTCGTCCGGCCCGTCGTGCGACCACCAGCGGACGTGCGCCGCCTCCAGCCCGACCGTGCTCGCGCCGAGGGCCCCGTCGTAACCGCAGAACGCGCAGCGGAACTCGTAGGCGGTGAGCACGAGTTCACGCATCCGCCGGTCGCGCTGCCGCCGGGCCGCGGGGTCGGCTCCGCCGGTGTCGGCTGCGCCCACGAAGCCGGTCCCGGCCCGCTCCAGGTCGAGGCCGACGGCCTCGCAGAGGTCGGCGTGCAGGGACACCGGGAAGTGGGCGTCCAGCACCACCCTGGCCATCCGGCCCAGCAGGGACGGCTCCTCGGCGAGTGCGGCCCGCAGCCCGGGCGCCAGCCTGCCGGTGGCGCCGCTCGCGCGGAGGACGCCGACGCCGCTCCCGGGGCTTCCCGGGCCCCGGTCGGTCCGGACCTCCCAGACACCGTCGCTGACGAGGTGGTGGAACGGGTAGGCGGGCGTCGTCGGATGAGACGGCCCGTACTCGGCGAGCAGCCGCTTCAGCTCACCCTCGACCGCGCTGAAGCGCAGCTCGCCGTCGGCGTCCTGCTGGTGGCTGCCGAGGGCGTAGAGCAGCAGCAGCGGCTTGTGCGGAGCGCGGACGCCGTTGTTCGTCCAGCGCCGTAGCCTCGCCGCGCGGTCGAGCCAGTCGGTGCTCACCGGACCGTCACCGTGTAGGTGTCGTGCACGACCCGCTTCCGGTCCCGCCCCTCGGCCGCGCCGCCTGTCCGGACCGCGTGGCCGGAACCGTCCGCCATGATCCCCCCGTACCCCGTGTGCTGCCCGTGCGCCGTCCGCGTGACGGCGTCGGGGCACTCTACGGACCGGTGCGAGGCCGGATCAATCCGTCCGGCCTCCGGTACGGCAGGGACGCTCGTTCAGCGGGACGGGAACGACGACAGTCCGTGCTCCCACGCGTCGGCGGCCTGCAGCAACTCGTCGTTGCTGCAGGCGACTTCGACGGCGTACTGGTAGATGTCCGGAGCGTCGTCGGCGTCCCACCGCTGCCACGGCGGTGCCGCCTCCAGGGACAGGTGGACGCGCACCAGCGACCGGCCGTCGAGGCTGCCGGCCAGGCTGAAGGCCAGGTTCGGCTCCAGGAACGACAGGCTCGGCGACAGGTCGCCCTCCTCGTCGGGCTCGGCCACGGCCACCCTGCCCGCGGCGACCGCGCGCAGCCAGGACGACAGTTCGCGGCCTTCGGAGGTCAGCAGGGCCGGATCCTGGAACGACCATCCGCCGGCGGGGGTCGTCACCCTGCCTTCGACGACGAGCCAGTTGTCGTCGTACGGGTCGCCGCTCGTCGCGGGGAACTGGTAGCGCAGCGGGCGCAGTTCGACGCTGGTTCCATGACGTGCCAGGAGCATCGTCACAGCATGCCACGAGCCGGTAGATTGCCCCCGGCCCCCGGCCCCCGGCCCCCGGCCACCCGGCCACCCGGCGGTCATTCGAACCTCGGTAGAGCCGGACACCCGGACACCCCGACAAGGAGACAACGGCGTTGGGCACGAAGGCGGTTGCGATCCTCTCCCTCGGCGGCACCATCGCGATGACCGCCGATCCGGCCACCGGCGGCGTCGTGCCGGCTCTGTCCGCCCACGACCTCCTCGCCGCCGTCCCCGCCCTGCAGGGCCTCGACGTCGAGCTGCGGGTCCACGACTTCCGGCGCCTGCCCAGCGCGTCCCTCGGCTTCGACGACCTGAGCGCGCTCGCGGACGCCCTGGCCGAGGCCTTCCGGTCCGGCTGCGACGGCGCGGTGGTCACCCAGGGCACCGACACCATCGAGGAGACCGCCTACCTGCTGGACCTGCTGCACCCGGGCGAGCAGCCGATCGTGGTCACCGGGGCGATGCGCAACCCCACCCTGCCCGGTGCGGACGGCCCGGCGAACATCCACGCGGCCGTCATCGCCGCCGCGGCGCCCGAGCTGCGCGGCGCCGGCGCGGTGGTCGTCCTCGGCGAGGAGATCCACGCCGCCCGCACCGTCCGCAAGTCCCACACCACCAGCCCCGCCGCGTTCACCTCCCCGGCGACGGGGCCCCTCGGCCGCCTCTACGAGGGGCGCGTCCACCTCCACGGCCCGCTCGCCGCGCGTACGACCTTCGCCGGCCCGACGATCCGGGCCGCGGCCCGCGTCGGCCTGTACACCGCGACGCTCGGCGACGACGGCGCCCTCCTCGCCGCGATGGCCGAGGCGTGCGACGGGCTCGTCGTCGCCGCGTTCGGAGTCGGCCACGTCCCCGAGGGCTTCGTGGCCGTCCTGGAGCGGGCCGCGGCCCGGATCCCGGTCGTCCTCGCCAGCCGCATCGGCAACGGGCCGGTCCTGGAGGGGACGTACGGCTTCGCCGGCTCGGAGAAGGACCTGCTGGCCCGCGGACTGATCCGGGGCGGCCACCTCGACGCCTACAAGGCCCGCCTGCTCCTGCACGTCCTGCTCGGCCAGGGCCGGAACCGCGACGAGACCGCCGCCGCCTTCGCCCTGGCCGCCCACTGACCCCGGCAGCGGCCCGCGCCGCGTGCGCCGCCTCCGCCGCGTGCGCCGCCTCCGCCTCGTGCGCCGCCTCCGCCTCGTGCGCCGCCTCCGCCGCGTGCGCCGCCTCCGCCGCGGCTGACGCCCCGGCGAGTCAGTCGTGCTCCGCCGAGCCGGTGAGCCGGAGCTTGCGCTGGGCCCGCTGGTAGAACGTGGTGCGGCCGAGCCGTACGACGCGTGCGGCGGCGGGCAGCATGGTCACCGCGACGTGGTCGCCCGGTACGACACGGCCGACCAGGAGGCCGTCGGCCTCGACGGCGAGGTCGCCGCTGTGCGGCAGGACCTCCAGGTCGAGCCGCTCGCCGCTGGAGAGGAACACCGAGCGGTTGAACGCGGCGTGCGGAGCCACGGGTGTGATCAGCAGCCCCTCCGCGTTGGGGGAGACGATCGGGCCGCCGGCGGAGAAGCTGTACGCGGTGGAGCCGGTCGGCGTGGCGGCGACGACCGCGTCGGCGGTGTAGTCCACGAAGGGCTCGCCCTGGACCCGCACGGCGACCGCCGCGGACCTGTGGCCCGGGCTGCGCAGCAGCACGACGTCATTGAGCGCCGTCTCCCGGGTGGTCCCGAAGCGGGCGTGGACGCCGGAACGGACTTCCACGGTGAACCGCTGGGCGTCGATCGCGTCCAGCGCGGCGGGCAGTTCCGGTATGTCGACCTCGGCGAGGAAGCCCAGGCGTCCGACGTTGACGCCCAGGACCGGCGCGTGGCCCCCGGTCGCGAGCCGCATGGCGCGCAGCATGGTGCCGTCCCCGCCGAGGCTGATCAGCAGGTCGGCGCTCGTGGCCAGCTCCTCGGTCCCGACCGGAATGGCCTCGCAGCCGATCCTGGCCACCTCCTCCGCCAGCCCCAGCACCTTCGTCCCCCGGGCCCGGCTCCAACGGACCACGGCCTCGACGGTGGGCGCGCAGGTGCGCTCGGGGTGGAGCACCAGCCCCACCGTGCCGATGAATCCCATCCGGGGCACCTCGATGTCGGCCGGGAGCGTTGCTCCCTCCAGTCATGCACAGCCGGTCGCCACCTTCAAGGGCACCGCGGGCCCCTTCGACCGGCTCAGTGGTGGGGTACGACGGCGACGGGGCCGTGGGCGTGGTGGAGCACGGACTGGGCCACCGGGCCCAGCCGGGGCCCGGCCATCGGGTGCCTGGGGGAGCGCCGGCCGAGGACCACCAGCGAGGCGGTGCGGGACGCCTCCACGAGCATTCTGCTCGCGCTCCAGGCACACACCTCCGCCTCGGTACGGACGTCGGGGAACTCGTCCCGCCAGCGCTTCAGGGTGTCCTGCAGCCGGCCCCGTTCGGCGGCCGCCAGGGACTGCCCGATGTGCCACCGGTCCACCGGTGCCTCCGTGGCGGACGGGCCGCGGAAGGTGTCCCGGCTCTCCATCACCCGCAGGGCGGCGCCGGTGTCGGCGGCGTGCCGGAAGGTGAAGGCGAGCACCGGGTCGCACGGCCGGTCGCCCTCGACGCCCACGACGACGGGTCCGGGCGTCGCGGCCGGCACGTCCGCCTCGGCTCCGCCGTCCGATCCGGCGCGGACCAGGACCACCGGGCAGTCCGCGCGGGCGGCGGCGCGCAGGCTGACGGAGCCGATCAGGAGGTCGGCGAAGCCGCCCTTCCCGCGCGAGCCCAGCACCAGCACCGGGGCCCGGCGGGCGGTGGCGGTCAGCGCGTACGCCGGGTTCCCGGGGACGATCTCGCAGGAGACGGCCAGGCCGGGCAGCTCGGCCCTGATGCGGTCCCGGATCGCGGCCACCGGGCCCGGAAGCGTGCCGTCGCCGCCGAGGTCGCGGTCGAGCGCGTCCACCTCGCCGCCGGCGACCAGGACCATCCGCAGCGCGCGCCCGTTCCGAAGGGCCTCGCGGGCGGCCCACTCGGCCGCCGCCGCACTCTCGGTCGAGCCGTCGATCCCCACCACCACGCTGTGCGACATCGCTGAGACCTCCCTGGTCGGCGGAGGGCCGCGGCACTCGTGGGCGCGGTCCCGTCCGGCGATCAGACTCCCGCGGGGCCGACGGTCGGCCACAGGGGCCGAGCAGCCCCACCTGGGTACCGAAGGTCCCGGGGCCGGACGGCCGTCTGCACCGACCGACCTCGGTCCGATCAGCGTTGGACCAGGCGGTTCGGTGGGAACAGGCGGCCGCTCACCAGCTCCGGGAGGATGCGGACGGTGACCGTGCCGGCCGGCCCGGTCGCCGCCCCCTCGGGGGTGACGTCGGCGCGGCCGAGGACGGTCACGCTCCAGCCGGTGCCGTCCGCCGCGTCGAGCTCCCCGGCCTCGAAGGCCACCAGCGCGCCTGCGACCGCCCGGACCAGCTCGGACCCGGCGGCGGTGCTCAGCAGCACGCTCCCGTCCGCTCCGAGCCGGTACCGGGCGGGTTGGACGGCCGGCAGGGCACCGAGCGTGTAGACGACCCGGCCGACCGAGAGGCCGGCGAGGAGCCGGCGGCACTCTCGCCCGTCCAGCGGCGTGGTGTCAGGTGTCATGGCATCGATGGTGTCGCCGTGGCGGGCGCCGGGGGAGGGGTCGTTGGTCCCCGGCGGGGATGCCGATCGGATCCGATTGGTGGGGCCGGTGCCCGAGGCGGTCGGTTCGGCGGCGGGTCGAGCGATGGGTTCGGCGGTCGGTTCAGTGGCCGGTTCGAGCGGAGGGCTGCCGGTGCGGGCCCAGGGCCTGGGAGGCGATCAGGGCGGCCTGGACGCGCCGTTCCACGCCGAGCTTGGCCAGCAGGCGGGAGATGTGGTTCTTGACGGTCTTCTCGGCGAGGAAGAGCCGCTGACCGATCTGGCGGTTGGTGAGCCCCTCACCGACCAGGGCGAGCACCTCCCGCTCCCGTTCGGTGAGCTGGGGCAGGTCGGAGCTCTGCTCGGTGACGGCGTCGCCGCGCAGGCGGGCCATCAGCCGGGTGGCGGCGCCGGGGTCGAGCATCGACTGGCCGGAGGCGACGGTGCGCACGGCGGAGACCAGGTCGGTGCCGCTGATCTGCTTGAGGACGTATCCGGCGGCCCCGGCCATGATGGCGTCCAGGAGCGCCTCCTCGTCGTCGAACGAGGTGAGGATCAGACAGGCCAGCCCGGGCATGCGGGAGCGCAGTTCGCGACAGACCGTCACGCCGTCGCCGTCCGGCAGCCG
Organism: Kitasatospora sp. NPDC085464; assembly: GCF_044541955.1. Classification (NCBI taxonomy): domain Bacteria; kingdom Bacillati; phylum Actinomycetota; class Actinomycetes; order Kitasatosporales; family Streptomycetaceae; genus Kitasatospora; species Kitasatospora sp. NPDC085464. The sequence continues at coordinate 9,750 of NZ_JBITTM010000024.1, forward strand.
CATGTCGAGGATGGCGACGTCGGGGCGGAGCGCGGGGACCCGGGCGAGCGCCTGCTCGACCGTGGCGGCCTCGCCGATCACCCGGAAGTCCGGCTCGGCGTCCAGCAGGTCGTGCACGCCCCGGCGGACCACCTCGTGGTCGTCCAGCAGGAACACCGTCACCGAGCCGCTCGTCCCAGCCACCGGACTCTCCGTCATCGCCGCTCCAACCCCGTGGGCCCGCCCCGCCGGCGGACCGCGTGACTCTCCGTGGAGTCTGACGCGACCGGGGGCGCTTCCGATAGGGCCCTCCGGCCCTGTTCCGCTCCACCGCGGCCGGGTGTGGGGACCGGGTGCCACGGCCGGGTGCCGTGGCCGGTGTCGCGGACGGAACGGCCGGTCCGTCAGCCGTGCCCGCCGCCGCGAGGGGCACGGCCGCTCCAGACGGGCTCATACCGGGCCCAGCCCAGGGTCCACGCCCGGTCGGCCCGACGGTCGAGGACGCTCAGCCTCGTGCAGAGCACGGCGGAGGCGAGGACGCAGAGCAGGCCGAAGACGAGCAGACTCAGACAGAGGGCGTCGGCCACGACGTCGGCGGTGCCGGACGGTGCGGTGGCGGGGCGGCCGCTGTCGTCGACCCAGATCCCGACGGTGCTGCCGGGCCCGGCGGTACGGGGGACGTCGATGCTGCCGGTGTTGGGCCGGGTGCCCGGGTAGGTCCAGGCCGCGTCGGCGCGGTACACGGCCTTCCCGCCGACGACGGTGGCCTCCGCCCTCCGGACGGAGCCCTGCACCAGGGCGTCGACGCGGTGCAGACCGGCGGCCGTGGCCGCGGCCTGCCGCTGGCCCGCGGCGAAGTCGGTGACGGCCGCCCCGGCCCCGAGGAGTGCCGCAAGCGCGATCCCGAGGGCGGTGAGCACCACCGCCCGGCTCCGGGCCCGGTCGAGAGCGCGGCTGAGCGGATTGCGCTCCCGGCCGAGAGCCCGGCGCAGGTGGCCGCACGACGGCGCAGGCGGGCCGGCGGGCCGGGCCGGGCGGTGGGTGCGGGACACGGCGGTGCTCCTTGTCGCTGTTCAGGGGGCGATGGCGGGGCCGTGCCCGGCTCAGGGGTGGGGGACGACGACGACCGGGGCGGCGCAGTGGTGCAGGACGGCGTGCGCCACGGGGCCGAGGCGCGGCCCGAGGCGGTGACGGTGCTCCCGCCGCCCGACGACGACGAGGTCCGCACGGGTCGAGGCCGCCTCCAGCAGGGCCCGGGCTCCGCCACCGAGGCGGACGTCCTCGACGATGTCGAGCCCGGGGTGCTCCGCCCTCAGGGCGGTGACGACCGGGGAGATCAGGGCCGCTTCGGTGGCCTCCTGCTCCGTCAGGTCCACCAGGGGCGGCATCAGGCCCCCGTACGCCCAGACGGGCGCCGGGTCCCACCCGTGCACGACGCGCAGCCGGCAGCCGCGCAGCTGCGCCTCGGCCACGGCGAACGCGACGACGGTGTCGTCGGGTTGACGGCCGTCGAGCCCGACCACCACCTCCCGGTCCGCCCCGACGGCCGCCGCCGGGGAAGCGGGCCCCGGTCCGGGGCGGACCAGCACGGTCGGGACGGTCGCGGCCGCTGCCACCGCGAGCCCCACCGAACCGACCAGGAGGCCGGCGAAGCCGCCGAGCCCGCGGGAGCCGAGCACCAGCAGCTCCTCCCCCTTCGTCGCGGCGAGCAGTGCGTCGACGGGATCGTCCGCGACCACCGTGACCTCCACCGGCAGGCCCGGGTGGTCGTGCCGGATCCGGTCGGCGATCCCGCGAAGCGCGTCCGATGCCCTCGGCCGCAGGTCGCCGGGCCGCGAGGCGTTCCCGTCCCCGGCGTCGAGCCACGGCCACGCGTGCAGCAGCCGCACCGCGCAGCCCCGGCGCCGGGCCTCCGCGGCCGCCCACAGGGCCGCCGCCTCGCTCTGCGGTGATCCGTCGATTCCGGTCAGGACACAGCGCGTCATGGTGGTTTCCCCCTTGTGGGATCAAGTGTCGGGCCGGGACGGCCGGCGCCCGGCACCGTCGAATCTGCCGCCCGGGCGCGCGGTGGGAGAAGGGACCGAAGGGACCGGCCGCCGGGCCGGTGGTCCCGGTCGGGCCCGGGCCTCCGGGTCCCGCCGCCACCGGTGGGGAGTTGGGCCGCACGGCCCTGCCTGCGGGACGAACGGCCGACGACGGGGCCCGCCGGCGCCCGGCAGGCTGGAACCACATCCGAGAGGCAGGACTCCTGATGAACCGTCTGCACACGCCGATCGCCCCCGACATCCGGGTCGAGACCCGGGGCGAGGTGTCCCTCGCCGCGCCCGACTACGCCCGGGCGAAGCTGCTGGCCGTCGTCGAACGGCAGCACGAGCCGGCCGTGGTGGACCTCAACGGCCGTCCCGTCCGCGCCCACGTGGCGGCCGCGACCATGCAGGAGGCCGTCGACCTGCTCCAGGACCGGCTGACCGCCCGGCTCGCCCGGGTGCACCGGCACCGCGACGCCCACCGCCTGGCCGTCGCCGGGTCCGTCGCCGGGCCCATCGGCGAGCCGGAGCCGGGGCTCAGCGTGAGCGCCGCGGCGTGCCGGAACTGACGGTGGCCGAGGCGGTGTCCCGGCTCGACCTCACCGGACTGCCGTTCGTCTTCTTCACCGACACCGCCACCGGGCGGGGCAACGTGCTCTACCACCGCTACGACGGCCACTACGGCCTCATCACACCGGCGCGGTGACGCGGTAGCGGCGGCAGGAGCCGCGCCGACGGCGGGGAGCCGGGGACGGGTGACACCGTCCCCGGCTCCCCGCCGTGCGTGCGGCACCCCTCGCCGACCCCGCGCCGCCGGGACCTTCGGCTCGGTGGCAGGGCAGCTCGGCCCCTGCCACGGCCGCGGGGCACGACGCGATGCTGTCCCGGACGGCGGGGGCGCGGAACGGCCGCGTCCCGCGGGACCGAGAGAGGACGCGACATGTCGCACTCCGTGGTGGTGGGGATCGACGGCTCGGAGCAGAGCACGGCGGCGGCCGCGTGGGCGGCCGCCGAGGCCGACCGGAGTGGCCGGGCGCTCCGGATGATCCACGTCGGGGGAGCCGAGGACGGCAGGCCGCTGCGGCCGGCCGGGGCGGACGACGGCCTGCCGCCGGAGCTGCTCGCGGTCCGGGACCGCCTCACGGCCGACCTGCCCGGCCTGGACCTGTCGTGCGAGCGGATTCCGGGCAGCCCGGCCCACGCGCTCGCGGCGGCCGGCGCGCGGGGCGGGCTGATCGTCCTCGGCTCGCGAGGCCTCGGCGGCTTCACCGGCCTGCTGGTCGGCTCGGTCGGGCTCCGGGTGGCCGCCGACGCGCTCTGCCCGGTCGTGCTCGTCCGGGCGGGCACGGGCACGGGCGCGGGCGCAGACCGTGAGGCGGATGGCGAGGCCGACGCGGCGGCGGACGCGGCGGGGGACGTGGCGGGGGACGTGGTGGGGGACGTGGTGGTGGGCGTCCAGGGCGACCGCGCCTGCGCCGAGGTGCTGGCCTTCGCCTTCGAGCAGGCGGCCCGCCGGGGCGTCACCCTGCGGGTGCTGGAGAGCCGTTCGCTGCCGGCCGGCCCGTACGTGACGCAGGCGCCGGTCGACCAGCGGGAGATCCGGGACTCGCTGGCGGAGGCGGAGCTGGTGCGCCTGCGGGACGCGTTGGCCCGTTGGCGGGACAAGTTCCCCAGGGTGCGGGTGGAGGCCGAGGTGACCGCCCGGCACGCGGGCGGGGCGCTCGTCGACGCCTCCCGGGGAGCCTCGCTCGTCGTGCTGGGGCGGCGGACCCCGGCACACCAGGCGGGTGTGTCCCGGTTGGGGAGCGTGGCGCACGCCGTCCTGCACCACGCGCTCTGCCCGGTCGCGATCGTCCCGCGCGACTGAAACCGCACGACTGAAACCGCACGACCGAACCGCACGACCGAACCGCACGACTGAATCGCCCGGTGGCGGTCGCGGCCCGGGCTCGAACGAGCTGCGTGCGGATCGTGAACTCCGGTAATTCCTAACCAATTTGAGTGAAGGTTTGTTCACCGATCGACCGGGCGCCTGCGGATCGCCGTAGCCTCGGGAGCCGCAGGAAAGCCGCGGGGATCCAGTCGACTCGGAAAGGCCATCGACACCATGACCCACTCATCGGGCGGGAACGACGCGACGACCGGCGGGCCCTCCCGCCGCACGCTGCTCAGGATCGGTCTCGGCGTCGCCGCGGGGGCGGGGGCCCTCGGTACGGGTGCTCCCGCGGCGGTCGCCAACGGGCCGTACGACCCGACCGCTCCGACGATCGCCACCAAGATCAAGAACCTCAGCGGGCCGGTCGAGACCGGGCCGTTCGCCGCGCCGTGGACGGACCTCGGCATTCCCGTGCGGTGCCCGGACGGCACCATGCTCTTCGTCTGCGGCGACACCTTCGACGGCGACCGGGTGGGCACCGGCGACTGGCGCGCCCCGGTCGGCCTGCGCTCCGGCAGCGCGGACCCCGACAACCTGCGCATCGACGGCAGCGTCGGCGGTGACCACGCCAGGAGCCTCGTCGACGAGCCGCACAACCCGGTCGGCGACAAGTTCACCACGGCGATCCCGTCCGACGTGTTCGTCGTCGACGGCGTGATGTACATGCACCTCATGCGCGGCGTCATCTACGACACCCACCACACCGACTTCTGGCGCTCCACCGACAACGGCGAGACCTGGGAGTACCTCTGCCAGTGGCCAGGGGACCTGCACGGCGGCCAGTTCCAGCAGAAGACGTACGCCGTGGCCGACGACGGCTACTGCTACGTCCTGTCCACGGTGTTCAACCGCGACGTGGAATCGGGCATGCTGCTGCACCGGGTCCGGCAGGACAGTCTCGGCAACCCGGACGCCTACGAGCCGTGGGGCTTCGCCGACGGCGGCTGGCGGTGGAACGCGCCCGCCCCGACGACCGTCTTCGGCACCCGCAGGTGGGGCGAGATGTGCTTCCGCGCCATGGACGGCAAGTACGTCCTCACCTGGCTCAACATGGACCCGCTGTCGATCAGGGCGATGGTCTTCCCCCTCCCGACCTCGGACCTGACCAGGACACTGGAGCAGACCATGATCCTTCCCGGCGCCCCGGGCCAGGAGGTCGGCAACCTCGTCGCCAGCCCGTACGGCGGCTTCGTCGTCCCCGGTTCGACGTTCGGCAACTTCCACATCGTCGTCAGCCAGTGGTACGACGACACGAACTACCGGATCATGCAGTACCGGATCAACATGCTGTCCTGAACCTGATGCCGAACGTGAGGCCGGACCTCGACCTGAGCGTGAAGCCGAATCCTGGACCTGAGGCTCAACCTGAACCTGCACAGCCTGAAGCTGCACCTCGACCTGAACCTGAGGTTGAGCTTGAGGTCAAGGTCAAGGTTGAGGTCGAGGCTCGCGCCGAGGTCCGGCCGACCCCTGGGTAGTCTTCGGAGCCATGTGGAGAGAAGCGGCTGGTGAGGCCTTCCCCGGGGCGGGGTTCCGGACTCCTGCGCAGGTGACGGCGCTCGCCGAGGCGGAGCGCCGGCTCGGGTGCGGGCTGCCGGCCGAGCTGAGGCAGCTGTTCCTGGAGAGCGACGGAATCATCGGGCGCACCGCGGTGGACACCGTGTGGCCTCTCGAAACGGTCGTCGAGCGGAACCTGCTCTTCCGTTCCGACACCTCCTTCGCCCAGCTGTACATGCCCTTCGACGCCCTGCTCTTCTTCGGCGACAACGGGGGCGGGGACCACTTCGCGTTCGTGCGGACGCCCGAGCGTCCGGACGTCTTCGTCTGGGAGCACGAGGACGACAGCCGCCGGTGGGTGGCCCGGGACCTGGCGGACTACCTGGGCCGTTCCCTCGCCGGGGGCGGGGACGACTGGTACCGGTAGCCGCCGCCCGGTGCGCCCCGCGGGGTATCGCCCGTCGGGTGCGGCCCCGTCGGGTGCCGTCCGGCGGGGTGCCGTCCCCCTACCGCCGGGCGTCGACCTGCACGACGGCGTGACGGCCGTCGGTGCGCCACGGCGTACCGGTGTCGTCGAGCCGGACGACGGTGGTGGCGTCGACGCCGACGATCACGTCCGACTTCAGGGTGCGCAGGGCTGCGACGGCGGACGGGAAGTGCGCCGTCGCGGCGGTGAACGGGGTGGTCGGCGGCCAGAGCCGGTCGCCGACCAGGCGGCGGTAGTTGAGGTCGCCCTTGACGACGGTCAGCGCCGCGTCCGCGAACTCGGCCCGGAGGTCGGCGGGCATGTCGTGGAAGGGCAGCGGCGCGCAGAAGAACGGATGCGTGCGGACCGCGAGCGTGCCGCTGCCCATCGCCCGCCACAGCCGCTCGCCGACCGACGCGGCGGCCGGGGTGGGCGCGGTGCGGAGGCGTTCGAGCGCGGCGAGGACGTCGGCCATCGTCGCGTCCGACACGAAGTACGGCTGCGGCTTCACGTACAGCGTGACCTGCGCCGCCGGGCCGCCGGCCAGGAGGTGGTCGATCAGCACGAGGTCCGGCAGCAGCTCCCGGCCCGCGTTGTCGGCGACGACGCAGAGCCGCCCGCCCCCGGCCCGTTCCAGCGCGGCCCACAGCAGCGCGCTGTCGTCGGCGACCAGGCCGGACGCGGCGGGCCCGCCCGGCTCCGCGGTGATCCCGAAGCTGAGGTCCGCGCGGTTGCCCCACAGCGAGGACGACAGCAGCGCCTCCCGCCGGCGGGTCTGCGGCAGCCCGTCGAGGGCGTCGAGCGCGGCCAGTTCGTCGTCGACCGCCGACCCGCCGAGCTCGGCGGCCTTGAACGGCGCGAACGGGTCGACGCCCTGCCAGGCGCCGGGCCGGAAGTAGCCGGTGGCGTCGAGGAGCCGACGGTAGAAGTAGCTCTCGGCCCACAGGAACGGCGCCTCGCCCCACGGCCTGCCCCACAGGCCCTCGCCCCACGCCAGCCACCGGGCCGCGTCGGCGGCGTCCGTCGCATCCGTCGCGTCCACCGCGTCCGGCCCATCCGTCGCGTCCACCGCGTCCGCGCGCAGCGGCTCCAGGACGCCGTCGGTGCTCTCCACGAGCAGCCGCTCGACGGCCGACCGTTCGGCGGGGCCGTACGGGAGGGCGTCGAGGACCCGCCGGACGAGCTCGGGGTGGCGTACGTGGAAGACGCTCCAGGGGAAGGACCCGGGGACGTCACTGCGGATCACGGGCGCGTTCGACACGGTGGGGCTCGTCCCTCGTCGTCATCGGGCAGGTGGGTGCGTCGGTCGCCGACCCTACGCGGGTGGCGGCCCGGAGTCGCGACGCGGTGCTTCGGCGTGGAGTCGCGGCACCGGGTTGCCGTGCCTCCGGGGTGTCACTGCGGCCGCAGTCCGGCGAAGACGACGTCGAAGATCCGCTCCCGGGCCCCGGGGTCGGCCGCGAGCTGCTCGGTGGCCGTGCCGACGCCGACGAGCAGGGCGATCAGCTCCGGCAGGCCCACCTCGGGGCGGACGGCCCCGTCCCGCTGCGCCGCGGCGAGGAGTTCGGTCAGCTGGGACCGCATCTGCTCGGTGGACTCCCGCAGGGAGGCGTGCACGTCGACCCCGGCCTCGGCCAGGGCGCGGGTGAACTCCTGCTTGCCGGCGGAGTGTTCGACGATCAGGCGGAAGCAGGCGAAGAAGGCCTCGGCGGGTTCGGCCTCGGCCGCGAGTTCCGCGGTGCGCGCGGTGATCGTCTCCAGCCTGCGGACCATGACCGCCTCCAGCAGCGCCTCCTTGGTGGGGAAGTGCCGGAAGAGGGTGCCGACCCCGACCCCTGCGGCGCGGGCGATCTCCTCGGTCGGCACGCCGATGCCGCGGGTGGTGAACACCTCGGTGGCGGCGTCGAGCAGCTTGGCCCGGTTGCGGGCCGCGTCGGCGCGCAGCGGTCGTTCCGATGCCCCGCTCATGCCTGTCTCCTCCCGTCCGCGGCGCGCGCGGATCTACCCCTGGACAACCGGAGTGGCTGGTCCGTATCGTTTGAAGCGGAGTCGCTAGTCCGATTCTAGCGGCGCGATCCTGGGGGTTGATCATGTCCGAAACGCTGTCGCCGCGCGAGGTCTTCCTCAAGCTGCTGCAGGGCATCACCGAAGGACGGTTCTCCGAACTGGCCGAGCTCTACGCCGAGGACACCGTGGTGGAGACCGTCTTCGAGCCGGTCGGGCCGCGCCGGTTCGAAGGGCGAGCCGTCCTCGCGAAGCGGTTCGCGGAAGTCGCCGAACGCTCGCCCCTGCGGCTCACGGCGGAGAACGTGGTGATCCGGGAGACCGACGATCCCGAGGTGATCGTCACCCAGTGGGACTACCGGGCCCACCACCGCACCACCGGTCGGGACTTCGAGACCGCGAACATCCAGGTCCTGCGGGTCCGCGACGGCCGCATCGTCCACAGCCGGGACTACCACGACCACCTGGCCTTCCACGCGGCCGGCGGCACCCTGCCCCAGCTGGTGGCCGCCCTCGAAGGCGAGTAGCCGGCCCCTGCCGGAGCGCTCCACTCGTCCCCCGAGCGCTCCGGCCGGCGCCCCACCACGGCCGCCCGCAGCGGGCAACGCCGCCGGCACTCGGCTCACCCGCCCGCCGTCCGGTAGATTCGGCCGCCGGCCGACGCACACGAAGCGGCTGCGCGCAGCAGGTTCGACGCAAGGGGGCGACGGGTGGGGAGCGGGGACGGGCGGGGCCGGCGGGCGGGGGACCTGCTGGAGTGCTGGCGGGCGATCGAGCTGTTCAGCCCGCCGTCGATCCCCGAGGTGCCGCGCAAGCGCCGCGCAGGCCGGCCCCGGGCCTCGGACCCGGTCGTCGTCGACGTCACGCCGGTCGCGGGCCAGGCGGCGGCGCTGCTGCCCTGGTCGCCGGAGCACCCGGAGACGGCGGCCCGGCGTGCGCCGCGCGGGATGGTGTGGCGGCACGAGGTGTACGGCGGGGTCTTCGAGGTGGAGCGGCTGCGCCAGGCGATGATCGCCGTGCTTCCGGCGGGCACCGACCCCGATCCGGGGGTGCCGCAGGAGGAGCTGAAGCTGTCGGGCCGCAGCGCGATGTTCGCGCTGGTCCTGGACGAGCACGGGCGGCCGGTCGAGGAGACCTCGGTGGTCTCCGCGTGCGCCTGGGCGACGGGGCGGCTCTTCGACCCCGGGCCGTCGTCGCCCGGGTGGCTGGACGGCTTCGAGGAGCTGGGCGAGGCGTTCGAGGTGGCGGTGGGACAGCTGGCCGCCGCGCCGATCCGGTACGCGCCGGGGGCCCGGCCGCTGCCGAACCAGCTGCCGTACTCGCTGCCGAACCCGCTGCTGCCCCGGCCGGTGGGCGGCACGGTGCCCGGACGCGAGGTGCCCGGCGGCGCGGGGGCCGAACCGACGGGCGGCTGGCGGCAGTTGCTCGCTGAGGTCCTGGGCGGCGCGGCGGTGGCGGCGGTCGGGGCGCTGTTCGGCGAGGTCGCCGGGGCCGCCGTGCAGGGGGCGACGGAGCCGCTGGTGCGGCGCGTCGCCGAGTGGTCGGCGGTCCGCCGGACGGGACGGCAGGACGCCGAGGGGCCGGGGGCCGCGGCCGAGCCGCAGCCGTCCGCCGCGGTGCCGTCACCGTCCGCTTCATCCGCCACCGTTGCGCCCGTTTCCCCCGACGAGCCCGATGGGCCCGATGGGCCTGACGGGCCTGACGGGCACGGTCCCGACGGAACCGACGAGGACACCGGCGCGCGCCCGGTCGAACTCGCCGACCTCGTCGCGCTGACCGCCCAGATCGCCCACCTGTGCGGCGTCGAGGAGCACCTCGACCCGCGCGTGATCCGGGTGCAGAGCCGGTTGGTGCGCCTCCCGCGCGACCCGAAGGCCAAGGCCGCCGCCCCGCAGCCGTTCCTCAACAGCTTCCTCCCGCCCGACCTCGCCCGGGTCGGCGCGGCGCTCGCCGACAGCGGCGGCGAGGGCCTCGGCCCCGCCCTGGAGGCTTATCTGACCGCTCGTCAGGACATCCCGGTCGCCGCCCGCACCGACCTGCTCGTGGACCGCCTCACCGTCCTCGAAGGCGTCGACCCGGCGCTCGTCCCCGCCGGGCGCTGGCCGGCCAAGGCGCGCTACCCGCTCGCGCTCAGCCAGCAGTTCGCGGTCAACCGCATGCTCGCGGACCGCGCCACCGGGACGACGGCCACCACCCCGGGCCCGGACGCCGGCGGCCTGTTCTCCGTCAACGGCCCGCCCGGCACCGGCAAGACCACCATGCTGCGCGACCTGGTCGCCGCCCTCGTGGTCGAGCGCGCCGCCGTGCTGGCCGGCTACCGGCGGCCCGAGGAGGCGTTCGTCGGCCGAGCCTGGCGCGGCAAGGACCGCCAGGGCGTCCACGCGCGCTTCGTCTCCGTCCTCGACCCGCGGCTCACCGGCCGCGAGATCGTCGTCACCTCCTCCAACAACGGCGCGGTGGAGAACATCACCGCCGAACTGCCCGGCGCCACCGCCCTCGACGAGCACTGGCACGGCGGCCCCGACCACTTCTCCGACCTCGCCTCCGCCCTGCTCGGCGGTGCGCCCGCCTGGGGGCTGGTGGCCGCCGTCCTCGGCAACAAGACCAACCGGACGCGGTTCACCGAGCGCTTCTGGTGGGGCCGCCTGCCCGAGGACGAGAACGCCGTCCGCACCGCCGCCGGCCTCCCGCCGCTGCGCGGCATGAACGCCGTCCTCGGCGACTGGGTCCCGCCGAGCGCGCCCAGGCCCGCTGCCCGCACCCCGCGCGACCGCCGCACGGCCACGGCCCCAGCGACCGTGACAGCGCCCCCCGCCGCCCCCGCCACCTCCGCCGAGCCCGTCCCCTCCTGGCCCGAGGCCGTCGCCGCCTTCCGGGCCGCCCAGGCCGAGGTGGAACGCCTGCGCGCCGAACGCGCCCGCCTCGCCACGGCGCTGGCGACCACCCGGTCCGACCGGCTCGACGCCGACCTCGGCGCCCTGAGCGAAGCCGTCGTCCGTGCCGACGAACGGGTGGCCGCCGCCCGGACCCGCTCCGACGCCGCCGCCACGGCCGTCGAGACCGGTGCGAGCGCCGTCCGCACCGCCGAAGCCGCCCACGAGGCCGCCGACCGGGGCGTCTCCCGGGCCCGCCAGGCCCTCGAAGAAGCCCGGAGCGTCCTGGCCGTCGCCCGCGAACGCGCCGACCAGCACCGCCGACAGGTCGACACCCTCACGGCCCTCCACGACGAGCCCCCCACCGCGCAGTCGGGCCTGCGCGCCGGGCTGCGCCGCATGCTCCGGAGCGAGGCCGAGCGCCAGGCCGCCGAGCAGCACCGCGAACGCAGCCAGGCCGAACTCCTCGCCCTGCTCGTCGAGCAGCACACCGCCCTGGCGGACGCCAACGGCCACATCGCCCGTTGCGTGCGCGCCGAGGAGCAGGCCGCCGCCGAGCTGCGCACCCGCTCCACCACCGACGTCACCGCGGCCGCCACGGCTGCCGACTTCGCCCGAGCGCTGGAGCGTGCCGCCCTCATCGAGGAGTCCGCCGCCCATGAAGCCCTCCAGCGGGCCCGACAGGACGCCCGCGCGGCCCTGCAGGAGCTGGAGAGCGCCGTCGCCCGCGTCGACGCCGCCCACCGCTCCCTGCGCGAGGCCGCCGAGACCCTCCCCTCCCTGCCGCTGGACTGGCTCCACCTCGACGACCCCGAGCAGGAACTCGGCGCCCCCTGGGCCGACGAGGCCTGGAGCACCGCCCGCAGCGACCTGTTCCTGCGCGCCCTCGACCTGCACCGCGCCTTCGTCGCCAACACCGCCAAGCGGATCCGCAGCAACCTCCAGGTCCTGGTGGAGCTCATGGCCGGCACCAACGGCCCCGTCCCCGACGAGCAGGTCCTGCACGCCTGGCAGACCCTCTTCCTGCTCGTCCCCGTCGTCTCCACGACCTTCTCCTCGATCGGCAGCATGTTCGCCCGCCTCGGCCGCGGCTCCCTCGGCTGGGTCCTCGTCGACGAGGCCGGCCAGGCCACCCCGCAGGCCGCCGTCGGCGCCCTGTGGCGCGCCCGCCGCGCCGTCCTCGTCGGCGACCCCCTGCAGCTCGAACCCGTCGTCACCATGCCCAGCGCCCTGCAGCGCCGCCTGCTGCTCGCCCACGGTGTCGACGAGGAGTGGCTGCCCTCCGCCACCTCCGCCCAGGCCGTCGCCGACCGGGTCAACCGCTACGGCACGTACCTGCCCGCGCCCACCGGCGCCGAGGACGAGACCGTCTGGGTCGGCTCACCGCTGCGCGTACACCGCCGCTGCGAGGAGCCCATGTTCACCGTCAGCAACGAGGTCGCCTACGGCGGCCTGATGGTGTACGGCACCCACCCGCAGCCCTTCCCCGACCCCGAGCACGACGGCCTGCTGCCCAGCCGCTGGCTCGACACCCCCGACCCCGAGCGCCCCGCCGACGCCCCCTGGGGCGAACGCGACCGACGCGCCCTCACCTTCCTGCTGCGCCGGCTCGACCGGCACGAGGTCGGCGTCGACCGCCTCCGCATCATCGCCCCCTTCCGCGCCCTCGTCCGGGAGGCCCGCGACACCTGCCGCACCCTCCCCGGCTGGAGCGCCGAACACCTCGACGAACGCTGCGCCACCGTCCACAAGGCGCAGGGCAAGGAGGCCGACGTCGTCATCCTGCTGCTCGGCGCCGGCCGCCGCGGCGCCCGCGCATGGGCGGCCGGCACCCCCCACCTCCTCAACGTCGCCGCCAGCCGCGCCAAGCGCCGCCTGTACGTCGTCGGCGACCGCGCCCTGTGGGCCCCGCTGGTCCACTTCGACGTCCTGGCCGACGAACTCCCCGTCTACGACCACATCGAGGACCGCGACACCTGGCCCCTCGACGCCCCCGAACCGTCGGCCCCGCCCGCGTAGGTCACCGGGCCACCCGCGTAGGCCGCCGGGACCGGAAAACAGCGGTGTCCCGCCCCACCCCGAGCGGGTGGAGCGGGACACCAGGGTGCGTCAGCTGCTGGTCGTCAGCAGACGGTTCGCCAGGGCGTCGGCGAGGCGGTAGGCCTCGTCGGCCGAGAGGGTGCGGCAGATGGCGTCCGCCAGTTCCTCGACGTTGTGCCAGTCGACACCGTCCAGATCGGCCTGCGGGGCTGCGACCGCCGGCTTCTCGCGCTGCTCCGGCATCGGGACCGGGTCGGAATTTTCCGCGGAAAATCGGTCGGTGCCCGAAGCGGGCTCGGCGCTCGCGGACGGAGCCGCCTTCGGAGCTGCCGGGGCTGCAGGTTCCGGCCGAGGCGCGGCCGGCGTCGTCGGCGCCACCTGGGCTGCCGCCGACGGCGCGGCCTCCGCAGCCGGTCGGCTGACCGGCTCGGCAGCGGCCGGGGCGGGCGCCGGGGCAGCTATCGCGGCGGTTGCGGCGACCGCTTCGGCGACCGGCTCGGCGGCCGGTGCCGGCGCGGCCGCCGGCTGCGGTGCCGGCACGCCGGCCGGGGCGGCCTTGACGCCCGCCTTCGCCTCCAGCCGCGCCGCCCGCTTGAGCGCCACCGCGTCGGCGTCGGCCTGCAGCAACTGGTCCAGCTCCGCCGTCTGTTCGGCCAGGGACATCTCCTCGATGCCCTTCACCGACCCCAGCCGCCGGGCGACGTTGATGGAGACGCCCTCCTCGCCGCGTGCCTTGGCCCGCACCTGGCGCTGCAGCTCCGGGTGGAGCTTCAGCAGGTTCTTGCGGTGCGAGATCCAGCTCTGGGACCAGCCCTCGGCCTCGGCGGCCTCCTTGGCGGTGGGGTACTGCGCCACGATGAGCAGGACCGCGTTGGCCTCCTCGATCGGGTCGAAGTCCTTGCGCGCCATGTTCTCGTCGAGGGCCGCCCGCAGCAGGGTCGCCTTGGACTCGGCCACCGAGTCGTCGACGACCACGAGCAGCTGCTCACGCCCGTACAGCTGCGCCGCGGCCCGACGGCGGTTGCCGTTGACGATGACCACGTCCTGCGGGCCCGCGCCGAGCACCTGCCGGTCCTCCGGCCACAGGAGCAGGTAGGCCGCCGGGGTGACGGCGAGGCAGCTCTGCAGCTGGCGGTCCTTGATGCTCGCCAGGTCGGAGAGGTCGCCCAGCTCGTCGCGGGGGTTGCGCGGGTTGGGGAGGCAGTTGGTGGTGGGGATCCACCGGGCCGGGGTGTCGTTGGCGCTGCTGCCGCTTTCCACACCCGGGGCGTCGACGACCGGGTCGGCGGCCATCGAGGCGAAGGAGACACGACGGCCTGCCATCAGCGACCCCCGTACCCGAGTTCGAGGGACAGGCGGAAGAAGTCCTCGCGGGCCCGGTAGGCGGTGCCGCTCTCCTTGTACTGGGTGACGACGGTGCCCTCGGCCACCGCCCGCGAGTGGATCTTGTACCGGCGCAGGACGGTCTTGGCGCGGGGCCAGCCCTTCGCCGCGATGTACGCCTCGGTGTCCTCCAGGTCGGCGCGGCCGTCGCGCGGGTCCCAGTTGTTGACGACGATCCGGAAGGGGATGTCCATCGGCTCGATGACCTTCTGGATGGTCCGGGCCGTCGGGTCGAAGCACAGCGGCTCGGTGATCATCGGGACCAGGACGTCGTCCGCGATCTCCAGCGCCCGGCGCAGGATCTCCTCGTCGGCCAGGGTGCCCGGCGTGTCGATGAAGATGTGCTGGTACTCGTCCTTCTCGCCGAGCACGTCGAACGTGCACGCAGCGAGGTTGACCGTCGTGGTGGTCTTGCCGACGCCGCCCTTCTGGTTGGCGATCACGTGGATCTTCGCGCCGGTGTTCTTGAGGTGGATCAGCTGTTCGGCGTGGTCGTGCGCCGCCATGAAGTCGAAGGGCAGGTTGTCGCCCACCCGCTCCGCCCAGACGACGGCGGACCCCTGGGGGTCGGTGGACACGACAAGCACGGATGGCTTCATGATGTTCCGTTCTCTCCGTGGGCTTCCCGGGCTGACTGCCCGGTACTGCGGATGTCCGCCGTTCAAAGCCGCGAACGGTGGACGGGGACAGCATTGCAGATGATCAACTGGGAGTCGGACGCGACCCGCCCGTTTTCGCGCACAATGATCGTCTCCGGCGCCCGGTACCGTCCCCGGAAAGCGGTTCTCCCCCCGCGTGGACGGCCCCCCGCCCCGGTGATCCGGGAAACCGCGGGCCCGGCTGCGGCGGAGGGGGGAGGGAACAGGAATCGTGCACGGCACTCGCCGATTCACACACCCGGGAAATCGCCGGAAGTGACGTTCCGGAAATCATGACGGACCGCCAGATCGAAAGCCGCCGGAATTCCCCCGCGTCCGGACCGGCGTACTGCCACCCCGACGGCCGACGGGTCGCCGACGGCCACCGAGGCGCCCGAAGTCCCGAAACACCACGACAGTGGACAGTAGACAAACGATGGACGCGCGGCGGGCGGCACGGGCCGCGTCGCGCCGTCCCGCCCGTCCATCGCTTGTCGCCCGGCGCGGCGGATCGTTCACCACGGCGCAGGCACACGGCCCGCGCCGCCCACCGCACACACACGGAATCGAGGGAAACCATGCGCATCTCCGCACGCGTCGCGGCGCTGGCCACGGTGGCCGCCATCGGGCTCGGCACCATCGCCACCGGCACCGCCCAGGCCGCCCCGGCCACCGGAGCAGCCACCGCTTCGGCCGCCGTCAAGGCCGTCCAGCCCACCCCGGCCGGCGTCCAGGCCGCCCGGAGCACCACGGTCCACCTGACCAACAAGACCGGCTGCACGCTCTGGCGGACCAACTACTCCCTGGCCCACGGCATCTGGACGCAGGAGCCGTGGATGGGGCTGGCGGACGGCACCGAGGAGACCTTCGGGTCCGAGAGCAACGGGTTCATGACCGGTACCGAGGGCCTGGTGCAGTACGTGTCCTACGACTGCCAGCAGAGCTGGCGCAACGGCAAGTACGTCCAGCTGCACTGGGCCAACCCCTACGTCGGTTCCAACGGCTATGACGAGAACGGAACCGACGGCGGCGTCTTCGCCCCGGTCCGTCAGGGCGGCGGCGGCGACAACGCCGACGTCTTCTGGACCGTGTGGGGCGCCTGATCCCGCCGTCGGGCACCACCACGCCGGAGCGGTCGGATAGTTCGGAGTCCGCCGGCTGACGGGCGGTGCCCCCTGCCAGGTGCCGAACGGCCCGCCCCTGTCCGGGCCGTTCGGCACCACCGGGGGCGGACGCGCCGCCGAGCGGCCGGCCCTCGAAGACCTGGTGCCACCGGCGGGCCTGATCGGGGCGATGTCCTCGGGACAGGGCAGCATCACGAACAACACGGCCGGCGGCCGCGAGGTCTACCGGGGGAGCAAGGCAGCGCTGAACATGTTCCTGCGGAGCTTCGCGGCCCGGCAGAGCGGGACGCGGCGCGCCTTCGTCCTCCTGGCGCCGGGCTGGATCCGTACGGCCCTGGGCGGTCCGGACGCGCCGTTCACGATCGAGGAGACCGTCCCCCTGCCGGTGGACGTCCTGCTCTCCCGACTGGGCACGCCCGGCCTGGCGTATCTGGACCGCTTCGGCCGGGCCGTCCCGTGGTGAGCCCTGCCCGCTAAGGCCGAGCGGAGCTCCCTGACTGAGGCTCCTCCGTCCCCTCGCACCCGGAGTCGGCGGCGGCCTCGACGAGGTTGTGCTCCAGGCGTTCCAGGGTGTGCAGGGCCTCCGCGCGCTCGTCGGGGGTCAGACCGCAGGTGACGAGGTCTTCGAGCGTGCTCCAGCTCTGTTCGACCTCGCGGCGCAGGGCGTGGCTGGCGGCCGTGGGTTCGATGAGCGACGCGCGCTTGTCGGTGGGGTCGGGGCGGCGGCGGACGAAGCCGGCCTGCTCCAGGCGCTGGACGGTGCGGGTCATGGTGGCGGCGTCGGAGTCCAGCAGGCGTACGAGGTCGGTCTGGCGCCGGGGGCCGAGTTCCCACAGGTGCATCATGACGAGCTCCTGGCCGGGGTGCAGGCCGATGCGGCGCAGGAGCTGTCCGGCGTACATGCGGTGCAGGCGGGCGAGGCGGAAGATCGCGTGGCTGATGGGCCCGCCGGCGGCGGCGGCCGGCAGCGGAACGCTGGCTCCCTGAGCGGATCCTGCGGGATCCTTCCCGGCCTTCGGGGACTGGGTCATCTCTTCCTCACTTCCTGATCGGGCAGCTAACTCTATCGCGCGGCTGCGCTCCCTCGCTGATCCTCCCGCCTTCGCACGGCAACTTCCCTGGCAGATTTGCATGGATGACGCCAGGAGGCCGTGGAGGAGTGGCTCCTCGGGCACTTACCTGTTCGAGCAGGTATCTGTTACGTTGGATGCATCGAGGCCACCGGCACTCCTCACGTAGGGAAGAGATCATGACCACTGCTTTCGATCCGATCGTTCTGGGCGGCAAGCCCCTGACCAGCCGCATCGCCATGGCGCCGATGACCCGCAGCCGCGCGTACGGGCCGGGCGCGGAGCCGACGGAGCTGATGGCGACGTACTACGCGCAGCGCGCCGCCGCCGGGCTGATCGTCACCGAGGGCATCCAGCCCTCGCCGGTCGGCCAGGGCTACCCCGACACCCCCGGCCTGCACACGGCCGGGCAGGTGGCGGCGTGGCGGACGGTGACCGACGCGGTGCACCGTGAGGGCGGGGTGATCTTCGCCCAGCTGATGCACACCGGCCGGATCGGCCACCCCAGCCTGCTGCCCGACGGCCTGGTGCCGGTGGCGCCGTCGGCGGTGGCCGCCAAGGGGCAGGTGTTCACCCACGAGGGCCCGAAGGACTACATGACGCCGGAGGAGCTGAGCGAGGCGGAGATCCGGCAGACCGTCGCGGACTTCGCCGACGCCGCCGCCCGCGCCGTCGAAGCCGGGTTCGACGGCGTCGAGATCCACGGCGCCAACGGCTACCTGGTCCACCAGTTCCTCGCGCCGAACACCAACCTGCGCACCGACGCCTGGGGCGGCGACACCGAGGGCCGGATCCGATTCGCCGTCGAGGTGGTCACCGCGGTGGCCGAGGCGATCGGCGGCCACCGGGTGGGTCTGCGGATCTCGCCCGGCAACCCGTACAACGACATCGCCGAGGCCGACCCGGCCGAGGTGTACGAGGCGCTGATCGGGCGGCTGACCGGCCTGGACCTGGCCTACCTGCACCTGCTGGAGGGCCCGGACCGCGACCTGACCGCGCGCCTGCGCAAGGCGTGGCCGGGCCCGTTCGTCCTGAACCCCTTCACCCACCCCGCCGTCACCGGGCCCGAGGCGCTGGAGCTCGTCGAGGACGGCAGCGCGGACATGATCGCCTACGGGGCGCTGTTCCTGGCCAATCCGGACCTGCCGGCCCGGCTGGCCGCCGGCGGACCGTTCAACACGCCGGATCCGGCCACGTTCTACGGCGGTGACCACCGGGGCTACACCGACTACCCGGCTCTCGGCGCCTGACCGACGGCTGACAGGCGCGCGGCACACCGGCGCGGCCACGGGCGTGGCCGCCGTCGTGACCGCACAGTGGGTCAGGGCGATCCCGTCCGATCCGTCTTCCGAACCCGTCTTCACCTGGGAGTTCCCGATGTCCACTGCCATCACCTTCTCCGAGTACGGCCCGCCCGAGGTGCTGCGCCCGACCGAGGTCACCCCGCCGCAGCCAGGTCCGGGCCAGGTCCGGATCAAGGTCAGGGCCGCCTCCGTGAACCCGCTCGACCTGAAGATCCGCTCCGGCATGATGGCCAAGGTCGCCCCCGCCGACTTCCCGGTGACACCGGGCGTGGACGCGGCGGGTGTCGTCGACGCCGTCGGAGAGGGAGCCGGTGCGGCCGTCGGCGACGAGGTGCTCGGTGCCACCGCCGGCGGCAGCTACAGCGAGTACGCCCTGCTGGAACACCCGGTGGCCAAGCCCGCGGAGCTGTCGTGGGAGGTGGCCGCCTCGCTGGTCACGGTCGGCCGGACCGCACACCGGGTCCTCGACCAGCTCGGCGTCGAGGCGGGCCGGACCCTGCTCATCCACGGCGCCGCCGGCGGCGTCGGCCACATCGCGGTGCAGCTGGCGGTCGCCCGAGGCATCACCGTCATCGGTACGGTCGGGGAGAAGGACGTCGAGCGCATCACCGCGCTGGGCGCCACCGCCGTCCGCTACGGCGACGGCTGGGCGGAGCGGGTGAAGGCCGCCGCCCCGGGCGGAGTGGACTTCGTCTTCGACGCAGCCGGCGCCGGCGTGCTCGCCGACTCCGTCGCCCTGACCGGCGACGCGGACAAGGTCATCACCATCGCCGACATGTCCGCCCAGCAGCACGGCGTGCGCTTCAGCGCGGGCACCGGCGGCCAGGGCGGGGAGTCACTGCCGGAGCTGGTGCAGCTCGCCGCCGCCGGAAAGCTCACCGTGCCGATCTGGCGCACCTACCCCCTGGCGGAGGCCGCCCAGGCGCACGCCGACCTGGAGGCCCACCGCAACCGGGGCAAGGCCGTCCTCCTGCCCTGACCTCCTGCCCTGACCCCCTGTGCTGCCGCCGCCTCGCCGTGTCGCGCCGTTGCCTCGCGCCGCCGGACCGCGCGAGGCGGACGGCCGGGGCCGCAGCCGGCCCCGCACTCCAGCCGGCTGCGGAGCGTCATGTGCCCGCTGGTCGTGGCGGTCGGAGGGCGGGGCCGAGGAGTTCGCAGAAGCGGTCCAGGGCGCGGTCGGTGCGGTGGCGGTCGCCGGTGGTCGTGAGGTCGAACAGGAGGCCGCGGATGACGGCCATGACCAGCGTCGGGGTGACGGTGTCGTTCGGGCCGGCGGTGACGTCGTGGAACACGGCGCCCAGGGTGTCGAACCAGTCCGTGATCGCCTCGGCCTGGTGCGGGTAGTTCTCGGGATGGACCAGACCGTCGGCGTGCACCTCGAAGAACAGCCGGACGAACGGGGCGCGTTCCGGTGCACTCATCCAGGACCAGATGCCGCGCAGGTGCTCCTCCGGGGAGGCGGCCTGCGCCGGGGGGAGCCCGGCCAGCCGCATCGCGCCGCGGCGGCGGGCCTCGGCGAGGACGGCGGACACCAGCTCCTGCTTGCTGCCGAAGTCGTAGAGCAGCATCCGCGGGCTGGTGTCGAGGGCGGCGGCCAGGGGCCGCAGGCTCAACCCGGCGAGGCCGTGCGCCAGCACGTAGTCGGTCGCCCGGGCCAGCGTGGCCTCCCGTCGAGCGGGGTCCGGAGGTCGCCCCACGGTGGACCGTCCTTTCGTTCTTGCGGATCTGAGCCTGCGTCAGTATATGGTACGACTGTTTCAAGAATGGGGGAGGAGACAGTCATGCACGCACACGACCGGGCCGTCGCACTCGGCGCCGGAGGTCTCGTCGGCACCGCCTGGACGGCCGGGCTCGCCCGCGGCCTGCGCCACGGCGGGGTGGATCTCGGCGAGGCCGATCTCATCGTCGGCACCTCGGCCGGCGCGATCACCGGCGCACTGCTGGCCACCGGTCAGGACCCGGGCCGCCTCGCCACGCCCGTGCGCCCCGCCGGTTCCGGCAGCACACCGCCGCGGGTGGACGGGCGCCGGCTGGGCGAGGTGTTCGCCGTGCTCGGCCAGGCCGCCGCGGACCCGGACGGGGCGCGGCGCCGGGTCGGCCGGATCGCGCTCGACGCCGAGACCGGCCCCGAGCAGGCCCATGTCGCCCGGATGCGCGCCATGGTCGGCACGGACGACTGGCCGGACCGGCCGCTGCTCATCCCCGTGGTGGACGCCGAGACCGGCGAGCCGGCCGTCCTCGACCGTACGAGCGGCGCGCCGCTGCCCGTCGCCGTGGCGGCGAGCACGGCCTTTCCGGGCATCTACCCGCCGATCACCGTCGACGGCCGCCGGTACATGGACGGCGCCCTGTGGTCGGCGACCAACGCCGCGCTCGCGGCCGGAGCGCGCACGCTCGTCGTGGTCGACCCGCAGGCGCACCTGTTTCCCCGTGAGCTGCTCCACCGGGAGCTGGCCGTGGCCGCGGCGCACACCGTGGTGACCGTCGAGCCCGATCCGGCTTCGATCGGCGTGTTCGGCCCGGACCTGAACGACCGGACGGCCTGGGAGCCGGCCTACCGGTCGGGTCTTCGCCAGGCCGCCGAGGTGGCGGAGCGGCTCCGTTCCGCGTGGCGGACCGACACCGGTGCCGACGCCGCGGCCGGGACCGGATTCGGTACGGAGGACTGAGCGCCGCCTGGTCCCCGGCCGGGTGATCCGGACGCGGCCGGCCCGGCTGCGCTCAGCGCGGCAGCACCCAGTCCGGGGCCCAGGTGCCGGGGGCGTCGTGGCCGGGGGTCGTGGCGGCGAGGTGGGTGCGGAGGGTGGCCAGGGCCGGGTGGGGGTTGTCGCGGTGCCACAGGAGTGAGTGCGGGTAGACGGGCGTCGGGTCGGTCACCGGGATGCGGCGCAGGCCGTGGCCGGCGGGCCAGACGAGGCGGGTGTGCTCGCTCATGAAGGTGGCCAGGGCCGGGGTGTCGGCGATGGTGTCGAGGAGCGCGTCGGAGCCGAAGTTGGGGCCGGTCGCCTCGATGGTGAGACCGAACTCGGCGACCAGGTCGTCGTAGTAGGCGCCCCACTCGCTGCCGGGGAGGATGCCCGGCATCCAGATCCGGTGGCCGACCAGCTCGGCGAGGGTCACCGACCTCGCGCCCGCCAGCGCGTGGCCGGGGCCGGTGAGGAGCTGGAGCGGCTCGTCGAGCACCCGGACGGACGTGATGTCCTCGGGCAGGGGTCGGCCGGGCGCGGCGACGGCGCGGAAGGACGCGTCGACGGTGCCGGAGCGGATGGCGGCGATCGCCGTCTCGATCTCCAGCAGCATCACCACGTCGAGGTCGATCTGCGGGTGCGCGCGGTGGAAGCCGCGCATCAGGCCCGACGCCGCGCCGCGCGAGGCGATCACGTCGACCCGCAGCGGGCGGTGCCCCACGCGCACGGACGCGACCGCGCGCTCCGCGACGCGCAGCAGTTCGCGCGCGTGGGGCAGGAACGCCTGCCCGTCGATGGTCAGCTCGGCCCCGCGCGGGGTGCGGGTGAACAGCCGCACGCCGAGGTCGCGCTCCAGCGCGGCGACGCGCTTGGAGACGGCCTGCTGGGTGACGGAGAGGTCGACCGCGGCCTTCTGGAACTGGCCGGCGTCCGCGATGGCGGCGAAGGTGCGCACTGCTTCGAGGTCCACGCCGACCACCCTAGTGAACAACCCACGGTTGTGCGGCGATGGCGCGGAGGTTGTTTGACCCGCGGTTGTGCCGCCCGATTAGCTCTCCTCGATCAACCCCGGTTTGTGTGATCGAGACGGCGAGGAGACGCATCGAGCATGAGCGGCAGGAAGCGGCTGGGCCGCCGGTTCGGCTGGCTGTGGGCGGCGTACGCGGTGAGCGCGTACGGGTCCGGGCTGGGGTTCGGGGCACTGCCGATGATCGCCGTGCTGGTGTTGCACGCCGCTCCGGCCGAGGTGTCCGCGCTGTCCGCGGTCGGGCCCGCGGTGGGAGCGCTGGTCGCGGTGCCGCTCGCGCCGTGGGTGGAGTTCCGGCGCAAACGCCCGGTCATGATCGCGACGGACCTGACCCGGTTCGCGGCCATGGCGAGCATCCCGGCGGCCTACGCCCTCGGGTGGCTCGGCTTCGTCCAGCTGCTCGTGGTCTCGATCGTGGTCGCCGCCGCCAAGATCGCGTTCGGCGCGGCAAGCGGCGCCTACCTCAAGGCCCTCGTCCGGTCGGAGGACCTGCTCGTGGCCAACGCCCGGTTCGAGTCCACGAACTGGAGCTCCATCGCGGTCGGGCCACCGCTGGGCGGCGCGGCGATCGGGGTGTTCGGGCCGGTCACCACCGTGGTGGCCGACGCGCTCAGCTACCTGCTGTCCGCGCTCGGCATCACCGCGATCGGCGGCCGGGAGGAGGCCCCGCGGCCGCCCGGCACCGGCACTGGTAGCGACACCGGAAGCGGCAGCGGCACTGCTACCGGCACCGGCCCGGTCCGGGCGGGCGGGGTGCTGGACGGCTGGCGGCACATCCTGGGCGACCCCGGTCTGCGCGCGCTCTACCTCAACAACGTGCTCGTCTCCGGCCTGATCATGGCCACCGAGCCGGTGCTCGCCGTCCTCCTGCTGCGCCGACTCGACTTCGCCCCCTGGCAGTACGGCCTCGCCTTCGCCGCCCCCTGCCTCGGCGGACTCGTCGGCTCCCGGCTGGCCCCCCGCGTCGTGGCCCGCTACGGACGGCACCGGGTGTTCCGGACCGCCGGCACCCTGCGCGCCGTCTGGCTGATCGGCCTGGCCTTCGTCCGCCCCGGCGTCGTCGGCCTCGTCACCGTGATCGCCGTCGAGCTGGCGATCATCGTCAACATGAGCCTCTACACCCCGGTGCTCGCCACCTACCGGCTCGAACACACCCCCAAGCACCTCGTCGCCCGCACCCTGGCGGCCTGGTCGATCGGCCAGCAGGCGGCCATCGCCGTCCTCACCGCGCTCGGCGGACTGCTCGCCGGCGCGACCGGCCCGCGCACCACCCTCGCCGTCGCGGGGCTGGCCATCCTGGCCACCCCGTTGCTGCTGCCCCGCCGCGACCAGGTGGCGCAGCCGGATCCGGGGCCGTCGGTGCCGGTCGACACCCCGGCCTGACTCCCGCGCCGCCACAAGCGCCACTGCCGTCACCGCCGTCGAAACTTCCACCGCCACCTCCGTGACCGCTACCGCCGTAACCGCTACCGCCGCCGTAACCCAGGAGGACACCCGCGTGAGCACCGACCTTGCCCTCGACCCCGCGCACACCGCCCTGCTCGTCCTGGACTGCCAGCCCGCGGTCCTGGCCGCCGTCCTGCCCGACGAGGGGGAGCGCGAGGCCCTGCTCACCCGCCTGCAAGGAGCCGTCGCCGACGTACGCGCCGCGGGCGGCACCGTCGTCCACGGACGCCTCGGCTTCACCGAGGCCGACTGGGCCGCGGTCCCGGCCGCCAACACCTCCTTCGCCGCACTGGCCCGCCACCGCGCCATGCACCACGAGGACCCCGCCGCCGCCGTCCACGAGCGCCTGGCTCCCCGGGAGGGCGGCGGCGACATCGTCGTCCGCAAGACCCGCCACGGCGCCCTGTCCACCACCGACCTCGACCGCCGACTGCGCGAGCGCGGCCTCACCGCACTGGTCGTCGCCGGCGTCAGCACCGGCGGCGCCGTCCTGTCCACCGTCCTCGACGCGGCAGACCGCGACTACCGGCTCCACGTCCTGTCCGACGGCGTCGCCGACCCGGACCCCGACGTCCACGACGTCCTGCTCCGCCACGTCCTCCCCACCCGGGCCCGCATCATCGACACCACCGCCCTGCCCGCCCTGCTCCGCGCCGCCTGACCCGAACCGCGCTCTGCGCCCAGCCCGCGCCCATCCCGTGCTCACCCACACCCACCCCGTCCGGCCACCGCCGAAGCACGCACCGGTGAGCCCCTTCGCCACTACGGTGGTCACCCATGGCCCACACCGCGCACACCGCGACCGAGATGACCGCGGAGCTCGTCCGGGAGCTGCTCCGCGACCAGCATCCCGACCTGGCCGACCGCCCCATCAGGCTCGGCGCACGCGGCTGGGACAACCAGCTGTGGCGGCTCGGCGACGACCTCGCCGTCCGCCTGCCCTGGGCGACGGATTCCGCGGACGGGCTGTTGCGCAAGGAACACGCGTGGCTGCCCTCCCTCGCCCCGCAGCTGCCCCTGCCGGTCCCCGTCCCGCAGCGCCTCGGGGAGCCCTCCGAGCGGTTCCCGCGGCCCTGGATCGTCACCACGTGGGTCCCCGGCGCGCCCGGCGACCGCGCCCCCGCCACGCGGGCCACCCACGCGGCCGACCGCCTGGCCGGGTTCCTGACCGCCCTTCACCGGCCCGCCCCCGACGGCGCGCCCGTCGGCCGCGACCGCGGGGGGCCACTGGCCGAGCACGCGGAGGGGTTCGCCAGGATGCTCGCCTCGGCCACCGACATGGGGCTGATCCCCGACCCGGACGCCGTCCGCGCAGTCTGGGAGGACGCCGTCGCCGCGCCCGGCTGGGCGGGCCCGGCGCTGTGGCTCCACGCCGACCTTCACCCGGCGAACGTCCTCACCGCGGACGGCACCCTCTGCGGCGTGATCGACTTCGGCGACCTGTGCGCAGGCGATCCGGCCTACGACCTCGCCGCCGCCTGGATCCTCCTGCCGGACGGTGCCGTCGACCGCTTCCACGACACCTACCGGTCCCGTGCCGCCTCCCGCTCCAGCGTCGCCGCCCGCTCCCGTGCCGCCGACCGGTCGGCTACGGACGCCGCGACCCTGCGCCGCGCCCGCGGATGCGCGGTGCTGCGCGCCCTCGCCGGGATCCTCATCGGAGAGGCCGGTGTCCGCGGTCGCCCCGGTGGCAAACCCACCTGGGGCCCACCCGCCCACACCGCCCTGCGACGCCTCACCGCGACGGCCGGGCGCTGACGAAGCCTGCCGGTGGGCGCCCCGCCCCACCCACGACCGAGCGCCCGGCGCTCTGTCGGTGCCGGCGAGTAGCTTGCGAGCGCAACGTGGGCATTCGTCGTGAGGGAGGAACCGTGGGGGCCAAGACCGGGCTGCTCGTGTACGCCGACGGGGAGGCGCCGGGCCTGCTGAAGCGGGTCGGTGCGCCGGACCGCGAGCGGACGGCCGCGATGATGCGGCGCCTGTACCCGGGCTGGGCGATCGACGTGGCCGCCCCGTCGAACCTCGGGCGCGGGGTCCATCCCCCGAACGGCCTTGCCCACGCGGGGAGTTGGCCGGGGGTGGAGCTGGTCTGCGACCAACGGTTCATGATCGACTTCCCGTCCCGCCTCCCGGACGAACTGGTGGCGGCGAGCGCGGGCCGACGGATGGTCCTGCACGCCATGCACAGCGTCGTCGACTGGCTGGCCTTCGGCGTGTGGGAGGACGGGCGCCTCGTCCGCGCGCTGAGCCTGTCCCCGGACAGCGGGATCATCGAGGACATCGGCGAACCACTCCCCTTCGAGACGCCCTACTGGGCGGGGGAGCGCCCCGCCGACATCGTCCCGTGGCCGGACGAGGAAGAGGACGAGGAGCCGTACCCGCTGCCCTTCCACCCGCTGGACATGGGCGAGGACGCGCTGCGCGCGCTCTGCGGCTTCGTCGTCGAGGGCTGCCCGGAGCCGGGCGACCTGGCCGCGGAGACCGTCGCCCTGCACGGCTACCTCGTCCGGGACCCCAACGCCCCCGACCCCGCCGAGCGGGACGCCGCCCTCAAGGCGGCCATAGCGGTCATGCCCCCGCCGCGCGTCTACCGACTCGGCCCGGACGGCACGTTGATCAGAGAGGACTCGTAGGGACTGTCCGTGTCTGGCTCAGGGGCAAGAACGCGACATATCCTCTCGTGATGGTGCAAAGTGCAGCGAAAGACGTGGACGGCTACCTGGCCGAGGTGCCCGATGAGCGTAGAGACGCGCTGGCCGAGTTGCGACAGCTGTGCCGGCAGGAGCTGAAGGGCTTCACGGAGCTCATGGCCTACGGAATGCCCGCGTACGAGCGGGACGGTGTCGCCGAGATCGCCTTCGCCAGCCAGAAGCAGCACATCTCCTTCTATCTGATGCGCAGTGATGTGCGTGAGGCGTTCGCCGAACGGCTGGCGGGGCAGGACATGGGCAAGGGGTGTCTGCGGTTCCGCAGGCCGCAAGCGATCGACTTCGGTCTGGTGCAGGACCTGTTGCGAGCAACTGCGGCACGGCCGGGCCCGGTCTGCTGACGCCGGTCCTTCCGCTCGATCGTGTTCAGCACGCCGGCAGGTCGGCGTGCACGACCTTGCCCCGGCGCCACAGTTGCGTGCCCCAGCGGCCGTTCGTGAGGTGGTGGACCAGGTCGAGTCCCCGGCCGGACACGGCGTCGGGACCGGCGTCGATCCGTACGGGCACGGACGCCGAGCCGTCGGAGACGAGCAGGCGCACGGTACCGGTCGTGGGGTGGCGGATGCCGACGATCATGTACGTCTGGCAGCCGGTCCGTACGGCGTTGGCCGTCAGCTCGGAGACGATCAGCAGGGCGTCGTCGACCAGGCCGGGCAGTCCCCATTCGATCAGCTTGGCGCGGACCAGACTGCGGGCCGCTGCGGCCGACTCCGGCCGGTACGGCAGGCGGAGCATGGCCGGGCGCGGTGACGCGGCCGGGGTCGTGTCGGGGCCTCGGTGGTTCGTACGAGCGTGGCCGTCACCGCCAGGGTGCGCGCGGTGAGCGGATCCGGGGCGGGGACGTACGGGGCGACCGGCACGCGGGTGACGGGGGAGCGGACCGCTTCGTGATGGGATGTCGGCATGCACCCAATGTGGCTGCGTGTGCACTTTCAGTGAACGGACGGGGCGTATCACTTTCCGAAGTCGTACCGGGCGGAAGTGATACGCCCTGTATCAGTCAGCCGATGACCATGGACGTGCCGAGGATCGCCGACAGTTTCCGCAGCTTGGCGGTGGTCGCGCTGCCCGCACTCGCCTTCTGAGCGATCACCCCCGGCAGGGCTTGATTCCGGGCCCAGCCCGGTGCGGCCGAGCAGACGTCCAACAGCGTGTCCAGGGCGGTGTCCGACTGCCGTGTCTCCGCCTGTGCGAGGGCGACGTCCAGCAGCATCCGGTTGCGCGCCGACGGGGTGAGGCCGGACAGGTCACCGATCGACCCGAACAGGCCGAGGGCCTTGCCGGGGCGTCCCGTGGACACCGTGATGCCGATCGCCTGTGCGGTGACCGTAGCGGGCCCGAACGCAGTGCCGTTCACCGTGACGTCCCGGCCCATCCGGGCGGCGACGGCGTGCCCTTGGGACAGCAGGTCGTCCGCCCCGGGTACGGCCGCGAGCCGACCGTCGGCTGAGCCCGGCGCGTGCCGGGGCACGGGGCCGCTCTCGCGGCCCCGTCCGGCCTTCGGTGGTTCAGGGCGCCGGGGGTTCGGCCGGGAGGGGGGCGTCCTCCGGGCCGTCCGTGCCGGCGCCGTCCGCAGCGGCGCTGTCCGTGCCGACGACGTCCGTGCCGGCGCGGTCCGCGACGGGGGCGGGCCGGGTGCCCTCCTCGGCCTTGCGGCAGCTGCTGCAGGTGGCCCAGGGGAGGCGGGGGTGCGGTTCGCCGAGGTCGGTGGACCGGTGCGGGGCGAGGGTCATGTCGGAGGTGTCCAGGCCGCACAGCGTGAGCGGGTCGCAGACGCCCGAGGCCGCTGCCCGGGCGGTGTGCGCGCGGCGTACGGGGTTCTCGGGGTCGGCCGGTGTGTGGTCGGCACCGAGCAGCCGGACGTTGGTCGGGGTGTCGGCTTCGAGCACGATGATGGTGTCCATCCCCTCAACCTCGCCGCAGGGCCGGTGTGCTGCACGCGCACGGTGGCATCCGGATCAGTCGGACGGGCCCGGTGCCGCGGGCCCCGCCCGTCGGAGCGCCTGCTCGGAGCGCCCGCTCGGCGCCCCGGCGGTACACCCCCGGCACACCGGCGAAGCCGCGGCCGGCGAGGCCTCACCCGGGCTGGGCCAGTCCGCCGAGGCCCAGTGCGGTCGTCCGGGCCGCACGCAGGGCCGCCCGGGCACGGGTCACTCCGGCGAGGGTGGTCGCCCCGCTGCCGCCGACGGCGGGCGTGGGTGCGCCGAGCCCGGCGCAGGGGCGGCAGATGCCGGGCTTCGGCACCGGGTCGTGGCACTTGGCGCACTCGGCGTACCGGGCCGCTGCCGGGCGCGCGGGGGCTCGTTCGGGCGGCATCTTGTTTTCCAGGCGGTAGCGGATCACCCCTGCCGCCGAGTGCAGGGGGGCGGGGAGCCCGGGCAGGAGGGCCTGGGCGAGTTCGCTGTGGGTGGCGCCGCGCTCCAGCCACCGGGCGACCAGTGGGGCGAGCTTCCGGGCTTCGGCCTCGCCGAGGCGGAGGCGGGGTTCGGGCCGGATCGCCCGGAAGAGTGCTGCGACCGCCTCCCGCGTTCGTTCGTCCGGGGGAGGGGGAGGGGGAGGGAGCGGGGCCTCGGGGGCCCGGTGCTTGACCTCGGGCCCGTCGCGTTCCGCGGCGGCCGGGAGGGAGGGTTCTTTGTCTCGGTTCTTTGGTAGGGCGTCAGCACCACCGGTGCTCGTTCCACCGGGCGCCGGAGGGGTGGTACCCGGTGCCGGGAGCTGAGGGGTGTCGTAGACGTGGTTCTCGGTCCGGAGGGTGCCGTCGGGCAGGCGGACCGTCACGACCCGGTAGTAGCCGGCCGCGATCAGCTCCTTCAGGGCCTTGCGGACGGCGCCGCGCCCCTGGGGGCTGGTGTCGGCCATCTGCCGACCGTCCTCCTGCCAGCCGTCGGGGCGGGAGAGGAGGTCCGCGAGCAGACCGCGGGCAGTGTAGGAGAGCCGTCGGTACTGCAGGACGTTGTTGGGAAGTACGGTGAAGTCACGTACGGGGACGCTACGATGAATACGCATCGGGAGAAGAAGGCTCCAGTTGCCGGACCCCGGGGTGTTGGTAGCACCGCCGGGGTCAACTTGTTGTCTGTTGGCTAGCGAAACGTAACACGATACGCCGGACCGAGATCCAATCGGTCGTCAAGAGACATCGGTGGAACGCGAGTTGACGATGAACGGTCCGTTGTCGACCGGGAAGCGACAGTTGTGGCAACTGTTGTGATCGCCGCACCCCGCCGTGCGTAGCATCCGGAATCGGGTGGTCGGTGTTCCCCGGGACACCCGGGCTGGCGCGTACGCCCGTTGACGCAGGAGTGGCCGAGGGCGGCGGCCCGGCCGGAGCGGCGTAGGTCACCGCGGCCGGGGCGAGCGCTCGGCGAGCTCCGCGCGGAGCGCGTCACGGTTGTACGTGAAGCGCCTCAGGTCGGTCGTGAACGCCTCGGGGTTCGCGGCCGCCAGGGCCTGCTGGATGCGCACCGCCTCCTCGGTCGCGTCCAGCCCCTTGCGGGGGAAGCCGAGCTGCGCCCACCGGATGCCCAGGTTCGCGAGCGCCCGGGCCAGGGCCGGCTCGTACGCCGCCGGGTGCTCGCCGACCAGGACGAGGTAGATCTCCACGGCCTTCCGGGAGGTGTCCAGGGCGGCCTCCGGCCGGTTCACCGCGGCCAGCCGGTTGCCGAGGTTGTTCAACGCGTTGGCGAAGCTGTCCCGGTCGACGGCGCGGCCGGTCGCGGCTCGGCGGTCGAGGATCAGCACGGCCTCCTCGGTGGCGGTCAGGGCCTCCTCCGGCCGGTCGGCAGCGGCGAGCCGGTTGCCGAGGTCGGACAGGGCGGCGGCGAGGAACTCCTCGTGCAACGCCGGGTTGGCCGCGACCAGTTCGCGCCACTGGCGGACGGCCTCCTCGGCGGTCGTCAGTGCCTCGTCGGCGAACCGGGCCGCCAGGCGGCTCTTGCCCTGGCCGCCCGGTCCGTACAGCCAGCGCACCGCCAACCGCGCGCCGTCGCCGTCGCGCCACTCCCGCAGCCGGGCGAGCTCGTCGTGGCGGCCGGTGAAGGGCACCACGGCGCGGCGGGCGTTGAGCATCCGGCTCGGGAGCTCGCGCGCTCTGCCCTCGGCCCCGGGACGGGAAACGGGGCCCGGCCGCACCGGGCCGTCCCCCGAACCGCCGGTCGTGCCGGATATCTGACGAACAGTCGGATATGGTCCTCCTGCCCCGAACCCGAACCCGAACCCGAAACCGAGAGGCTCGTGCGTTGAAGGTGACCAAGATCGTCCCCGGTTCCCCGTGCTGGGCGCAGCTGAGCGCCCGCGACCTCCCCGCCGCTCAGACGTTCTACGGCGAACTGTTCGGCTGGAGCGCCGAGACCGACCCCGACCCGCAGTACGGCGGCTACACCACCTTCTCCCACGGCGGCGCGCCCGCCGCGGCGGTGGCGCCGCTGATGAACCCGCAGCAACCGGTGATGTGGCTGGTGTCCTTCGCGACCGAGGACGTCGACGGCACCTGCGGGACCGCCAAGGGCGCGGGCGCCCAGGTGTGGATGGGGCCGATGGAGATCGGCGACCTCGGCCGCTGGGCGCTGCTCAGCGACCCGACCGGCGCGCCGTTCGCCGTCTGGCAGGCCCGGAAGTTCGCCGGGTTCGGCGTGGTGAACGAGCCGAACGCCTTCGGCTGGGTCGACCTGTCGACCCGGGACAGGAACGCCGCGGTCGAGTTCTACAAGACCACCTTCGGCTGGCAGGTCTGGCCGGACGACGTCTACCCGATGGTCGGCCTGGCCGGTGAGATGTTCGGCGGCGTGATGGCGATGGACGCCTCCGTCCCGGCGGAGGTCCCGTCCCACTGGGCCCCGTACTTCCAGGTCGCGGACGTGGACTCCGCCGCGGCGACCGCGGCGCGCCTGGGGGCCGAGGTCCTGCACGGGCCCGTCGACGTGGAGATGGAGAACGGCCCCCGGATCGCCGTGGTCCGGGACCCGCAGGGCGCCATGTTCGGCGTCTTCGCACCCCGCACCACCGGCTGACCCGCCCGCCGGGCGGGCAGCGCCCGGCCCCCGCCGAAGGTCCCGTCCGCACGACGGCCGGGACCTTCCGCGCGTCCCGTCCCGGGCGGGGAAGGAGGCGGGGAAGGAGCGCCGCCCCCGGTGTCAGTCCTGTGCCGTGGGGCGGACGACGATCTCGCTGACGTCGACGCCCTCGGCCTGGTCGATGGCATAGGCGATGGCGGCGGCGATGGCGGACGGCGGGATGGCGATCTCGTCGCGCCGGCGGAGGAGGGCGGCGGCGACGTCGGGAGCGGCGCCCTTGCCGACGCCCTCGGTGTCGGTGAAGCCGGGGGAGACGAGGGTGACGCGCAGGTCGGGCCCGGACTCCTGGCGCAGGCCCTCGGTGAGCACCTTCACCGCGGTCTTGGTCGCCGCGTAGACGCCCTGGGGGGACTTCACCGTGTAGGCCGCGGTGGAGCCGATGTTGACGAACTGGCCGGAGCGCTGCGCCCGGAAGACGGGCAGGGCGGCCGCGATCCCGTTGAGCAGGCCGGTGATGTGGGTGGCGACCATGGCGTCCCAGTCGTCCTGGCGCAGCTCGTCGAACGGGGACACCGCCATGGTGCCGGCGTTGGAGACCAGGACGTCGAGCCGGCCGAACCGGTCGAGCGCCGTGTCCGTCAGGCGCCGCAGGTCCTCGCGGCGGGTCACGTCGACGACGGCGCCGACGGTGCTGCCGCCCTGCGCGGTGATCTGCGCGACCACCGCGTCCAGCCGGTCCTCGCGTCGTGCCCCGAGGACGAGCCGGGCGCCCCTCCCGGCGAGGTGGAGGGCGGTCGCCGCCCCGATGCCGCTACTGGCGCCAGTGATCGCCACGACCTTGCCTTCGATTCCCGGCATGAGCAGCCTTTCCGGAGTTGGGTGGGCCCGCCTGAGGGTGTCCAAGGGTGCCCGCGATGAAAGTGGGGAGTCCTCCACTTGATCCCACGTTAAGTGGGGAACTCTCCGTTTGGCAATCGGCGGACAGGACGGGAAGGATCGACCGTCAGACAGGAAGGGACGACTACACGTGACCGACGGCAGCTCGCACCGCCCGCTGCGCGCCGACGCGCAGCGCAACCGGGACAGGATCCTCGCCGCCGCCGTGCGCGTCTACACCGAGGACGGGCTCGACGCCCGCATGGAACACATCGCGAAGGCGGCGGGCGTCGGCAGCGCGACCCTCTACCGCAACTTCCCCACCCGCGAGGCCCTGATCGAGGCGGTCTACCGCAACGAGCTGGCCCAGTTGTGCGACGCCGTCCCCGGCCTGCTCGCAGCCGAGCCGCCGTACGATGCGCTGCGCGCCTGGACCCGGCTCTTCCTCGACTACGTCGCCGCCAAGGCCGGAATGGCCGACGCACTGCGCGCCCTCGCCGCAGCCGGCAGCATCTCGCACGGCCACAGCCGGGACATGGTCCGACGGGCCCTCGCCGCCCTGATGGACGCCTGCACGGCCGTCGGCGCGATCCGCACCGACATCGGCCCCGCCGACCTCGCGGCCGCCCTCGAAGGCATCGCCCTCACCTCGGCCGGGCCCGACCTGCGGGCACGCGCCGAACGCCTGCTGGACCTCACCCTGGACGGGCTGACGGTCCGTTCGTGAGCCTACGGGGTGGAGGGCGGCGGCGGGGACGGCCACCGGAACGGACGGACCCGCGCCCTCCCCGGTGGGTGACCGGGGAGGGCGCGGGCCGCGGGGTGCTTCAGGACCGGCGGCGCAGGCGGCCGACGAGGACGAGCGCGCCGGCCCCGAGGGTGGCGAGCGCCGCGGCGGCCACGGCCGGGATGGTGCTGGACTCGGCACCGGTGGCGGCGAGTTCGCCCACGGCGGGGGCGGCGGGGGCGGCACCCGCGGCGGGCGCGGCAGCCACGACGGGGGCGACGGGTGCGGGCGCCGTGTCGGTCGCGGGCTTGGTGTCCGTGGCCTGCTTCACGTCCGTGCCCTGCTTGGTGTCCGTGCCCTGCTCGGTGCCGGTGCCCGACGTGCCGCCGGTCTTGCCGGGGGTCTTGCCCGGGGCGGTGGTGGGGGTGCTGGTGGGCGGCGTGGTGGGGGCCGGGGTCGCGGCCGGGGCGACGACGTTGACGGTGCTGCCCTGGCTGCAGTTGGTGGTCCCCCAGAACGGGGCGCTCCCCTCGTTGACGAAGACGCACGGGTTGATGCGGGTCGCACCCAGCGGGGTGGTCCCGTCGTAGGACACGCGCACCCGGCTCACCGTGGTCTTCCCGGCGCCGATGGAGGAGTTGCGGCCCTGCAGGTAGACGCCGGCCGTGTCGTCGGTGTCAGTGGCGTACTTCTTCAGCGTGGTCCACGTGCCGTCCGCCTTGCGGACCTGGACGGTGGCGTGGCTGTCGGTGAAGAGCACGTTGCCGAGGTTGATGTAGGCGGACGGGGTGGGGTTGGACAGCACCGCGTCGAACTCGATCGGCGCGCCGCCGGCGACCGCCGTGGCGGGCACGTGGGCCAGGGAGCCGACGATGGGCTCGACCGAGATCGTCCTGACCAGCTCGCCCAGGTTCTCCCAGGTGCCCGGAACGGTGAGGCGGGAGCTCAGGGTGATGGAGCGGAAGCCGCCGTTGCTCGCACCGTCGTGCGGCAGGCCCATCGGGGCGCCGATGCGCATGTCCAGCTTCACGGTCTTGCCGGCCGCGACCGTGATGCCGTTGATCAGGCCGTGGTAGGTGGCCTCG
Source organism: Kitasatospora sp. NPDC085464 (assembly GCF_044541955.1). Classification (NCBI taxonomy): domain Bacteria; kingdom Bacillati; phylum Actinomycetota; class Actinomycetes; order Kitasatosporales; family Streptomycetaceae; genus Kitasatospora; species Kitasatospora sp. NPDC085464. The sequence goes on from NZ_JBITTM010000024.1 coordinate 43,656, forward strand.
TCGTCGCCGCGGTAGAACTCCAGCGGGACCGAGGTCCACTTGCCGTTCGCCGGGTCCTTGTAGTCGATCGTGATCGCGTGCTCCGGGGTGCCCGCCTCGGTCGTGGTCTGCAGGACGAGCGAGAAGGCGGTGGTCTCGGTGCCGGTGTTGGTCACGGTCTCGGTGAACGCGACCGGCTGACCGGCGAAGCCGACCTCCTGGGGCGTCTGGACGGTCAGCGTCCCCTGGTGCACGCCGTCGGCGAAGGCGGCCTGCGCCGGGAGTGCGAGCGAGCCGCCCAGTGCGAGGACCCCGAGCGCGGCGGCGACGGTGACGGCGCGGCGGGAACGGCGGACGCGGGTGGTGCTGGACATGGTTCCCCCTGGAACAATCTTGTCATGGGCATGCCGAACAGAGGGTTCGGCGGTACCGAAGGCGATGGGATGTGGGTGTGCGTGTACCTGTGCGTACCTGAGTGAGCGGTCGAGCGGCCTCGTGGACCCGACGGGTCACGGAGGCCGGCTCCCGGACGGTGGCCCCCCTGTGCGTCAGCCCCGTTCCGTTCCCCTCACTGATACAGACGTGCGGCCACCGCGGGGGTTGCAGGTGGGTTCGAAGAAGTTTTCCGACCGTCTTCCGCCCCGGTCGGGCACGGGCCGGCGGGGCGCGGGACGCGAGGGACACCGGGGACGTGTGGGCTGCCTGCGACGGCAGGTGACACCGTGACGGCCGGTGTGCGACGCTGCACCTCGCGCGCCGTTCGTGCGCGCGGGGACCGGGGGGTTCGCATGAGCGGTGGATCGCCGACGCGTACGCGCGGACGGCACGGCCGACGGGCGGGGTTACTGCTGGTCGTCGTCGGGCTGCTGACGGCTGCCGCGACCCTGCGGCCCGGGAGCGGATTACTGGGCACCGCGACGAGCGGGCCGGTGACGGGCCTCGGCTACGTGGTGCTGCTCGGGCTCGGCTGGGCCGTCCTGGTGGGCAGGTTCGCGGTGCGCTTCCGCGAGGAGGTCCGCCACCTCCACGGGCCGACACCCCGGGCCGACCGCCTGCGGGAGACGGCCATGCTCCTGCTGCCCCTGGCCGCCGTCGCCGTGCCGGTCCTGCTGCTGGTCCTGCACAGCCGGTCCGGAGGGGACGCGCTGCCCGACCTCTCGCTGCCCTCGCCCGACTCCACCCCCGAGACCGTCCCGTCGGCCGCGCCGGTGCCGGTCTCGCCGGAGTCCGGGGAAGGGCTCGGGATGCTGCTCGTTGCCCTGATCGCCCTGGCGGCGGCAGCCGTCCTCACCGTCGGCGCGTTTGCCGTGGTCCGGCTGCGCAGGTCGAGGCGCCGTAGCCGGGAGCTGCCCGAGGTGCTGCCCGCTGCGCCCGCGAGCCCCGAGGGCGCACTCGTCGAGGCGGTCGCCTCGGGCCGCAGGGCCCTGGCGGGAGCGGACGCCCGGGCGGCGGTGATCGCCTGCTACGCGGCCATGGAGGGTTCGCTGGCCGCCTCCGGACTGCCCCGGCAGGCCTGGGAGAGCCCGACGGAGCTGCTGGTGCGCGCGCTGCCCGACGAGCGGGTCGACGCCGCCGGGGCACGGGAGTTGACGGCGCTGTTCCGCGAGGCCAGATTTTCGACCCACCCGATGGACGACCACCAGGTGCACCGGGCCCGTACGGCCTTGGACGCCATCGCCGCCCGGCTCGCGGAGGCCCAGCCCGCGGACGCCCAGCCCGCGGACGCCCAGCCCGCGGACGCCGGGGCCGCGGCGGACGAGGGCACACCGGCCGTCGCGCACCCAGCAGAGGCACACCCGGCAGCGGCTCACGCAACAGGCGCCCACCCAACGGGAGCTGACACAACAGGGGAGCAGCGGTGAGCAGTTCAGCACCCCGACGCGACGGGCCCGTGGACGGGACGGACCGCGAACTGGCCCGGCCGGGCTCGGTGCGGCACAGCCTGATCGAGCTGGCCCTGCCCGCCGTCGTCGCCGAGATCCTGTTCGCCCTGGTCGGTGGCCGGCCCGGGGCGGGGGCCGGTGCGGTCCTGCTGACAGGGGTCGGCCTGCTCGTCGCCCGCCGGGTCGCCGGGGCGGAGACCGAGACCGAGACCTTCTTCCGGCGCCGTCGGCCGCAGGAGATGGAGGCGTACGCGCCCGGCCTCGGCGACTGGCGCTGGACGGTCCGCCAGGGCCTCGACCCCCAGGGGGACACCACGCCGCTGCGCTTCCGGCTCCAACGGCTCTACACGGTACGGCTCGCGGAGGCGCACGGCGTGGACCTGTCGGCCGATCGCGCCCGGGCCGCCGAACTCCTCGGACCCGGGCTGTGGCCGTGGATCGACCCGTTGGCGCCGGCCCCGGCCGAAGCCTTCCCGGCGGCGGTCCTGCGCGAGCTGGTCGACCGGCTCGACTCGCTGTGACGGCCGCCCCTCCCTCACCTCCCACCGACCGAATCGTTTCTGCAGGAGCGTCATGCCCGACCTTTCCGCCCGTCCCGCCGGCCCCGCCGCTGCCAGTCCTGCCAGTCCTGCCAGTCCTGCCGGTCCGGTGAGTCCCGCCGGCCCCGCACCGCAGGGAACCGTCCCGACTCCTCCGCCGCTCACCCCGCAACAGGCCGGCGAGCGCGCCCGCGCGGTGATCGCGGAGATCGAACGGGCCGTGGTCGGCAAGCCCGAGGCGCTGCGCCTGGTCATGCTCGGCGCCCTCGCCGGCGGGCACGTCCTGATCGAGGACCTGCCCGGGCTCGGGAAGACCCTGCTGGCCCGCTCCTTCGCCACCACCCTCGGCCTGGACTTCCGCCGGATCCAGTTCACCCCCGACCTGCTGCCCTCGGACGTCACCGGCGCCCCCTTCTACGACCGCAACACCGGCGAGATGGTGTTCCGGCCCGGCCCGCTGTTCACCCAGCTGCTGCTGGCCGACGAGATCAACCGGACCCCGCCCAAGACCCAGGCCGCCCTCCTGGAGGCGATGGCCGAGGGCCAGGTCTCCGTCGACGGCGCCACCCGCCGGCTGCCCGACCCCTTCCTGGTCATCGCCACCGCCAACCCGATCGAGTACGAGGGCACCTACGCCCTGCCCGAGGCCCAGCTCGACCGCTTCCTGCTGCGCGTCCGCATGGGGTACCTCCCCACCGCCACCGAGGCGGCGATGCTGCGCGCCAGGATCGACCGGGCGGCCCCCGAGCCGGTCCTGGAGACCGTGGCCGGCCCGGCGGAACTCCTGGCCATGCGGGCGGCGGTGGAACTGGTCGAGGTCGACGACGACCTGGTCGCGTACGTCATGGCCCTCGTCGACGCCACCCGCAACGACCAGCAGATCCAGGTGGGCGCCTCGCCCCGCGGCGGCCTGGCGCTGGTCCAACTGGCCCGCGCCCACGCCATGGTGGAAGGGCGGGACTACCTGACCCCCGAGGACGTCAAGGCGCTCGCCGGCCCGGCCCTGGCCCACCGCATCACGCTCAAGCCGGAACTGTGGGTGCGCCAGATCGAGGCGGACGACGTGATGGCGCGGCTGGTCGCCTCCGTCCCCGCACCGCAGACGCTGCCCCAGGCGGGGACACGGTGAACGCCGCGTCGGACGGCAGCGGGACCCCGGGCCGCCCCGGACGGGCCCCGGCCGCAAGCCTGCCGACGGCCACCGGCGGCAGCGGCGGCAGCGGCGATACCGACGGCACCGGCGGCACGGACCGGCTCGCCCGCCGCGTCCGCGCGCTGGCCGTCGCCCGCAGCGTCCGTGCCACCGCCGCCGGCCTGCCCGACACCCCGCCGGCACCGTACTGGCGGCCCGGTGAGCAGACCCTGCGCCTGCTCACCGTGGCCACCGTCGCGGCCCTCGCCGCCCTGGTCACCGGCCACGCCTGGCTCCTGGCCCCGGCCGCGTTCGCGGCCGTCCTGCTCGCCCTGGCGGCTCCCGGCGGCAGCCGCCCCACCCGGCTGTCCGCCGAGAGCACCGTCCGCCTCCAGCGCTGCTTCGAGGGCGAGGCCATCGCCGTGCACGTCACCGTGCAGCACGACGGCCGGATCGGCCCGCCGGAGCCCGTCGTGACGCTCGGCCCCGGCGTCACCCTGGACGCGCTGACCGTCACCCCGACCGGCGTCGACCTCGTCCTGCACGCGGCCAGCTGGGGCCGCCGGCACCTGGGCGTCGTCGACCTCGACGTCCCCGACGCCCGCGGCCTGACCCGTCGCACCGTCCGCACCGACCTCGGCACCGTCGACGTCTTCCCCGTCCCCGACGCCGCCCGCCTCACCCCGATCCCGGTCCGCCTGCCCGAACGGATCGGCGAGCACACCACCGCGCACGAGGGCACCGGCATCGAGGTCGTCGGCGTCCGCCCGCACGTACCCGGGGAGCGGCAGCGCCGGATCCACTGGCCGTCCACGACCCGCCGCGACGCCGTCCAGATCAACCAGTTCGCGGCCGAACGCGCAGCCGACGCGGTCGTCCTGCTCGACACGCTCGCCGACTACATCGACGCCGCCACCGGGCTGCGCAGCCTGGACGAGACCCTGCGCGCCGCCACCGGCCTGACCCGCGCCTACCTGCGCCGCCACGACCGGATCGGCCTCGTCGCGGTCGGCGGACGCCTGCGCCTGCTCACCGCCTCCACCGGGGACCGGCAGTTCTACCGCATCGTGGAGAGCGTGCTGGAAGTCCGTCAGGACCGCCCCCCGCGCGGCCCCCTGCCGACCCTGCCGCTCGCGGCCCTGCCCGGCCACGCCCTCGTCTACGCCTTCACCCCGCTCGCCGACCAGCGCATCCTCGACGTCCTCGGCCGGGTCCGCGAACGGGGCAACCCGCTCGTCGTGGTGGAGATCCCGGTCGGGGAGCCGGCGGCCCGCCCCGACGACGAGACCGACGCCCTCGCGCTGCGCCTGTGGCGCGCGGAGCGCGAGGCGATGCGCGCCAGCCTGCGCGGCCGGGGCATCCCGGTGGTCCGTCACACACCCGGCGAGAGCCTGGACCTGGCCCTCGGGCCCCTGCTGCGCCGCCGGATCGTGGGAGCCGCCCGATGACCGGACCGACCAGCCCGACCGACGCGCCCCGAGCAACCCGCGCGCCCCGAGCAACCCGCGCGCCCCGCGCCACGCAGCCGGGGTCTCCGCCGCGCACGCTCGCCGAACCGGCCCGCCGCCCTCGTACGGGCGCTGCGGCACCGGCCCACCGCACCGGCTGGGCCCCGCGCCTGGAACGCGCCGCCCTGCGCGCCACCGGCACCGCCCTCGCGCTCGCCGCCGCCGGCACCGGAGACGGCACGCTCACCGACCGGCTGGGGCCGGTCAGCCTGCTGCCGGTCGCCGTCGGCGCCCTGTGGGCCGCCGTTCCCGCACCGGCCGGCCCGGACGCGTCGGGCGCCCCGCCGGCCTGGCTCGCGCGCCTGTCCGCGACCCGCCCCACCCTCCTCGCCGCCGCCTCCGTCCTGCTCGCCGCGCTCGGTGAACCGTCGTGGGGCCGGGCGCTCGCCGTGACCGTCCTGCTCGCCGCCCACCTGCTGCTGCTCGACGCGTTCGGCCCCCGGCACCCGAGCATCCGCCCCGCCTCGGCGGCCGCCGCCCTCACCGCCTCGTTGCTGGTGCTGCCACCCGCGTTCGCCCCCGCCACGGTGGGTGAGTGGTCCCGGCCGCTGGCCGCGCTGGGCCTGGCCACGGCCGCCGTCGGGGTGGGCCTGGCCCTGCGCCCGGAGCAGTCGCAGCCCCCGGCGGACCAACCGCCGCCCGCCGCCCGCCGTCGCCCGGGCGGGCGACGGCACTGAGCGCCGGCGGTCACCGCACCCTCGTCACGCCGTGTCGGCGGCCGCTCAACGCGTAGCCCGCTCCGGGCAGACCGTTGACCAGCACCGTCACCATCGGCCGAGCGTAGCGCCGAGCGCAATGCCGAGCGCCTGCCTCGTGCCGGTCTCCGGGCGGAGGAGCAGGGCGGGTTGAGCGGGCGTCAGGGGAAGCCGACCGGTCCTCGGGGTACGGGGCTTCCGATCTCCGGGGTACCCGCGCCACGATGGCTGCACCACCGAGGAGACCGGAGGGAATCGCCATGCAGTGTCCGAACTGTGGGTCGCTGATGCAGGATCAGGGTAGACAGCTTGCCTGCGGGCAGTGCGGCGCCGTCATCGGCCGTGCGGTGCCGTCGTCCGCGCGAGCCGTCCCCGTCGTCCCGTCCATCGTGAGGTAGGTATGAACACTCCCCGTTGTGGCAAGTGCCGGCAGCCCGTCAGCCACGGCCCGCAGGGCGGTTACGTCTGCGGGTCGTGCTGGTACGTGGTCCCGCCGCCGGCGAACGCCGCACTGCGGGAGGTCACCACGCGGGAGGTGAGCGTGTCCGGGATGCACTGCGCGCAGTGCGGGGCGGAGATCACCTACGGCCCGGAGGGGGGCTACGTCTGCGGCAACTGCAACTTCGTCGTCGAGCCCCCCGGTGCGGCGCAGACGCGCAAGGACGCCGCGAAGGACCGGGCCAACCGGCAGCGGCGCGCGGCGGAGGACCGGGCGATGCAACGGCGCTAGGCAGCAAACGTCTTGACCGCCCTGCGGACACCGGGCACCTTTGCGCGGGTGCCCTTGTTCCCCGGCGGCGGAGGCGGCCCGGCGCGTAGCATCGGAGGATCGTCGGGTCGGGGGAGCGGCGGCGGGGCGCGGACAGGGGGAGCGTGTGACGGGGCGTGACGTCCGCCGGGGGGCGCTGCGGCGCGGGCTGTGGGCGCTGGCCGCCTGGTGGCTGTGGATGCCGCTGGTCGCGGTGCTGGTGTGGCTGGTCAAGCACGTCGCGTTCGGCGGGTTCGGGCAGCAGGACCAGAGCTATGTGCTGCTGCTCCGGCAGGAGTTCTTCCCGCACGGCGGCGTGCCGGACGCGACGCCGCTGTTCTGGGTGTGGGTCGCGGTGGGGCTGTGCGGCACGGTCGGCGTGGTCGGGTACGTCGCGGAGCAGTCCGGGGCCGGCTTCCGCGGGTGGCGGGTGCGCCTGGCCGTGGCCGCGGTGCTGCTGGCGGTGGTCGGCTCGCTGGTACGGGTGGGCACCGGGCTGTGGGACGACGACAAGGACGCGGGCCGCTACTACGCAGCGGCGACCGTGCTCGACGTCCCGGCCGGCGGCGCGGGCACCCCGCGGTCGGTGCTGCCGGTCACCGAGCACACCCGCGCCGGCGACGGCGGCCGCTGCGACCTGGTGGGCACCGCGGACGTGCCGGCCTGCGTGAAGACCGCGCCGATGCCGGACTTCGACTTCGAGGCGCGCACCGCCTCCTACGCCGCGGCGACCAAGGCGCTCACCGACAGCGCCGGCCTGACCTCAGGGGTCCACCTGATGGGGCACAGCCTGCACTACCTGCCCGACGCCCCGCAGGGCGGCGGCGTGTGGACGGCCGTCCTGGACGGCTCCGGCGAGCAGCCGATGGAGGGCGTCGCGGTCTGGGACGGCCGCTCGAACTCCGTCGCCACCTGCGCGTTCCGCGGCGACCACGCCTTCGGCCGGGCCTTCGCCGGCACGGGGGCCGTCAGCCTGCGCAACCTGCTCGCCGAGCGGTTCCCGGACCTGGTCTACAGCGACCAGGACATCTGGGGCTACTGCGACGGCGCCGACCCCCGCACGGCCGAGCCGGTGGTGGTGATCTCGGTGGCGCGGCAGATCGGCTGGCGGCAGCGGACGGTCCTGGAGCCGGCCGGGGTGCTGGTCCTGCGCGGCTCGCCGGACGGCCGCCCGAGCATGACGTACCGGGCCGCGGTGGCGCCGGGCGAGCTGCCCGGCGCGGTGTACCCGGCCTCGGTGGTCCGGGATCAGATCCACGAGGTGCAGTGGCTCGGCGGACGCGGCGCCAAGGACGACCGCGGCTTCGGCTACGACCACACCTCGGCGGCGACCAACGCCGTCAACCCGGGCGAGTTCCTGCTGCGCTCCAAGGCGGACGGCCACCTGTACTACGTGACGCCGCTGGTGCCCCGGGAGAGCTCCTCGCAGCTGGTGGTGGCGTTCGCGGTCGTGCAGGCCGACCGGGCCGGCGGCGGCCTCAACGAGCTGCACGTGTACGTGCGCGGCGACGACGCGCCGTCGGTGAACCTCGACGTGCTGGCGAGCCGGATGGTGTCGTACATGGCGCAGCAGACCTCGATCACCATCAGCGCCGGGCAGGGCGGCGCGCTGCAGGAGATCGTCCCGTTCGGCCGGGACATGTGGCGCGGCTTCGTGGACTTCAACGGGCAGACCCAGGACTACATCGACCTGTCGGGGGACGCCACGGTGACGCCCAACCTGGTGTCGCTGAACGGCAGCATCTCCCCGCCGGGCGGCGGTGTGCCGGCCCCGGCGCCCGGCACGCCGGAGCCGTCCGGACAGCCGACCGCCCCGCAGCCGACCGCCCCGCAGCCGTCCGCGCCGCAGCCGACCGCCCCGCAGCCGTCCGGTCAGCCGCCGGCCGTACCGGCGGGCGGGTGCGGCGGCGACCCGGCGCAGTTGACGACCGGGCAGCTCGCGGCCTGCGTCGCGGAGCTGTCCAAGCAGCTGCAGGGGCGAATCCAGGAGACGGCACCCGCCCGGCCCTGACCGGGTCCGGCCTGACCGGCCCCGCCCCCCTGGAGGGGGTCGGAAAAAAATCAGGCCCGAATCCGTCCGCCGTGTCGATTTCGCTGCCGCGCCGTTCGACCTGGGACTGAGAGGGTCGAGAGACGACCCCGAACAAGGAGACCGACCATGGCGAAGTACATGCTGATCATGCGCGGCACGGACGAGTCCGTCGCGAAGATGATGGACACACCCTTCGAGCAGATGCTCGAAACGGTGGGCCGCTTCAACGACGAGCTGATCCGGGCCGGGGTGCTCGTCGCCGCCGAGGGCCTGGACGACCCCTCCCAGGGCGTGGTGGTCGACTACGACGGGGAGACCCCGGTCGTCACCGACGGGCCGTACGGTGAGACGAAGGAGCTGTTCGGCGGCTTCTACCTGCTCGACGTCGCCTCCAAGGAGGAGGCGGTGGAGTGGGCCAAGCGGATGCCGGCGATCCCCGGCTCCAAGTGCGAGATCCGCCGGGTGCCGGGCATCGACGAGTTCCCGCAGGACAACGAGTGGATCATCAAGGAGCGGGCGTGGCGCGAGCGGACCGGCCAGCTGTGACGCCCGCGGCCGCCGACGGCCCGCCCGTCGCCGACGCGGCGCGGCGGGCCGTCGAGGCGGTCTGGCGGATCGAGTCCGCCCGGATCATCGGCGCGCTGGCCCGCTACACCGGGGACTTCGCGCTCGCCGAGGACGTCGCACAGGAGGCCCTGGCGGAGGCGCTCGTCGCCTGGTCGCGCGACGGGGAGCCGAGCAGCCCGGTGGGCTGGCTGCTCGCCACCGCCCGGCGGCGGGCCATCGACGCCTTCCGCCGCAGGTCGGCGCTCGACGAACGGTACGCCGCGCTCGCCGGTCCGCTCTCCGACGGCGAGCTCAGCTCGGGCGCGGCCGCCGCGCCCGAGCGGGCGGACGACCTGCCGTGGGACCCGGACCGGGTCGACGACGACGTCCTCGCGCTCGTGTTCACCGCCTGCCACCCGGTGCTCTCCCCCGAGGCCCGGGTGGCACTCACCCTGCGCGTGGTGGGCGGCCTGTCCAGTGAGGAGATCGCCCGCGCCTTCCTGGTGCCCACGGCGACCGTCCAGGCCCGGATCACCCGGGCCAAGAAGACGATCGCCGCCGCCCACGTGCCGTTCGAGCTGCCGCCGCCCGAGGACCGGCGCGAGCGGCTCGGCGCCGTCCTGAGCGTGCTGTACGTGATCTTCACGGAGGGCTCGACGGCGACCAGCGGCGACGACCTGCTGCGCCCCGACCTCGCCTACGAGGCCGTACGGCTGTCCCGGACGCTGACCGCCCTGCTGCCCGCCGAACCGGAGGTGCACGGCCAGCTCGCCCTGTTCGAGCTCACCGCCGCGCGCTTCCCGGCCCGCACCGGGCCCGACGGCGAGCCGGTGCTTCTGGAGGACCAGGACCGCCGCCGGTGGGACCGCTCCGCGATCCGCCGCGGCCTCGCCGCGCTCGGCCGGGCCTCGGCACTCGGGCGGGGCCTCGGCCCGTACGGGCTGCAGGCCGCGATCGCCGCCTGCCACGCGACCGCGCCCTCGGTGGCGGACACCGACTGGGAACGCATCGTGCTCCTGTACGAGGCGCTCGGCCGGGTCGCCCCGTCGCCCGTCGTCGAGCTCAACCGGGCCGTGGCGGTCGCGATGGCGGGCGGGCCGCTGGAGGCGCTGTCCACGGTCGACGAGCTGGCCGCCTCCGGCCGCCTGTCGGGGTCGCACCTGCTGCCGACCGTCCGTGGCGAACTGCTCACCCGCCTCGGCCGCACCGTCGAGGCCCGGGCCGAGCTGGAACTCGCCGCCCGGCTGTGCCGCAACGCGAGCGAGCGGTCGGTGCTGTTGCGCAAGGCGGCGGCCCTGGGGTGACGCCCGGCTGCCTGCGGGCCCGTCCGCCCGCCTGTCGACATGGCAGGCGGGCGCGGTCGTCAGTCGCCGGCGCTGTCCGGCTGGCCCGCCCGCCAGGTCAGCTCGATCTCCAGCTCGATCTCGCCGTCCTCCAGCTCGACCTCGATCTCGGTGTGCAGCTCGTCCGGGATCCGCAGGGACAGCTTCCCGGGCCCGAGGTCCAGCTCGGCCTGGCCGCCGCGCCTGAGCGCCGCCGCCAGCGCGTCGAGCTGATCGGCGGCCTCGGCGCGGGTCAAGGTGCGCTTCTGCTTGAACTCCAGGTCCTTCATGGACGCCTCCCGAGCTGGTCGGACACGGCAGCTACGGCCCATTCTCACGCCGCTGCCCGGCATCGGCCCGGCGGCAGCGGTGCGGCGTGCCCACACGGGCCGGGGCGCGGTGGTCGGGGTGGTCCCGGAGGTCGGGGGTGCCGGGGCCGCGGGACCGCTCACCCGTCCGAAGGACCCGTGCCCTTCCCCAGCCACCGTGTCAGGGCGGCTTCCGGGCCCCGGCCCACGGGGTCACCGGCGGCCGATGCCCATGCCACGAAGCCGTCCGGACGGACCAGCAGGCCGTCCACCTCGACACTCTCCGCCCCGGCGCCGTCCACCTCGACACCGTCCGCCCCGACGCCCTCCGCCCGGCCGCGGACCAGCTCCAGGCGCCCGGCGTACCGCTCGGCGAGGGCGGTCAGGGCGGCCAGCCGGTCGTCCCCGGCGAGGTCGACGAGCAGCGCCCGGCCCGTACGGGTGCGGTCGGAGAGCCGTGCGCCGTCGTCCAGCCGGAGGTCGGGCACCGCCGTGCCGACCAGCGGATGGCCGTTGCCCAGGTCGTAGCGCTGCGACAGACCGGAGATCCGCTGCACGTAGTGGGTCGCGCCGTCCCGCGTGCCGAGGAGGTCGGCGGTCACGTCCCTGAGGGCGCGGCTGTGGGCGTCGCCGCGCATCACGGCCACCTGGGCGCGGGTCCAGTCGAGCACCCCGGCGCCGATCGGGTGCCGTTCGCCGGTGTAGGTGTCGAGCAGGCCCTCGGGCGCCCACCCCTGCACGGTGGCGGCGAGCTTCCAGCCGAGGTTGACGGCGTCGCCGATGCCCAGGTTCAGGCCCTGGCCGCTGAACGGTGAGTGCACGTGGGCGGCGTCGCCGCAGAGCAGCACGCGACCGCGCCGGTAGGTCGTCGCCTGCCGCGCGTGGTCCGTGGAGCGGGCGCCGAAGGTGAGCGCGGTGATGCGGACGTCGGCGCCGCTGACGCGCCGCAGGCTGGCCTCCATCTCGGCCGCGGTGACCGGCGTTTCGCGGTCCGCAGGCGGACCGTCCGGCTCGACGGTGCGCACCTGGCCGGGGCCCGGCCCGTGGACGTAGACGCCGGTGGGAGTGTGCTGCCAGCCCAGCCCCAGGTGCTCCGCCCCCTGGATGGTGCCCACCGCGTGTCGGATCGTGATCTGCGGGTCCGTGCCCGGGAAGTCGAAGCCCGCGCGGCGGCGGACCGAACTGCGGCCGCCGTCGCAGCCGACGAGCCACGCCACCCGGACGTCCTCGCCGTCGGGCAGGTGGACGGTGACACCGGCCTCGTCCTCGTCGAAGCCGCGGACCTCGACCCCGCGCCGGACCTCGACCCCCAGCTGCGCCGCGCGCTCGCCGAGGACCCGCTCCACCTCGGCCTGCGGGACCTGCACGTACCAGTCCGGGCCGCGTCCACGCAGGCCGGGAGCCTGCTCGTCGACGGGGCCGGACGGGACCTGGATCCCGCCGAAGTGCCCGACGAAGGGCGGTCGTTCCCCCTCGGCCTGCAGCGGCTGCCTCCCCGCCGCGGCCCGTATCGCGGCGAGCAGGCCGCGCCGTTCGAAGGCCTCGGCGGTGGCCGTGTTGAACGCGCCCGCCTTGCGCGCGGTGTCGATCTCCGTCCGCCGCTCGACGACCACGACCCGGACCCCCGCCAGCCGCAGCTCCGTGGCGAGCATCAGGCCGACCGGCCCGGCACCCACCACGAGCACGTCGTGGTCCATCGCCGTCGACACGGGGGTTCGCTCTCGTACGGACATCCGGTTCTCCTCACGGACACGGTCCTTAAGATAGAGAGTTCTATCTTGTGACCCTCAGGCTAGGATGCCGAGATAAGAAAGGCAACTCTTTCCAAAGGGGTCCCGGATGGCTGAGCGACGCCGCGGCGCGGCACTGGAGAAGGCACTCCTCGACGCGGCCTGGGACGAACTCGCGGACAGCGGCTACGCCGGATTCACCATGGACGCCGTCGTCCGGCGCGCGGGCACCAGCCCGCCCGTGCTCTACCGCCGCTGGTCGGGCCGCGACCAACTCGTCCGGGCGGCCATCGCCCACGTCCTCGAACAGTCCCGCGTCGACATCCCCGACACCGGCAGCCTGCGCGAGGACGTCCTCACCCTCATGCGGACGATCAACGCCACCCGCGTCCAACTCGTCACCGTCATGAACGTGCACCTGGCCGGCTACTACCAGGCGACCGGCACCAGCCCCGGCGACCTCTTCACCGCAGCCCGTGAGAAAACCGCCGACGTCCTCTTCGACCGCGCCGTCGCCCGCGGCGAAGTGGAAGCAGAACACCTCAGCACACGCATCAAGGCCCTCCCCTTCGACCTGCTGCGCCACGAGATCCTCACGACCTTCGCCCCCGCGCCCGATCACGTCCTCGAAGAGATCGTCGACACGGTCTTCCTGCCCCTCGTGCGCTGACCTCCGCACCCCCGGCGGCGTTCGCTGCAGAACCGGGCGGCCCACCCGGGCGACCGCCCTGACGGCCCGTGACCGGTGCCGCCGCTCCCGGCCCGGCGGGCCGACGTCGGACCGCCGGGCTGCCGGGGTTTCAGGTCACCCACGGGGAGGCGGGCGACTTGCCGGGGTGGGAGCATGAAGGTAGCGCCACGAGCGGCACCGGTCCGCGCCGAGGACGCCTGTCGTCCCACGGGACGGACCCGACCCGGTCCCGGCGGACGGACCCGAACAGGCGGCGCGGCCCCGGTGGAACCCCGGGCCGTTCCCCGACGGCGGCGATCCCGACCCGCCTTCCGCTTCCGACCCGCGTTCCGCCGGCGACTCGCGTTCCGCCGGCGGGAGTCCGACCGGTTCGTGCGAGTTGCCGTCGTCCCGTCCCGGCACGGGGACCGCTCGCCCCCGGCGCGCACCTCCGAGGAGCTTTGCCATGCCAGGGCCCAGCCAGCCCCCGCCGGAAGACTTCGCACGGTCCGGCGAGGACGTCCAGATGAGTGCCCCGGGGAACCTGCCCGAGAACATCGGCTTCGACCCCGCCGAATTCCCGCCCGAGCTCCTGGAGGCGCGAGCCGCGATCGAGGAGGCCCTGAGGACCCAGGGTGACGAACGCAGCGGCGTCCGGTCGGCGGAGGCCTTCACCGAGCTGACCAACATCCAGGGCGTCGGCATCGGCCGGGCCACACCGTCGGAGCTCGGACCGCGCGACGGCGCGGTGGAGCCCGGGCAGCCGACGCTGACCGTCTACCTGGCCCAGCCGAGGACCGCCGCCGACGTCACCGCGGTGCTCGTCGAACGCATGGGCGTCCAGGCCGCGGCCTCACCCAGGGTGGTCGTCGTCCCCGTCGTCACCGGGCCGATCGAGGCACAGGCGTTCACCTTCCAGGCACGGCCCGCACCCGGCGGGATATCGGTGATCAGCAACCCCAACGCCCTCGGCACCGGCACGCTGGGCTGCCTGACCACCGGTCGGTCCGCCCCGCGGGACCAGCGAACGCTCCTCATCAGCTGCAACCACATCCTCGCCAACAGCAACCAGGGCCAGCTCGGGGACTGCGTCGTCCAGCCCGCCACCGGCGACGGAGGGGTCTGCCCGCAGGACCTCGTGGCCGTCCTGGAGCGCTTCGTTCCCGTGACGTTCGGCGGGACCGTCAACAGCGTCGACTGTGCGACGGCCTGGGCGGACCCCGCCAACGTCAGCCCGAACGTCCTGGCCCCCGGGCCGAGCGGCCCGGTCGAGATCGCGATCAGCTCCACGACCACGGCGGCGACGGTCGGCATGCTCGTCGGCAAGAGCGGGCGGACGACGGAACTCACCTCGGGCTTCGTGCAGGAGGTCGGCGCTTCGCACTGGGTCGGCTACCCGGGAGGGAACTCCGCCTTCTTCTCCGGCTCCATCGCGATCAGCGGGAACGGCGGCGTCTTCACCCAGCCCGGGGACTCCGGCTCCATCGTCTGGACCTTCGACGAGGCCCGGAACCCGGTCGGCATGCACTTCGCGGGCACCAGCAACTTCAGCAGGTCGTTCTCGAACCCGATCGACATCGTGACCCAGGCCCTCGACGTCTTCATCACCACCTGAACGCCGCCCCGCCGTCCCGGCCGCTGCCACCGTTCCGGCCGCTGCCGCCCCGGACGCCGCCGAGCCCGTGCCCCAGCCGCGCGGGCTCGGTGTTGCTCTTCCCGCGTCAGGAACCTGCGTCAGGAACCTGCGTCAGGAACCCGCGTCAGGAACCTGCGTCAGGAACCCGCGTCAGGAACCCGCGTCAGGAACCTGCGTCAGGAACCCGCGTCAGGAACCCGCGGCGGCCCGCTCGGACGCACTGCGCAGCACGCAGAACTCGTTGCCCTCGGGATCGGCCAGGACCGCCCAGCCCGAGCCGTCGGGATTGCGATGATCGCCGACCAGGGTGGCACCGAGGCCCAGCAGCCGGTCCACCTCCAGGTCGCGCGAGGTCTCGGGGCGCAGACACAGGTGGATCCGGTTCTTGACCGTCTTGCCCTCGGGCACCTGGTTGAAGTACAGCACCGGGCCCTCGGCCAGCATCACCTGGGTCTCCCGGGCACCCGGCCGGTCCTCCGGGTCCAGCGGGCGACCCGTCACCCTGCTCCAGAAGCAGGCCAGTTCATAGGCGTCCGCACAGTCGATCGCCACGTTCTGCAGTACCGAAACCATGCGGGCGAGTCTTCCCGATCTCCACCCCGATCTCCACCCCGGAGGCCGGACGATCCGGGGCGGTCCCGGGACGGCCGCGGCAGCAGGGGGTCGGGGGCCGGCGGCCTCCTCACTGTTGGAGGACACGCCGCAGCCAGCGGGTACGGGCGTCGTGGGCGTCCTGGGTGACGGCGGCGTCCGGGGCGAGGGTGTCGAAGCCGTGGCAGGCGCCGGGCCACACGTGCAGTTCGGCCTCGCCGCCCGCCCGCCAGATCGCGTCGGCGTAGGCGACGGCCTCGTCCCGGAAGGTCTCGGCCGAGCCCACGTCGACATAGGCCGGGGGCAGTCCGGACAGGTCGGTGGCGCGGGCCGGGGCGGCGTACGGCGGGAGGTCGGCGGCGCCGTACCGGTCGCCGAGCACGGCCTGCCAGGCGGTGGCGTTGGAGGTGCGGTCCCAGGTGTCGTGGCCGGCCATCTGGTGGCTGGAGAAGGTGTCGCCGCGGTCGTCGAGCATCGGGCTCAGCAGCAGCTGGCCGACCGGCGCCGGGCCGCCGCGGTCGCGGGCCAGCAGGGCCAGGGCCGCCGCGAGCCCGCCGCCGGCGCTCTTGCCGCCGATGATCACGCGCCGCGCGTCCACGCCCAGCCGGTCGGCGAGTCCGACCGCCCGGACGAGCCCGGCGTAGCAGTCCTCGACGGCCCCGGGGAACCGGGTGTGCGGCGCCAGCCGGTACTCGACGGACACGACCGCCAACCCCAGCGGCAGCGCCCACCCGCGCAGCAGCCGGGGCAGGACGGACCACGCGTTGCCCGTCACCATCCCGCCGCCGTGCAGGTAGTACAGCAACGGCAGCGGCTCGCGGACCCCGGCGGGCCGCGCGCTGACGAGCGTGAGGTCGCTGCCGTCGGCCCGTGGCACGCGCACCTCCTCCACCTCGAACCGGCCGCCGTCGCGCAGCCGGTCGAGCGTCGGGCGGGGCCGGGCGGCGGCGTCCTGCTCCTGCCACGCCGCCAGGCCCTCCGGCGTGAGCACCTCCCGCGCCCGCGCACCGGCGGCGTCCACCGCGGCCCGCACCTGCGGATCCAGAGGGGGCACCCGCCGAGCCGCCGATCCACCCATCACCAGGACTCCCTCCCCGCGGGCGCCCGGCGACGCCCCGGCCCAGCCTGCCAGCCCCGCCCGTGCCGGCGTGCGGCGCCCCCGGGACCGCGTCGGCCGGGGCGTGTGTGGGTGTGAGGGTGGGGACGGTGTCGTCGTCGGTGGTGTCAGGCCCAGGGGTTGAAGGCGATGCCGTCATAACAGTCGGCTGCGGTGACGGGCGGCGGCTGCGCGGACGAGTCGGGCGAAGTGTTCGCGGCTCCGTTCCTGCTCGGCCCGGTCGGCGCCCGGTGCCGCCGAGTCGCGGTCGAGGCCGGTGAACTCGGCGTGCAGGAGCCGGCAGGCCCGGATGCCGTCGACGAGGACTTCGAGGAGGCTTCGGGCAGGCCGCCGGGGGTCCAGCGGGGTGAGGCGCAGGGCGAGGTCGGTGAGGCCCGGGTCGTCCTCGACGGTGTAGTCGGCGGCGGTCTCCTCCTCGTCGTCGTCCTCGTCCTCCGGGTCGTCGACCTGGTCGCGCAGGGCGACCGGGATGGGCAGGAGGCCCTCGGTGATCTGCATGGCGTGCCGGACCAGGCCGGTGACGGCGTCGTACGGGGAGACACCGGTCTCGATCAGGCCGAGGATGACCGTGCGGGTCTCGTGGGGAAGGGGCCCGATGGCGTCGGCCTCCTGCATCACCCGCACGGGGTCGAACCCGGTGGCCTCGGCGGTGACCTCGACCGCGGCGGCGAGCCAGTGGGCCGCGGCGACGGCGGCCGCGGTCGGCTCCACGGCGCAGAACAGCGCGGCCGGACCGAACGGGTCCTGCGCCAGGAGGTGGTCCGCGGCGGCGACTTGGGCGGGGGAGGCGTCCTCGCGGCTGAGCAGGACGGCCTGCTGGGCGCGGCCGGTCAGGTCGCCCAGTTCGGCGCTCTCGACGGCGGCCAGCTCGGTGGCGGTCTCGGCGAGCACCGCCTCGGTGAGGCGGGGATCGGCCAGGTCGTGGAGGGCCCGGCCGACCAGACGGGCCGATTCGAGCAGCCGGCCGGACGACGCGAGGACGGCGCTGCGGCCGGCCGGGTCCGGTGCGGCGATCGCACGGGCGACCTCCCGGACGGGGTCGGGTTCCCGGTCGCGGACCCGGCCGCCGGTGTCGGGAACCCGAGAACCGACGGCGCTGGCGGGGTGGGTGTACGCACGCCAGGCCGCGTCGGACAGTTGGGTCAGGGCGCTGGAGAGTCCGAGGGACGCGGACACGGCCACGTCGGCGGGGAGGGCGGCGATGCGGGTGGCGAGGTTGCCCTCACCGGTTCCCCAGGCGGCGATCAGCTCACGCCGGTCGGGGTCGACGCTGTAACGGGTCACGAATCGCTACCTCCGGGTGAGTCGCGGTGCCGCACGGAACCGCGGGTGTTCGTCGGGCCGGTCGGCAGGGCGCGGATGCGGGGGAGGGGGTCTCCGCCGGACGACTCCCGTCAGCACCTGCGGCGCGCCGCGCCGCGAACGGCCGCCCCGAGGCCGGGGTGAACACGGCCTCTGATCACCGGCGGGGCGGCTGCGGCGCGGTCCGCACGGGCAAGCCGGATCTTCACGATACCCGGGCCCGCACGGTTGGTCTACATTGTTGTCGTCGTATCGAATCGTGTGGTTCCCGGGGGACTTGACGGTGCGTCCGAGCGATTGTTCGCCCGAGCCCGGGGCACCCCCTGCCCCGCCACCGCCGGAGTAGTGCCCCCTAGAGTTGAGCGAGGCACACCCGGGCTCCGCACGCCCGACCCCGTCTCGTCACCACACCGGGTCCGGGCGGGCGCCGGCCGGCGCCCGGGGCGTGCCGGTCGACCGCATCGGAGCAGGGGGAGAGATGGCGAGGGACGGCCGGGAGGCCAGGCGCCCGCACGGGGAGCTCGTCGCGGACGTGATGGCGGTGCTCTGGGCGGCCGGTGAGCCGCTGACCGCCCAGCAGGTCAAGGGCGCCCTGCCCCAAGGCCTCGCCCGTACGACGGTGACGACGATCCTGGCCCGCCTGCACGAGAAGGGGACCCTGGAGCGCACCAGGCCCGGACGCTCCTTCGCGTACGCCCCCGTGGCCGACGCGGCCGGGCTGGCAGCCGGCCGGATGCGCCGGGAACTGGAGAAGGAACCGCACCGGGACCTCGTGCTGAAGCGTTTCGTCTCCTCGCTCTCCGCCGACGACGGGGACGCCCTGCGGCGCCTCATCCTCGAAGCGGAGTCCGAACCGTCCCCCGCCCGGGAGGGTGAGGTGGAACCGGAGGGCAGGCCGTGACGCTGTTCCTGGTGATCGTCGCCCTCACCGCCGCCCTCCCCTGGGCGGCGGCGCCCGCGGCCCGCCGACTGGCCGGACTGCTCCCGCCCCGCGAGGCCTCCCTCGTGCTCGCCGGGGCTGCCGTGCAGCTCGCCGGCGGGACGGCGGCGGCACTGATCGCGCTCTTCCACGTGCCGGTCCTCGCCGGGCTCGAACACATGGACCTCGGCCGGGTGGCCGCCGACTGGCCGGCGGTCGTGCCGGTGTCCTGCGTCGCCGGGGTGCTGCTCGCCGTGCAGGCGGTCCGGCTCGCGCTGGCCGTGCGCCGGCACCGCGTGCTGCTGTCGCGCGCGTGGACGCTGACCGGCGCGGGGACCGCGGACGGTGACCTCGTCGTCCTGCCGGGCGAGGAGGCGGATGCCTTCGCCCTGCCCCGCCACCGCGGGCGCGCCGGCCGTGTCGTGGTGACGGAGGGCATGCTCGGAGCCCTCGGACCGTCGGAGCGCGCGGTGCTGCTCGCGCACGAACGGGCCCATCTCCGCGGGCGGCACCACCTGCTGTCGGGCGTCGCCGACCTCGCCGCCACCGTCCATCCGGCGCTGGGGCGGCTGCGTGAGGCCCTGGAGTTCCACCTGGAGCGGTGGGCGGACGAGGCCGCGGCCCGGGCGGTGAACAGCCGGCGGACGGCCGCGACGGCCATCGCCCGCGCGGCACTGGCCGGCTCCGCTACGTCCACCGCCGTCTCCTCCGCCGCACCCTCCGGCGCGTTCGCACGCGGCGGCGACCGGTTGCTGTCCGTCCGTACGGGCCCGGTGCCCCAGCGGGTCGAGGCCCTGCTGGGGCCGGAGCCCGTGGGGCCCAAGGGGCGCGGAGCGCGCACCGTCGCCCTCGGGCTGATCGCCGCGGTGGTGATCTCGGCGGTGCTGGCGCTGGGCCTCGCCTACGGCCTGCACGAGTACGTGGAGTACGCGGCGCCGAGGGCTGCGGGGCGATGACCCGCAGGCCGACTACCGCGGGCCGGTGACCGCGCGCCGATGACCGCCGTGACGGTTCAGGGGAGGGGAGCAGTGGTGGTCGCAGTCGCGCTGCTCCCCGCCGGCCGGACCCCGGCCCGCGCACAGGTCCGGGTCGGCCGGTTCGACGAGCCGGATCAGGGAGCGCAGGACCGGCAGTGGTTCCTCGTTACCTCCGGTTGCGAGAGGACGAACGTATCGCTCGGGCGGACGCGAAGCACGGGATTGTCCTGGCTGCACTCAGGGCCCTGTCCCCCATTCCGCGGACGGCGGGCTGCAGGCCGAGCGGCGTCGCGGTGCGTCGACCCGTGTCCGACGGCGGGTCGCTTCAGTCGCTTCGGTCGCTCCGGCTCGGCGGCTCGGCACTGTGGGCGCGGCAGGATCCGCTCAGCGGCGAGCCGGCTGCCCGGGCGTCTCCACGCCCGCCGTGGGTTCGCCGAGCAGGATGGCGGCCACGGCCTCCGGGGCCTCGTGCATGGCGTTGTGGCCGGTCGGAATGTCGTGGACCTGCCAGTCGGGATCGGTCCGGAGGCGGGTGCGGAGTTCGGCGAACGGTGTCCGGTCCTCCCAGCCCGAGCAGTAGACGAAGTCCCGACGGGGGACCCGCGCGAACGCGCCGGTGAGCCGGATCGTCTGCAGGAACGAGGCGAGGGGGTGGGGGCGGCGGCGGGGATCGCCGCCCTCCGGCGGTCGGACGGCGTAGCCGGTGGCCGCGGCACCGGTGACGAAGACCTCCCGGAAGTGGTCGTTCGTCGAGGACCAGCACGAGTCGCCGTCGCGCGGCACGTAGGCGTCGAGGTGCACCAGTCGCGAGACCCGGCCGTCGGCGCGATCAGCGGCGGCGGCGATCACCATCCCGGCGTAACTGTGGCCGACCAGCGTCGCGTCGGTGATGCCGTGGCGATCGACATGCCGCAGGACGTCGTCGGCGTGCGTGTCGAGGTTGGCACCAGCGACCGTCGCGTTGTCGTCGTCCGGCCGCAGGCCGGTCAGGGTCAGGGCGTGAACGGTGTGACCGGCTCGCTCCAGCAGCGGGATCACCGCCTCGAACGCCCAAGAGCCCTTCCAAGCGCCGGGAACGAGGACGAATGACGTCATGGTCTTCTCTCCATCTCTCAAGCCGCGGCATCGAGGCACACCGCCTCGACGGCCTGACGTGTGGTTCGGTCCGGCGCCTCACGCGGGACGGAAGGCCACTCGGCATGCAGGTAGTGTCACCGGACCGACGTGTGGCTCGTCACCGATAGGACGCCAACTGATGCCCGTTCACCGCCAAGCCCGCCGGACCGCCGGTGTGACGTCACAGGTGTGGCCCTCCGGCGGGCGCCACCTCTGGCCGTCCGGCGGTACGAGCGCAGCGCAGTCCCACGCGCGGGGACACCTGGTGTACGCGGCCGACGGCGTCCTGGCGGTCCGCACCGAGCGCGGCACGTCGATCGTCCCCGCCAACCGGGTCGCCTGGACCCCCGCCGGGTTCACGCACCGGCACCGCGCCCACGGCGACACCGACATGCGGATCGCCTTCCTTCCGCCGTCCCTCGCCCGGCTCCTACCGGATCACCCCGTGGTGTTCCTGGCCTCCGGCCTCGCCCGCGAGGTCCTGCTCGCCCTGACCGCCCCCCGCAACGACGACGCCGCCGGCCCCGGCAACGACGACGCCGGGCCCCGCTACAGCCGCTCCGCGCGCCTCCGCCTCCTGCGCGTCCTCGTCGACGAACTCGACGAAGCACGCGAGCAGCCGCTGCACCTGCCGGAGCCGCGGGACGACCGACTGCAGGCCCTGGCCCGGATGCTGTACGAGACCCCGGCGGACAACGCCACACTGGCCGAACTCGGGAGGAGGGTCGGAGCCGGCACCCGCACCCTCAGCCGGCTCCTCCGCAGCGAACTCGGCATGACCTTCTACGAGTGGCGCACGCAACTGCGCATCCACCACGCGCTGGTGCTGCTCGCCGACGGCCACGACACCGGCCGAACCGCCTACGCCTGCGGATGGTCCAACCCCAGCAGCTTCATCACGGCGTTCACCGACATCATCGGCACGACCCCGGGCCGCTACCGTGCCGACCTCCGAACCACCGCTCGGGCCTCCCGGCTCCCGGCGGTGGTCGGGCCCTGTCGGCCGCCGCGGCCGAAACCCTGTGCAGGCGCCACGCATCTCTCATAATGTCCTTGACCCGCAGTAGAGTTGACATGATCCGGCGGCCCGGACGAGGCTGCGGGAAGGGGCGGTCATGACGGATGTGTTCGAGGCGCTCGCGATCGAGGGCGGCCAGCAGCTGGTCAGGGCGCTGGCGACCGGGGTGGTCGACCTGGTGCGCAGGGCACCCGCGCTCTGGCGTCGCTCCGGCCGGGACGCCGAACAGCGGATCGGAGCCGAGTTGGAACGCTCGTCCGCCGAGATCGCCGCCGAGTTCGCTGCCGAGGGGGAGGACGGCCCCGGGCGCGTCCGGGCCCGAGCCGAGGTCGTCTGGGAGACCCGGCTGCGCGACCTGCTCGCCGCCCACCCCGAGGCGCTTCAGGACGTGGAGCAGTTCCTCGCCGAGCTGAGGTCGCAGGAGCAGTTCCAGCCGCAGTCGCAGACCATCCAGAACATCACGGCCAGCGGGCAGAACGCCCAGGCCCAGGGCGTCATCGGCGGCAACATCGTCAACCTCGGGGTGGTCCGGGACGGCGGCGCCCGGGGCGACGGATCGCCGAACCGGCCGTGAGCCCACGACGGCGCGGCGGCCGGAGCGGGCCGGGCGTCGTCCAGCCCGTCACGGCCCTCGCGGGGAATGCCTACGGAGTGGTCGGCGGGGACCTGTACCAGGTTCCGGGCCGGGGGCCGGTCTACCTCCTGAGGGGGTACGCCCCCGCGGAGCCGGACCCCGGGCCGGTCCAGCACGTGGGCGCACCGCCGGTCCATCCGAGCCATCTGCTCAACGCGCGCACCGCCGTGGTGGAGTTCGTCGGCCGCGAAGCAGAGCTGCGCGAACTCACCGCGTGGCGCGACAGCGGAGTCCGACGGGCGGCGCTCTGGCTGCACGCCGCGGGCGGCCAGGGCAAGACGCGCCTGGCCGACGAGATCGCCGCCCGCACCCGGCGGCTGGGCTGGAAGGTGCTCAGCGCCGAGCAGACGATCGGCCGAATCGACGACACGGCACCCGCGAGCCAGGACCTGCGGATCGGCGGAGCACGCGGGCTGCTCGTCTTGGTCGACTACGCGGACCGGTGGCCCCTGACCCACCTGACCTGGCTGTTCAGCAACAAGGTGCTCCGCCAGGACGTCCCCGTACGGGTGCTCCTGCTGGCGCGCACCGCGCAGGCCTCGCAGCCGTTCCTGCACGCACTCGACCAGGCCGGCTGGGCTCCGGACACGTTCGCCGACCACCGCCTGGACCCGCTGCCCGACTCCGGGGAGGCGCGCGGCCGGATGTTCGCCGTGGCCCGGGACTGCTTCGCCCGCCACTACGGGCTGGACGCTCCCGAGGCCATCGCGGTACCGACCTGGCTGGAACAGCCCGAATTCGGGCTCACCCTCGCCGTGCACATGGCGGCGCTGGTCGCCGTGGACCGGCAGGCGCGGAACGCCTCCGCGCCGCTGCCGCCAAGCGCCTCCGCACCGCTGGCGCGGAACGCCTCCGCGCCCCGGGCGCCGAACGCCTCCGCACCGCCGCCGCCCGCCGACCTCATCGGCCTGACGAGCTATCTGCTGGCCCGGGAACGGCACCACTGGCAGGCGCTGTACGACGGCGGGACGGTCCCCGTCGGGCACGATCCCGCCGGAGGGCGGACGGGCCTGGACAGCACGCCCCTGGAGCTGTCCAGGGCCGTCTTCGTCGCGGCGCTCACCGGCGCGCTCCCGTACCGCGACGCGAGGCACGCCCTCGCGCGCGCCGGCCTCGCCGACGCCGACCGGGTCCTGGACGACCACGGCTACTGCTATCCGCCGACCGCCCCGGACAGCGCCCTCGAACCGCTCTACCCGGACCGCCTCGCCGAGGACTTCCTGGCCCTCACCCTGCCCGGCCACCGGATCTCCGGCCACGTCCCCGACCCCTGGGCGAGCGACGTTCCCGAGCTCCTGCTCGGCCGGGCCGAGTCGCCGGACGACGCCGGGCACGAACTCCCGTCCTTCGCACCCAGGACGATCACCTTCCTGGTCGCCGCCGCCACCCGCTGGCCCCACCTCAGAGGCGTCCTGGAGGCCGTCGAGGCCCGCATCCCGGACCGGACGGACGGAGCGCTCAGCGTCGCCGCGGCGACGCTGGCCGAGCACCTGGCCGAGGGCCGGCTGGCCGGCGCGACCGACGTCGAACGGGCTCGGATCCTGCAGGCGCTGGCCGCGCGCCTTTCCGCCGCCGACCGCTTCGACGCGGCCGTGGCCGCGCTCCGGGACGCCGTCCCGGTCATCCGACGACTGGCTTCCGATCATCCGCCGTCCCACGACAAGGAGTTGGCCGAAGCGCTGGTGTCCCTGGGTGCCTGTCTGCTGCTGCCGACCCTGGGCGGGGACGCCATGACGGCTGCCCTGAACCGGAGCGTCCGCGGCTTCCGGTGGGCACAGGCGGACGACCTGCCGGAAGCGGAGGCCGTGATCGACGAAGGGCTCGGCATCTTTCGCCGACTCGCCGCGGAGGACCCGGCCGAGCACGAGAGCGACTACGTCCACGTCCTGGGCGGAGCGGCCGGCGTCCAGATGCGGTTGGAACGGTTCGACCGGGCCCTGCCGCTGATCTCCGAAGTGGTCACGCTGTGGCGCGGGTTGGAACGCCGCAGCCCGGGGGATCACGAGGACGACCTCCTCACCTGGCTCGTCATGCTCGCGATCGTGCAGCTGGAAGTGGGCCGGCCGAAGAAGGCCCTGGCGTCGACCGCAGAAGTCATCGGGCTGTCCCGCCGATCGATGCACGAGAATCCCGCGCGGTACGGCCGGCTCCTCGCGGGCGGGCTCGACAGACGGGCGTCGGCCCTGGACATGCTGCACCGCCCCGCGGAGTCGGCGGACGCGCAGTCCGAGGCCGTCCGGACCCTCCGGAGCCTGCACGGGGACACGCAGACCGAGAACCGGGAGGACCTCCAGTTCGCCCTGCAGAAACTGGCGCAACTCCTCGCGGGTGCCGGACGCGAGCAGGAGGCGGTGGCCGCCGCCGAAGAGGCGATCGCGATCTCGCGCGATCTGCTCCGGAAGGATCCGGCCGAGCACGAAGGGCGACTCACCACCGCTCTGACCACCTTCGCCAGAGTCTTCGAGTCATTCCAGCGGTGGGAGGAGTCGCTGGCACCCCAGATCGAGGGCATCGGGCTCCGCCGCCGGATGGCCTGGCGCAACCCCGCGGAGTACCAGCGCCTGCTCTCCGTCGAACTCACCCTCCTGGCGAAGGTCTACGGCCACCTGGGGCGTTGGGAGGACATGCTGTCCACGGGCGCCGAGAGCATGGCGATCACCTTCCACATGGAGGGCTCGGCCAGATACGGTCCGGAGTGCGCGTTGACCCCGGCAGTCGCCCTCCTGACGAACCCGGCGGGGTCGCGGCCGTGGACGAGACGACTGCGGAAGAGCGGCTCGGCGGGCTTCACGAGCTCCGCGGGCTTCACGAGCTCCGCGGGCTTCACAGGCGAACTCGCCGAAGTGGTCGACAACTTCGTGTCCACCAACGCCGGTCCGGCGCGCGAGGACCCGGCCTTCCCCGGGCTGTGCGACACCGTCGAGCTGCTCCGCCGGCGGATAGCCGAGGACAACCCGGCCTCCCGGCTGTACCTCCGCCTGACCGGCAGCGACCCCCTGGGCACGGATTCGTCGCTGCCCGAGTCGCCCGCGGAATCCGCGGCGGCACTGGAACGCGCCGGCGGACTGCGCCGTGGGCGGAGGTGGCCCGCGCCCCGACGGGCCATCCCCGCCGAAGCCGAGCGCGCCACCGCCCTGGGAAGGGCGGCGACGATCCTGCGCAGGCTCGGACGACACGAAGAAGCGCTCGCACCCGCGTACGCGGCCGTCAACGTCCTCCTCAGAGTGGGGCCGTACGACACCGAGCACTACGAGTCCCGGCTCGCCGACGCCTGGATGCGAGCGGGCATCGTCTCCGCGGAGCTGGGCATGCCGATCACCGGCGCCGCAGCGATGCGCCGCGCGGTCGCCTGTCGGCGCAGGTCGGCCCGCGACCCCGTGGGCCCGGGCCACCTGGCGGTCGACCTGGCCGTCCTGGGGAGAACCCTGGCCAGGTCGGGCGAACTGGACGACGCACTGGCCTGCGTGCGGGAGTCCATGGCGATCCGCCGACGCCTGGGCGGACTCGGCGAACGCGGGCGCGGTCCGAAGGGTGCCCGGGAACTCATCGCCACCGCGAGAACACTCCTCGATGCCGTGGCCACGAGCCCGAACTGGCGCGGACCGGACGCGGACCACGCACTCGGGCTCATCGACCGGGCCCTCCTCCGGCCCGACGGTTCCTGGTAGTGCCGTGGACCAGGGGTGAGGCCTGCAGTCACCCCTGGAGGACCTGCGCCGCCGTGTCGCGGACGGCGCGGGCGAGGGCGTCGGGGGCGGCGAGGTGGGCGCCGTGCCCCTGGCCGGTGAGCGTGACGACCCGCGCGTTCGGCAGGGCCGCCGCCAGGTCGGCGAGGCGTTCGCGCAGGTGGGCGGGGCTGAGATCGCCCTCGATCAGGGTCGTCGGCGTTTCGAGCGTCGCGAAGCGGTCGACGCCGACGCCGAGCGCGTCGACCGCCTCGGTGTCGGCGATCTGCGCGGCCGCGTACGCGGTCAGCCTGGCCCGCGTGTCCGGGTCGGCGAACACGGCGTCCACCACCGGTGCGGGCATGCGGACGATGTCCCGCAGATGGATCCGCATCGCCTCGACCGGATCGCCCCCGTCGAGCGCGGCACGGGCCCGCGCTCCCGCGCCCCCGGTGTTCGGTCCGGCGACCGACTCCCGGGTGGGCAGGGGAGGTTCGTAGAGGAACAGGCCGGCGAACGCCGACCGGTCCAGCAGGGCGGCCTCCAGCGCGGCGACCGCGCCGGAGGAATGCCCCACGAGCAGCACCGGAGAGTCCAGGAGCTTCGCGACGGCGACGATGTCGGCGGCCTCGACGGCCATCGAGTGGGGAAGGACGATGTCCGCTCCGGAGACGTAGATCCGTCGGCGGATCCTGACGACGCGGAAGTCGTCGACGAGCAGGCGGGTGACGCCGTCCCAGGCCGTCGCATCGCCGCCCCCCGGATGGACCACCAGCAGGGTCGGTCCGGATCCGTCGTCAAGGGCGGTGATGCGTCGTCCGTCGTCGGCTGATGCGAGAAGCTCGGTCATGCGCACCAGCGTGCACCCGCCCGCCGTCATCCCACCGTCATCCCACCGTCATCCCGCCGGCATGCCGTCGTCGGTCCCGGCGGCATCCCACGTCGGGCGCGGTGACCCCGTACGGCGTTCACGTTCCGGCCCCCGGCGGCCCGAACGGGACACGCCTCCCGGCGTCGCCGGCCCGCCACAGCAGCCCGGACCTGAGCAGTTCCGGGTACGGCTCGAACTGGAACTGCGGCGGGGGAGCCATGTCACCGAAGGACTCGCCGAAGGCCTGCGGCGAGCGGGCCGGTTCCAGCAGCGCCCGGTGGCGCGCGGCGGCAGAAGCCGGACGCGGCCTGCTCGGCGCACAGGTCGTCCCCTGACGCGCCGCGGACGACGTCGTCCCGGCGGTTCTGCCGCCGATGGCGGGTGGCGGTCAGGGGCGGGCCTGGGTGAAGCGGCCGCCGAGGTAGCGGAACTCCGGGTCCTCTGCGGGGAGTTCGCCGAGTTCGGCGATCAGGTCGGCGGCGAAGAGTTCGGCGTCGTCCAGGGGTCGGTAGCCGAGTGCCCGGGCGGAGGCGAGGTCCCACCAGGCGCGGGTGTTGGCGGATATGCCGTAGGCGACGGTGTGGCCGGCCACCGGGCCGGTGAGGGCGGCGTGCACCAGGCGGGTGCAGTCGGCGGGGCTGAGCCAGGTGCCGAGCATCCGGACGCTGCGGGGCCGGGGAGCGAAGGAGCCGATGCGCAGGGAGACCGTCTCGATGCCGTGCCGGTCGGCGTACAGCGAGGCGAGGTTCTCGCCGAAGCACTTGGAGAGCCCGTAGTAGGTGTCGGGCCGTTGCGGGGTGTCCACCCGGACGGTGCTGCCGTCGGCGGGGCGCTCGGTGAAGCCCACGGCGTGGTTGCTGCTGGCGTGGACGATCCGCGGCACGCCCGCCGCGCGGGCGGCGTCGTAGAGCCGGTAGGTGCCTTCGATGTTGGCGGCGAGGATGTCGCCGAACGGTGCCTCGCCCGGGATCCCGGCCAGGTGGACGACGGCGTCGACGCCGTCCATCGCCGCCGCCAGCGCCCCGGCGTCCTGCAGGTCGGCGATGACGGCGTCGGGTTCGCCGGGCACCGGGAGGCGGTCCAAGCAGCGCAGCCGGTAGCCGTAGGCGGGCAGGGACTCGCGCAGGCAGGTGCCGATGCGGCCGGCGGCACCGGTGAGCAGGACCTCGCGGGGCTGGTTCACCATCGGTTGCGTCTCCATGATTCCTCGCAGGCTCGTCGGAACGGACGGGTCGATTCGGCGACGTGGGACGGTACCTGATGGTGCGTCGGAGTTCGAGGGGTTTGAAGGTGCGGGGGTCAGGGCGCGGCGGAGTGGTGGTCGATCCTGGTCAGGGCGTCGCGGAGGGCGGCGCGCGTGGTGACGCCCAGCTTGGGGAAGACGCGGTAGAGGTGGGCGCTGACCGTGCGGGGGGAGAGCCGGATCCGCTCGCCGATCTCCTTGTTCGTCAGGCCGGCGGCGGCGAGTTCGGCGACCCGGCGCTCCTGCCAGGTCAGCGGCACCGCGGTGGGTGCCGGGGTGTGGGGTGTGACCCCGGCGGCCCGCAGTTCGGCATGGGCTCGCGCGGCCCAGGCGGTGGCGCCGAGCCGGTCGAGCGCCTCGGCGGCCGGGGCGAGGAAGGCGCGGGCCGCGGCGCCGCCCTGGGCGCGGCGCACGCGGATCCCGTGGGCGAGCCGGATCCGGGCCAGCTCGAACGGGAACCGCTCGGCCGCCGGGTGGGACTGCGCGCGGGCGTACATCTCCGCCGCCTCCGCGTCGTCGTCGGCCGTCATCGCCAGGGCCCCGTGGGTGATCAGGGCCAGGCGCGGCGAGAGGTCGGGCAGGCCGGCGTCCCGCGCGGCCAGTGCGTGGGCCCGGGCCTGTTCGGCGCGCCCGGTGTGGAGGGCGGCTTCGACGAGGTCAAGGAGGGTCCGCGACGCCTGGTACGCGTAGGGTCGGAACGCCCCCGGCGCGGTGATGCCGATGGCGTAGAGGAACGCGGTCTCGTAGTCGCCGGCGCTCAGCGCGGTGGTCGCGCCGATGGCGTCCGCGAGCTGGGTGAGGAATCCGACGCCGCGCGGGCGGGCCCACGCGTCGACCTCGGCCTGCAGGTCGCGGGCCTCCTGTGCCCGGCCCCGTACGGCCGCTAGCTGGGCCAGGTAGGCGCGGGTCTGGTGCGCGAACAGCTGGTTGCCGGTCTCGGTCGCCAGGGCCAGGGCGTGCTGTCCGGTGCGTTCGGCGGCGTCCCACTGGCCGAGCGCGGTCTGGTCGAGCATGACCAGGTGCAGCATGACGATGCCGCTGGACGTGGCGCCGGTGTCCAGTTCGCGGTCCACGACGCGCTCCAGGTACGGGCGCAGCGGGCTCAGGACGTCGAGGTGGTAGGCCGACACGGCCAGGCGCGTGACGTCCCACGGGTCCTGGTGCTGCAGGTCCGCCGCGGCCCGTTCCACCGCCTCGGCGAGGCCGGCGCCGTGCCGGACGACGTCGCTCCAGGTGCCGGCGTACAGCCACGCCCGTTCGGTGGCGAGGTCGCCGAGGGAGGTGAGGACGTCGTGCGTGCGGTGCCACGCGGTACGGCTGCTGGCGTACTGGCTGACGGCGAGCAGGAGGCTGACCAGGCGGTCGAGCACCTCGCCGTTGGGGTCGGCGTCGGGCCGGGTCGTGGAGGGCCGGGCCGGGGAAGGCCGGGTCGTGGAGGGCTGGGCCTGGAACGGCCGGGCCGCGTCGCCGTCGCGCAGTCGCCCGATCGCCGCCGTGACCTGGCGGTGCGTGGCCCGCACGTCGCCGTTCTGGTACAGCGCCAGGTAGGCGTCGGCGAGGACCGCGGCGGGGTTGTCGTCCGAGCCGGGCGTGGAGGCGGCCAGTGCGAGGCTGCGGGCCTGGCCGAGCCGGTCCGCCTGCCCGGCGACGTACGCCGCGTCGCCGAGCCGCCGGGAGCGGTCGGCCCGGTTCTCGCTGAGCTCGGCGGCACGGGTCAGCCAGGACACGGCCATGCGTGCGCCCCCGCGCCGGGTCGCCGACCGGGCGGCGGTTTCGAGGGCGGCGGCCACCTCCTCGTCGGGGTCGACGGTGGCGGCCGCGAGGTGGGTGGCGCGCCGTTCCGGGTTCTCCCGGTGGAGGTGCGCCAACACCCGGTGGGCGGCCCGGCGTTCGTCCGTGGTGGCGAGCTGGACGACGGCCGACCGGACGAGCGGGTGCCGGAAGACGAGATTGCCGGTGGCCGGCTCGACGACCAGCAGGCCGCACCCGACCGCCTCGTCGACGCCGCGCATGCGGTACCCCGGGGTCGGGGCGTGGCCCTCGCCCGGCCTGGCCGCCGTGCCGTCGAGGGCGCCGGTCAGCAGTTGCGCCCGGACGGTGTCGCCGAGGCGGGCGAGGCGGGTGGCGTAGATCTCCTGGATCCGCCGGGGCAGCGGCACGCCGTGCGGGCCGAGCAGGTCCTCCGGCGCCCGGTCGCCCGGCTGCGAGGCGGTGTGGGCGGGCAGCTCCAGCAGTGCCAGCGGGTTGCCGCGGGCCGTCTCCAGCACGAGGCCGCGCAGGTGCCTGCCGAGCTGGGGGTGGTGCCGGTCCAGCAGGCGGGTGGCGTCCGCGTCGGCGAGCGCGTGGACCGGTGCCTCGGGCAGGGCCGCGGTGTCGAACCGTGAGGCGATGTCGCTGCGGACGGCCACCAAGAGCTTGACCCCGGGGCTGCCGGCCAGCCGGCGGCCGACGAACCCGCAGACGTCGGCGCTGGCCTCGTCCAGCCACTGGCCGTCGTCGAGGACGAGCAGCAGGGGCCGGGTCGCGGCGGTCGACGACAGCAGGTTGAGGACGGCGATGCCGAGGGCCATGACGGACGGCGGCGAGTCGTCCGTCCGGTCGAACACGGCGTCGAGCGCGGTGCGGGCGGCGGCGTTCAGCGGTGGCCGGCCGGGCTGTCCGCCGTCCGCGAGCAGCGGGTAGAGCAGCTGGTGCAGTCCGGCGTAGGGCAGTTCGGTCTCCGCCTCGACCCCGGTCGCTCGGATCACCAGGTGGCCGTCCCCGGCCGCGATCCGCGCCGCCAGGTCGAGCAGGGTGCTCTTGCCGACGCCGGCCTCGCCCCTGAGCAGCAGGGCCTGTCCGTCGGAGGCCTGCACGAACGCGGACAGCCTCGCCCGCTCGCCGTCCCGACCGACCATCACCATGCCCGGTTCCACGCCCGGTCCCCTCCCCTGCCCCGAGGTGCGCGACCCCGCCCCGAGGTGCGCGACCCCGCCCCGAGATGCGTGACCCCACCCCGAGGTGCACGCCCGTCCATATTCAACTGGACGGTTAGTTGATTAGACTGTGTCGTGGTGACCCTGTCAAGTAAACGGTTAGTTAGGAGCTGGGTAGATGGAGCGCGACGCCGAAGCCACCAAGCGGAGACTCATCGCGGCAGGCCGGGCCGAGTTCGCCGCGTACGGGCTGAACGGTGCCCGCGTCGACCGCATCGCCGCCTCCGCACGCAGCAACAAGGCCCAGATCTACCACTACTTCGGGAACAAGGCCGGGCTGTTCGACGCCGTCTGGAACGAACTGGTCGAGCAGATCGTCGTCAACGTGCCGCTCGACGTGAACGACCTGCCCGGGTTCACGGCGAGCCTGAGCGACCTCTACGCCGAGCACCCCGACATCCCCCGGATCATCACCTGGCAGCGGCTGGAGCACGGCGACGCGCTCAACGACCTCGGCATCGCCGAGGTGCGCAGCAGGAGTGCCGCCATCGCCGAGCTGCAGGCCGAGGGCCGGATCTCGACCCGGTTCGACCCCCGGGTCCTGTTCGCCCTGCTCGCCCACGTCGCGATGCTGTGGGCGGCGTCCAACCCCGAGGTGCTGGCGGTCCTGGACCCCGCCGACCGGGCGCAGCGCCGCGAGACGATCCGCCGCATCGCCGCCGCCCTGGTGGAGTGAGTTCCGGGGGTGCTGACGAGTCCCTGACGTCCGGTGCAGGTAAGCGGCCGGTGATCGCCGTCGCGGCCCGCCGCCGAGCCCCGGCCTTCCTCCTCCCGACACCGACAGGGCCACTCGGACGGGCAGCACCGGCTCGCCCGCCCGAACCGGCGGGGCCATCCTGGCCCTGAGCTCCGCCGACTGTTCCGTCGGCAGGCGCCCCGCACGTGGGAGGTGGTCACGGTGTGGTGGACCGACCCGGAGAACGAGCGACTGTTCGGAGTCGTCCAGCGACTGTTCGACCTGTACCAGCACTACCTCGGGTCCCTGGAGGAGGGGATGCAGCCCCTGGTCTGGGGTGTGGGCAGTGCACCGGACGCACACGGGCGATGGACGTACCCGCTGGTGGTGGCGAGCTTCGAGGACGTCAGGGCGGACGGGGTCGGGCGTCCCGCCGGACGCTATCCGCTGGCCACGCTGATGGACAACGGCTGGTCGGACACGCGGGTCTGGGGACTGCTGCGGTCCTGGGAGGTGCCGCCGGACACCCTGATCGACCTGGCCGGCCGGCCGACGGCCGCCGGCGTGGTCTATCCCACCGACGAGGTGGTCGCCCGCAGCCCCGCGGGCAGCGCGACCGTGGGCCTGCCCTGCAGGATCGGCCCGCAGGAGTCGGGCTTCATCACTGCCGGTCATCTCGTCCCGGGCAAGGTGCAGGTCGACGTGTACGCCACGGGGGACGGTGTTCCGCGCTGGGTGACCGGGACGGTCGTGGACTGGCAGGACCCCGTGAACGCGGGCACCAAGGGAGGGTACGACTACGCCGTCGTCGCACTCGACGATCCCGATCACCGGGTGGCGTTCGTTTCCCACCGGGGCGCCATGCCGCCTCCGCAACCGCCGTACGAGACGTTGGACGTGGTCGTCTACGGTGGCCCGTCGGGCCGACAGGTCGGATCGGTCACCGCTGCGTTGGTGACGCTCGGCGACGCCCGACGCCAGTGGCTGAAGGTGTGGCAGTTCGCGCCGTCGGGCCGGCTCCGGCGTGGCGATTCCGGCAGTCTGGCCATGGTCACCTCCGGCATGTGGAGCGGCTCGGTGCTCGGCCACTTCGTCGGAGGCTCGGGAACGTCGCCGCACTTCTTCGACCACCAGTACATCCAGGACCTGGCCTCCACACTGGACAGCGGACTCGCGGTCCAGGTGACCTTCTGACGACGGCCGGGTGTGAGCCATGAGTATCAGGTCACTCGCCGTCACCGCCCGTCGGCGACGTGCGCCCGCCGTCGCGGTCCGACCGCCGACCTCCCGGACCTGGCCCGCCTCCGCCACGGGGAACGGCGAGTCGACCGCCGCCGGCGAAGGCAGTGGCGCGGACACCCTGGTCGAGGCGGTGCCGACCGAGGTGATCGCGCTGTACACGACCGTGCTGGGCGTGCTGACCGGCGTGTTGAAGGACGACCCGCTGGCGACCTACCTTCCGCTCCGCTGGGTCCTCTACGGCGGTTGCATCCTGGGCACCGCCGCGGCATTCCTCGCCACCTACGCCTTCACGGACGCACCTGCCGCGAAGGAGCCCGGCGGGGAGAATCCCGGCGGGGAGGATCCCGCGGCATCCCGCCTTCCGCCCCTGGTCGGATCCGGGACTCCGCAGCCAGCCCCCAGCCGTCCCGAGGACAAGACCCGGAAGTCCGCGCCACCGGTCGCGGAAGCCTGCATGGGGTGTTTCTCCTTCGCCGTGTGGGGGCTCGTCATCCCCGGGTCGCCGCTCTACGTGGTCCTGCATGCACCCGCGCTCCCCGTCGTGGTGACGGTCCTGGGCGCGGTGGGAACGTTCCTCGCCACGTCGATCTTCGCTCCGTGGCTGAGACGAGGGGTCAAGCAGGACGGCCACTAGCTTCCAGGGCCCGCGCCCGGCGCGTGGCCCCGGCGGCGCCGGGTCGGGGGGTGCGCCGGGCCCGTGGGTGGGGCGGGGCCGGTCAGCGGAGGACGCCCTCCAGGAAGTCGCTGCCCAGCCGGGCGACGACGGTGACGTCCAGCTGGTGCAGCGCGTAGCGTCCGCGGCGCCGTGTGGTGACCAGGCCCGCCTTCTTCAGGACGCCCAGGTGCCGGGAGATCTCCGGGGCGGTCAGGCCGTGGATCTGGGCGAGTTCGCTGGTGGTGAAGGCACCGCGGGCGAGGTGGCGGCAGAGGCGGATGCGTACGGGGTGGGAGAGGGCGGCCAGGCGCCGGGTGACCTGCTCGACGGAGGGCGGCGGTGTCGCCAGCTCGGGGGAGGCGATCGGGTAGTGCACCACCGGCTGCCAGCCGTCGCGGTGCAGGACCATCAGGTGCGGCCAGCCCATGCTGGTGGGCACGAGGAGCAGGCCGCGGCCCGCCGTGGCGGTCCGGCCGGCGCCGACCTTGTCGACCGTGACCAGGGCCTCCGCCTCGTCCAGGGTGACGGCCGCCGACAGGGAGGTGAGCGCCTCGGCCACCCCCTTGCGGCGCAGCAGTTCGGTCCGGTGGCGGGTGTCGGCCGCGAGCCGGGGGCACAGCCGGGCCCAGGTGTCCGCGAAGAACGCCTCGTCGCAGTCCTCCAGGAGGCGGCGCAGCCAGTGCCGGATCCGGGGCGGGTCGGTCAACAGGCGGTCGGTGAAGCTCATCTGGCGCGGGCCGCGCAGTGCGGCCAGCTCCAGGACGCGGCGATGCTGTCCGGGGTCGTCGAGCGGTCCGTGGCTCGGTTCGCCGTACGCTGTCGGGTAGTTGAACTCCAGCGCGGCGTCGACGAACTGCTCGTCGGTCAGCTCGTCCAGGAGGTCGAGCTCCTCGCCGAGCGTGGCCCCGGGGCGGGCCGCGTCGCCGGGGATGCCCGCGTAGGGGAGGAAGAGATCGGAGAAGGTCGTCCGCCAGAGGAAGTCGACCTCGTACAGCCGGTCGGCCAGGTGCGGGTCGAGGCGGGCGGTCACGCCGGTCGCCCAGCCCTGGAGCCCCGGGTGGTGCCCGGGCTCGGCGAGCGCGTGCAGCGCCATGCCGAGTTCGGCCAGCGGGGAGGGGGCTGCTGCGACCTGCTCCGGTCGAAGCCCCCCGATGTCGATGCACACGCTCATGCACCCATGCTGCACCCGACGCACCCGCGACACGGTGCTCGTTTGACGGAATCCGTCAAACGACGGGACTATTCGCGGCGCATCCGGGCAGGATGGCGACCACCTCATCCGCAGTGACCGCCGTACCCCTCCGCGCCCACCGATCCGACCTCGACCCCGAGACCAGCGGCACTAGCCTCCGTCGGAGGGCTCCCTCCGGCCGCCCGAGGCCGACCGAGCGAGAAGGACGACATGCCCGACCAGGTGATGACCCCCCGACAGATCGCCGACGACTACGTGGCCCGGGTCGCCGCACACGATCCCGTCACGTCCACGGCCCTGGGCCTGACGCCCGGCGACGACACGATGCCCGACCTGTCGCCGGACGGCATCGAGGAGCAGGCCCGCCTCGCCCGGCAGGCGCTGGCACGACTCGACGCCCTGCCCGCGGCCGGGCCCGGCGGGGACCCGGCGGAGCACGCCTGCGCCCGGCTGCTGCGCGAGCGGCTGGAGGCCGAGCTGCGGGCGCACGACGCCGGCGAACACCTGCGGACCGTGGCGAACCTGCACACGCCGGTGCATCAGCTCCGGAACATCTTCACGATGATGCCCACCGCCGCCGACGAGGACTGGGCCCCGGTGCTGGGACGGCTGCGGAACCTGCCCGCCGCGCTGGACGGCCACCGGGCCACCCTGACCGAGGGCGTCGCGCGCGGACTGCTCGCGGCGCCCCGGCAGGCCGACGTCCTCGGCGCGCAGCTCACCGCGTGGACCGGGGAGACGGCCGGCGGCCCCGGCTGGTTCGCCGACTTCGTCGCCCCCGCGCCGCAGCGGCTGCGCCCCGACCTCGACGCGGCCGCGAAGGACGCGACCGCCGCCGTCGCCGCGTTCCGGGACTGGCTCCGCGACACCTACCGGCCCGCCGCGCAGGGCACGCCGGACGCCGTCGGCCGCGAGCGCTACCTGCTCGGCGCCCGCCGGTACACCGGCGCCGACCTCGACCTGGACGAGGCCTACGGCTGGGCGTGGGAGGAGTTCCACCGGGTCTGGGCCGAGCTGCGCACGGAGGCCGGACGCGTGCTCCCGGGCGCCACCGTCGGGCAGGCCCGCGCCCACCTCGACGAGCACGGGCACACCGTGCAGGGCGCCGAGCGGATGCGCGCCTGGCTGCAAGGGATCACCGACGAGGCGATCGAGGCGCTGGACGGGCGCCACTTCGACATCACCGGCCCGCTGCGCCGGGTCGAGACCCGGATCGCCCCGGCCGGCGGCGCGGCCGCGCCGTACTACAACGGACCGAGCCTGGACTTCGCCCGCCCGGGCCGGACCTTCCTGCCGCCGGCCAACGGCGACGCCGAGGAACGGTTCCGCACCTGGCGGCTGGTCAGCACCTGGTACCACGAGGGCGTTCCCGGCCACCACCTGCAGCTCGCCTCGTGGACGGCGGCGGCCGGGCAGCTGTCCCGCTACCAGGTCACCCTCGGCAAGATCAGCGCCAACGTGGAGGGCTGGGCCCTGTACGCGGAGCGCCTGATGGACGAGCTCGGCTTCCTCACCGATCCCGCACGCCGCCTCGGCTACCTCGGCAAGCAGATGATGCGCATCGTCCGCGTCGTCATCGACATCGGCATGCACCTGGAGAGCGTCATCCCGGCCCACTCCCCGTTCCACCCGGGCGAGCGCTGGACCCCGGAGCTGGGCGGCGCCTTCATGGCGGAGTACGCCGGTTTGATGCCGGCCGTCCTGGACAGCGAGATCGTCCGCTACCTCGGCCGCCCGGGCCAGGCCATCGGCTACAAGCTCGGCGAGCGCGCCTGGCTGGCCGGTCGCGAGGCGGCCCGCCGCAGGACGGGCGACGACTTCGACCTCAAGCGCTGGCACATGAAGGCGTTGCGCCAGGGCTCGCTGGGCCTGGACGACCTGGAGGCGGCCCTGACGGTCCTGTGACCGCCCGTCGACCGGGGCGCAGGAACCCGGCCGACGGGCGGGCGGCCGTGGCCGGGTAGATTCCGGCCATGGCTGACGACTGGCGGACGGACCGGATCGGGAGCGCCCTGCGCGGTGAGAACCCCACGGTGCTGCGGCGGCTGACCGCGGGGTTCGCCGTGATCGGCGACGTGCAGTTCCTGCCGGGCTACTCGGTGCTCCTGGCCGACGATCCCCGGGCGGAACGACTCTCGGACCTGCCCAGGGACGGACGGCTGGCCTTCCTCTCCGACATGGACCGGCTCGGCGAGGCGGTCGAACGGGCATCCCGCCGCCTGGACCCGGCGTTCCGGCGGGTCAACCTGGAGATCCTCGGCAACACGGACGGCTTCCTGCACGCGCACGTCTGGCCGCGGTTCGATTGGGAGCCGGCCGACCTGGTGGGCCGGCCGGTGTGGCTCTACCCCCGGGACCGGTGGTCCGACCAGCGGTTCGCCCTCGTCCCGCGGCACGACGTCCTGCGCGCGGCGATCGGGGAGGAACTGGACCGCCTGCGCCCGGCGTGACCCGGCGGCCGGTGTGACCCTGCGGCCGGTGTGACCCTGCGGCCGGTGTGATCCTGCGGCCGGTGTGACCCCGCGCCCGGTGTGACCCCGCGACCGGGCCCGCGCGGCCGAGCCGTAGGCTGCCCGTCATGACGCGATTCGACGAGGTCACGGCGACGTTCTGGGGTGCCGGTGAGCACGGCGTCCACGAGCCCCTGACGGACGAGGCGGTGCGGGAAGCGGAGCGTCTGCTCGGTGTGACCCTTCCCCCGGCCCTGCTCGACCTCCTGCGGATCCGCAACGGCGGCATCGTGGCCGACGAGCACGACGCGTTCCCCACCGGCCGGCCGACCTCGTGGAGCGAGGACCACGTTCCCTTCGACGTCCTGCTGGGCATCGGCCGAAGCGAGCGGACGATGTCGCTGCTGGACACCCCCCACCTGGTCGAGGAGTGGGCGCTGCCGTCGCCGCTCGTCCTCCTCTCGGGCGACGGTCACCACTGGATCGGTCTCGACTACCGGGATTGCGGCCCGGACGGCGATCCGTCGGTCACCTGGTTCGACACCGAGCTCGGCACCGAACTCGAACTGGCCGCGGACTTCAGGACGTTCGTCGAGCAGCTCACCGCAGCCGAATCCTTCGACCTCGACCTCGACCTCGACGCCCCAACGGTGGACTGACGCCGGGCGCCGGGAGGGCGGGCGGTTCAGGAGGGGGTGGTGGCGGTCGTGGTGGGGGTGCAGAACTCGGCCTCCAGCTCGGCGGTGAAGACGCCGATCGGCCAGGCCCACGTGCCGTTGGCCCAGTCGCCGTTGACCTCCGTGGAGAGGACGTGCCGGCCGTCGCGGGTGCCGAAGGTGTAGGACCAGGATCCGTCGATCGCGCCGCCCATGCCCCACACCGTGCCGCAGGAGAGGTCGAGCGAGGCGACGCCCAGGCCGTAGCGGGTGTTCGGGATCCACCCGCCGCGCGGGTCGAGCGTGGTGAGCATCTCCTGCTGCTGGGCGGGCGGCAGCAGTCGGCCCTGCAGCAGGGCGCGGAAGAAGGTGGCGAGGTCGCCGTTGGTGGAGATCATGTCGCCGGAGCCGAAGCCCAGGGAGGGGTTCTGCTCGGTCACGTCGTAGAAGGGGGTGGTGTCGCCGGACACCATCAGCTTGGAGTAGGCGCGGCCGTGCGGGCCGTGGATGCGCGGGTCGTCACCGGTCGGTTCGTAGGTGCTCTTCAGGTGCAGCGGCGTGGTGATCCGCTGGGCGATCTGCTGCGCCGTGCTGCTGCCGGTGACCCGCTCGACGATCATTCCGGCGAGCACGTAGTTGGTGTCGGAGTACTCCCAGCCCGTTCCGGGGCGAAGGTCGGCTCGTAGGCGAGGGCGATCTCCACCAGCTGACGCGGGGTGAAGCTGTCGAACCGGTGCTGCAGGAACGGAACGCCGACGAAGTCGTCCGCCGCGAGCTTGGTCCGGGCGAAGTTGTGGATGCCGCTGGTGTGGTCGAGCAGCTGACGGATCGTGATCCGCGAGCTGGGCACGGCGGCCGCCTTCCTGGAGGACACCGGGGCGGAGATCGTCCGCGCCGTGCAGCGGCGTCGGCGGAACGAGGACGCGGCGCGGTCCGCGGCAGCGCACCGGAGCACGCCGGGGTGACCGGCCGCCGCCCGGTGCCGGTGGCTCAGTGCGCGGCCTCGGCGGACCGGCGGCGGAACTGGCTGGGCGTGCAGCCGTGGTGGGCGCGGAAGCAGCGGGTGAGGTGGGGGTGGTCGGTGAAGCCGGCCGCGGCGGCGATGTCGGCGAGCGGCAGGTCGGTGCGGCGCAGCAGGTGCCCGGCGGTGTCCAGGCGGACGGCGGTCAGCTCGGCCTGGAAGGTGGTTCCGGCGGTGCGCAGGGCGCGTTGGAGGGTGCGCGCGGACAGGCCGAGGCTGGTGGCGGTGTCGCCGACCCGCCAGGGGGCGGCCGGGTCGAGGGCGATCCGGCGGCGGACCTCGCCGAGCAGCCGCCGCTCGGCCGGGTGGGGTGCCGTCGGGGCCGTCGCGGTGTCCGTCCAGCGCAGCCGCCAGGCGGCGATCGGGGCGGGCGCGTCGGTCGGGTGGACGGCGGACGGCGGCAGGGTGCGGCCGTCGCCGGTGAGCAGGACCGCGTCCACGTCCTGGGCGGTGACGGTGGCGACGGCGGTCAGGTGGAGGGCGCAGACGAAGAGCGTCTCGGCGGGCAGCGGCCGGTGGCCGAGGTGGCCGAGGTGGCGCACGGTCAGCTCGCCGGGGCGAAGGTCGGCCCGGGTGGTGTGGCCGATGTACAGCCAGGGCTCGGCGAGCCGGGACCGGGTGAGCAGGTCGGCCACGTCCTCGGCGGCGACGAGGGAGCGCAGCAGCGGGTCCCGCGGTCGGGCGAACAGTCGGCGGGCGGCGGCCAGGACGGTCGGCCAGCCGAGGCGGTGGAGGTGGGCGAGCAGCTCGCGGTGCAGTTGCTCGGGCACGGGGGCGCCGTCGGCGAGGTGGCGCTCGGCGAGCCGGGCGGCGGGCGCGGGGGGCGCGGCGCCCGCGGTGACGGCCCACAGCACCGCGGCGGTGAGTTCGGGGTGCACGGTCCGGCCGGAGGGCCGGGACGGGGGAGGCGCCATGGCGCGATCGTACAAGTGCGGGGTGCGGCGCCGGGCCATCGTGGCGGGCATGAACGTGAGTGGAAAGCGCATCCTGATCACCGGCGGCACCAGCGGGGTCGGGGACGCCCTGGCCCGCGCCCTGGTCGACGCCGGCGCGCGGGTGGTCACCTGCGGCCGGCGCAGCGACCCCGGCGTGCCCGAAGTCCCGGACACTGCACCCGGTTTCACCGTTCCGTCGCAGCCCGCGCGGCAGGCGGTGGTCGCCGACCTGTCGGTGCCCGGGGAGGCCGCCCGGGTGGTCCGGCTCGCCGCCGGGCAGCTCGGCGGGCTGGACGTGGTGGTCGCCAACGCCGGTGTCCAGCACCTGGATTCCCTCACCGGCGGGCCGAGCCCCGAACTGCTGGACCGGGTCGGGCAGGAGATCGCCGTCAACTTCCGCTCGGTGGTCGAGCTGGCGGCCGCGAGCTGGCCGCACCTCGTGGCGGCGGGCGGCCCGGCGTCCTTCGTCGCCGTGACCTCGGGCCTGGCGTACGCGCCCAAGCGCTCCGCACCCGTCTACTGCGCGACCAAGGCCGCCGTGCACACCCTGGTGCAGTCGCTGCGCTACCAGGCGCAGGCCGACACGCCGTCCGTCCGGGTGCAGGAGGTGGTGCTGCCGCTGGTCGACACGGCGATGACGGCGGACCGGGAGGGTGCGGTCCGCAAGCTGTCGGCCGCCGAGGCCGCCGCCGCGATCGCCCGGGGCATCGAACGCGGCCGCCCCCTCGTCCCGATCGGCGCCTCCCGGGCCCTGCTGGCCCTGCTCCGCGTGCACCCGCCGATCGCCCACCGCATCCTCCGCGACGGCTGACGGCTGACGGCTGACGGCTGACGGCGGACGGACGGACGGGGACCGGGCGCGGCGGGCCTCGGATCGAGTACGGATCCTCCCCGGTGGTGCCGTAGCATCCGGACTGCAGATCGCACGCTTGTTCACGGGGGAGTACCGCAGTTGTCCAAGAGTTCGACGGCCCTTCCGTCCGGTGCGGCCGTACGGGGGGCCGGTGCGGCCGTGCTGATGGCGGCGGGCGCACTGGTGCTCGGATCGTGCTCGCTCGTCGGCGGGTCGGACGCGCCGAGCAAGCCGGTGCGCGTGGAGTCCCGGGAGGAGGCGCGGACCCGGGCGGAGCGCATCGAGGACCACGTGCGGACGCTGACGGGCCTTGAGCGGAATCCGTGGGGCGGCATGTCCGGCTTCTTCGAGTGCCCGGGCCGGGGGATCAGTGTCGCCGACGAGGGCGAGCCGTACCAGCTCGGCTCGGCGATCCAGTTGGAGGCCGCGGACGAG
This sequence comes from Kitasatospora sp. NPDC085464, assembly GCF_044541955.1. Taxonomy (NCBI): domain Bacteria; kingdom Bacillati; phylum Actinomycetota; class Actinomycetes; order Kitasatosporales; family Streptomycetaceae; genus Kitasatospora; species Kitasatospora sp. NPDC085464. Next base: position 84,927 of record NZ_JBITTM010000024.1, read on the forward strand.
CAGCGTCCCGAGGTGGTCCGGGCACTGCGCGAGAAGCTCGCGGGCGAAGGCTTCAAGATCGCCTCCAAGGGGTCCGACTCGGACACCTGGGACTTCAAGGCCTCCCAGGAGTCCGAGCACTACACCATCACCGTGGGCGCGGTGAAGCCCGGCCAGGGCGTGACCGTCATGGTCACCCTGCCCTGCCAGGCCCCGCCCACCGGCGTGGCGTCGCCTGCGCCGACGCCCACCACCTGAGGGCGACGCCCACCACCTGACGGCGGCGCCCACCGTCCGATGGCGGCGCGCGTCCCGCGCGAGACCCGCGCGGGCCCGCGTCAGTCGCGCAGGACGCTCACGCCGCCGAGCAGGCCCCAGGCGGCGACGTGGACGGTCGGGCCGCCGGGGCGGCTCGGGCCGTCGTCGCTGACCCCGCCGAGGCGGATGCCGCCGACCATCACCCGCACCTCCGGGCGGACCCGCAGCTTCACCCCGCCGATCAGGCTGAGCTTGGTGATCCGCAGCTCGGCGCCGTCGGGGATGTCCACGTCGGTCAGGTCGATGTCGGCGCCGCCGATGAGCGAGGCGGTCACGGTGCGGCTGTGGATCTCGTGTCCTGCAAGGCGGTTGCCGCCGAAGATGCTGATCCGGACGTCGGTCTTGTCGCTGTCCGGGGTCCCCGAGTTCGTCATGCCGACCACCGTAGGGCCCGGCCGTGACCATCCGTCAACCGCCCCCGGTCTGGCGACGGCCGGGCCGGGTGAGCCGTTCCGGGCCGGGTGGGCCGAACCGCCCGGCGTCCGGTCCCCGGACCTGCCCCCGTAAGCTTTCCGATCATGCTCTCCAGACGACTCGCCGGGGTAATCGTCGGCGCCCTGGCCCTCACCGCGGCCTGCACCGGCTCACCGGCCCCCGACCGGGCCGCCGGTTCGGCCACCCCGGGCCCCGCCGCCTCGGGGTCCGCCACCCCGGTCCCCACCGCCGCCGGCTCCGCCGCGACCCCCTCGCCGAGCGTCCCGGCGACGCAGGAGCCCCCGCCCGACGCGAACCCCGCCTACACGGCCAGGGTGCAGGCCATCCGGCCGTACGACGTACAGGCGAGCTGGTGGAGCTGGGCCGCCTCGATCGAGCAGGCCCGCAATCCGGTCCTCGACCGCGACGGCCACCTCTGCGGCCAGGGGCAGAAGGCCGACCTCTGGTTCCTCGCCGGCACCACGGGCGGAGCCGTCACGCGCTCCTGCACCGTCCCCGCCGACATGCCGATGATCTTCCCCGTGGTGAACCTGAGCGGCGGCCGCACCGACTGCCTGGACTTCATGACCGCCGCCCAGGGCAGCGCCACCCTGGACGGGCGCGCCCTGCCCGTCGAGACGATCGAGCCGACCCTGATCGGGTTCGACACGGTCAAGGGCAACCCGTTCACCGCCGGCTCCGGGAAGGTCTACCGGTACGCCTGCGGCCTGTGGGTACGGCTGGAGCCGCTCGCCCCCGGCCGCCACGAACTCAGCGTGCGGGGTGCGGCGGGCAGTTTCGCCACCGCCGCCGACTACCACCTCCAGGTCGGCCGGTCCGCGCCCACCGGCGCCCCCTGAGCCCAGCGGGGTTGTCGAGGAACTGCAGTCGTCCACCCGTCTCGGCACCATGGGTCATTCGCCCGACAAAACGCGTCGGCGGCAATCCACGGCGCCATACGAAAGCTTTACGGGAATCCGGTAAGTCGATGGCTGGACCGGGGTCCGGATTCCGTGGCACCGTTCGAGCGAGGAAGTTCAGCTCACAAAGGGGGACGTGAAATGAAACTCCGCACCCGGATCCGGGCCGGCATCACCGCGCTCGCCGTCGCAGCCGGCGGCCTGACGGTGGCCGTCGCCGGCCCGGCCGCGACCGCGCACGCCTGTGGACTGTCCCAGCTCGGCCCGACCCGCTACATCTGGAGCGGCGGCCACACCATGGGCACGTTCTACCTCGCGTGGGACTCCTGCACCTCGGGCGCGTACACCGAAGCCCACATCACCAACACCAACTGGACCAGGGCCAACGGCTTCATCGAGGTCCGGAACTCCTCCGGCGGCGGCTCCGAGTACGGCCCGGCGTCCCCGACGGTCGTGTGGGACGGGACGGCCTGGTGGGACTCGTTCCTCCCCGGACACAGCAAGCTGTCGATCTACTCCAACCCCTCCAGCGACCGCCTCTACTACGGCATCGCCGAGTTCAGCGGCTGCTCCCGCGAGGGGCACACGCCGGAGTGGAACTTCTCGAACGGCTCCGTCGTCAACAGCGGCCAAGACATGTTGTGCTGACCGAGCCGCCGGACACGTCAGGGCCCGCCGTCGCACCCCCGCCCGCGGGGCTTCGACGGCGGGCCCTGACGCTGTCCGGTCGGTCGGGTGACCGTCGCCCGGCCCCGCACCGACGCTGTGTCACGGCCTCAGCTCACCGAGGCACCCGGCGCCGGCACCAGACCCGCTGCCGCGAGGAAGTCCCCGAGGCTGATCGCACCGCCGTCGGTGCCGTCGTCCCACTCGACCAGGAGCCCCGAGAGGCCCGCGTTCCAGGACTCCGGCGTGTCGGCCTCATCGTCAGGCCCGGGGTGCCACTCGACGCTGCCCTCACCGTGCCGGTACCGGAGGTACAGGTACTGGCCGTCCGCCGTCCAGGCATCCCACTGCGACGGGCAGGCAGAACACGTCTGCACCACCCGAACCAGCTTCCGGCCTTCTTCCGTTTCCATCCGACGATGGTCGCGTGGCGGCGGAGCTCCGGCAATCGACTTTCGGGTCGCCGTCACCGGCGCCTGAAGCAAAGGCCGGAACACGCCGTCGACGACCGGACCCGACAGCTCCTAACCGTCCGTCCGCTTGATCCACTCGTTGGGCCCCAGCGGGTAGTCGTAACCCGGGCGGTTGACGTCGGCGCTGGTGCGGAAGGCGGTGCCGGAGTTGTCGATGCGGATGGTGCCGCGGCGGCTGCCGCTCGACCAGTCCAGGGTGAGGTCCCAGCGGACGTCGTGCGCCTTGGTGTGGCCGATGACGTAGAAGACCTCCGGGTCGGACTCGCTGACCTTGTACGGGAAGTTCCGCTGGCCGCCCTTGACGGTGACGGTGGGGCTGCCCCGGTCCAGGTCGATGTCGAAGGACTTGGTTTCGACCTCGCCGCCGCAGCCTACGGCCATCGAGTAGTCGTTCCAGGCGAGCGGCGCACCCCTGGACACGACCCGCACGTGCAGCGCCTCCAAGACGACCGTGTCCGCTCCGGTGCCCTGGACGGTGAAGGCGATCTCCTGCTCGCCGGAGGACACCGCACCGTAGGCGGCGGCCCAGCGCGGGGCGTCGCGCTCGGGGGCGGGCGGCCCGACCTGGGCGGGCGCGCTGTTGACGAGGAAGTGCTGGCTGCACGGGTTGTCGTAGACGTACGGCCGGGTGCCGACGGTGAGCGGCGGGGGTGCGTCGGCCGATGGGGTGGCACCGGGGGTGGTGGTCGGCCCCGGAGCTGCGGTCCCGGGCGGGGTGGCGGCTGCCGTGGCGGTGTCCGACGGGCTCGCCGTCCCGGCGGTGGAGGCAGCGGAGACGGCGGAGGCCGGCGGCCCCGGCAGCGCCGTCGTGTCCGTGGCCGTCGCGCCCGACGCGGTGGCGCCGGCCGCCTGCCGGCCGCCCGAGTCGTTGCCGTCGCCCCAGCCGCCGGGACGCACGAAGACCACCACGGCGGCCAGCAGCGCGACGGCCGCGGCGGAGGCGATCAGCACGTTGCGGCGGCGCCGCGGCGATCCGGGCGGCGTCACCACCTCGACGACCGGTTCGGCGCCCGCCTCCCCGGCCGCCGGGGAGGCGGGCGGCGCTGGAGCCGGAGCGGGAGTCCGAGCCGGAGCCGGAGTCCGAGCCGGATCGGGCTTGGGTTCCGGCGCCGGCGCCGAAGGCTGCGCCGGCGCCTGGGCCGGCGCCGGCTCCGCGGCCCGCTCCGTCCGCCGCCCCCGTGCCGCGTCCGCCAGGATCCAGCTCCTGTGCAGTTCCACCAGCTCTTCCGGCGTCGCCCGGCACAGCCGTGCGAAGCGCTCCGCCGCCATGTACTCGTTGGGCAACGCCGTGCCGCTGCAGTAGCGGTGCAGCGTCGACGTGCTCATGTGCAGGCGTTTGGCCAGCGTCCCGTAGCTCAGGCCCGAGCGGTCCTTGAGTTCCCGTAGCAGCCGCGCGAACTCCTCCGCCTCCGCGGCCCCCGTGTCCTGTGACACCTGTCCCCTCCGATCCCCCGGCGTCCCGGTCCGGCGTTCCAGGCCCGTTCCGCCCCCGCTGGTCAGAGCCCCATCAGCCGTTCCACCCTACCCATCGTGCCGTCAGCTCTGGTCGCCGGGACGGACCGCCACGCACGCTTCGGTCGTCGAGCCCGCCCCGCAGCCGGCGCTCCTGCACCGCGCCGACCTGTTCGTGACACACGGCGGCCGGGCCTCCCTGCTCGACGCCGTCCAGGGCGCAACGCCCTTCCTGGGCATGGGCGTTCTCGCCGACCAGCCCGGCAACACCGCCGCGTTCACCCGGCGCGGGCTCGGTCGTGCGCTCGACCTCACCGCGACCCGCGACGAGATCGCCGAAGCCATGAGGGCCGTCCTCGGCGACCCCCGTCACGCCGCCGCGATGGACACCGCCCGCACCACGCTGTCACGGCTCCCACCGCTCTACATCGCGCAGCTGTACGACCACGCGCAGGCCCCCGTCCGCCTCGGGTGAGGCACACCCGGCCTGCCACCCGGCCATCCGCCCGGACCGCCCGCCCGCGTGGGGCAGGCGGCAGGCGACGTGCCTCAGCTGCAGTGGTAGGTGAACGAGGTGGCGGCGGTGCGGGGGGCCGGGGCGAGGAGTTGCAGGGTTGCGGTGGCCTGGAGCGCGCCCTGGCCCTCGAAGCTCCAGCGCAGCACCAGGTCGGTGTGGTGCACACCGGAGCGGACGTCCTGGACGATCTCGTCCGAGGTGGTGCCGTCGCTGCGCACCCAGCGGTAGCGCAGTGTGCCGGCGCCGCCGTTGGTCTCGACGGCGGCGGTGACCACCGCGGTGGCCGCGCAGCCGGGGTTCGCCTGGTCGGTCGTCACGGTGACACCGGTGACGGCCAGGGCCGGGGTGCGCAGGTGGCGCCAGAACAGGAAGGCCGCGACGGCCAGGAGGACGACGAGCAACGGGGCCAGCCACCGCCACACCCGGCGAGGAGGCCGTGGCTGTCCGGCCTCCGGCACCGTCTGGCCGTGCCAGGCGGCGGCCGCCCGCGGCGGGACGCCGGGGCCGAAGTGACGGAACTCCCCTGAGGCGAGCGGGCGTTCCGCCGGGGTGGCGGACCCGGAGGAGGACGACGCGGCAGCGGCGGCTGCACTGGCGGCACTGTCGGCGGGGACGGCAGGGGCAGGGGGGACGGCGGGAGCCGCTTCGGCGTCCTGGGCTGCGGCCGGAGCGGTGGACTCCCCGGTCCGCGTGGAGTCGGTGAGGGTGAGGGTCTGCCCGCTCCGCGGTGCGCTGCCCCAGACCCGGGGGTCGAGGAAGGTCGCGCTCTCCGGCTCCGACTCTGCCCCCTCGGCGCCCGCTCCCGTCCCGCCGGGGGTGCCGGTGAGGCGGACCGTGGCCTCCGTCTCGCGGGGCAGCCGGACGGTCGCCTCGCCCGCGGCGGCTCCGCCGCCCGTACCGCCGTCGGCGGCCGGGTGCTTGCCGAGAACGACGGTCCTGTCCGCGCCCGGGTCGGGCGCGGAGTCGGGGCGGGAGGTGGACATGGCTTCTCCAGGACGGGAACGGGGACGGAACGGGGGAGCGGACGGGAACGGCAAGGGGAACGGGAGGGACCAGGCGCCGGGGGGCCGGTGCCGGGGCGTCAGCGGGGCGGGTTGCAGAGGAAGGCGGACGTCTCGGAGGACGTGGTGCCCGCCTTGCCCGCCGCCGGGGTGGTGGTGACGCGCACGCCCCAGGTCGGGAAGGTGTCGGCGGAGCCGAAGTCGTGCGCGCGGCTGATGGTGGCGGTGCCGTTCACCACGGGCACGGTGTCGGTCGCGACGGTGACCGCGCGGCCGCCCGAGCTGTGGTACCAGCTGAACGTCAGCGTCCCGCTGCCGGTGCCCCGGGCGGTCACCGTGGCCGTCGCGGTCAGGCTCCAACGGCCGCTGCAGGTGACGGGGGCCAGGCTGACCGAGTCGACCGTCAGGGTGGCGGGGGCGACCGTCGGGCTCGGGCTCGGGCTGGGGCTCGGCGGGGCGGTGACCGGGGGCGAGGCCGGCGCGGCCGTGGTGGGGGCGGGCGCGCCGGGGGTGGACGGTGCCGGCGGCCCGCCGGGGGCGGGCCGGCCGGGCGAGGCGGGTGCCGTGGGCGCCTTGGTGGTCGGGGTGGCGGTGGGGGTGCTGCCGGGCGTGCTCGGGGTGGCCGTGGGCGAAGCCGTCGGGGCGGGGGTGGAGGCCGTCGGGCTCGGCGTGGAGCCGTCGCCGGTCGGGGTGGGGGAGGCGCCGCCGTCCGTCGGCGTCTGCGGGTCGATGCTGGTGGTCGCCTCCGGGGAGGCTGCGCCGACGACCGTGCGGGCACCGCCGTCGGTCGCCCCCGCGGCCGCCAGGCCGGCCAGCGTGGCGAGGGTGAGGGCGCCGGCCGCGACGCCGGTGAGGGCCTTGCCGCGGTTGCGCCGGAGCACGCCGCGGCCGGGCGGGACCGGGTGCGGGATCTGCTGGGCCGCAGGAGCCGCGCCCTGGGTGCCGAGGGCGCTCACGGCACCCTGGGAGCCCAGCGACTCCAGGAGGCCCAGCGAGCTCTGGGAACCCACGGACGTGTGGGCCAGCGAGGTGGCGCCGGCCGCGCCGGCGCCGGGCAGCAGCGGCGCGAGCAGCGCGAGCAGGCCCAGCAGGTCGAGGCGGCCCCGCTCCTCCCAGCCCGGCCCGTAACCGGTCGTCGCGACGGCCTCCAGCTCGCGGACGAACGCGGCCGCGCTGTCGGGACGGGCCTCCGGGTCCTTGGCCAGACCGGCCAGGATCAGCGGCCGGACGAGGTCGGGCGCGAGTTCGGCGGGGATCGGCGCCTCGGCGTGCTGGACGGCGAGTTCGGCGATCGTGGCGCCCTCGAAGGGACGGGCGCCGGTGAGGCACTCGAAGAACGTGACGGTGGCGGCGTAGACGTCCCCGGCCGGGGAGGCCGGGCGGCCCGCCCACTGCTCGGGCGGCATGTAGGCGGGGGTGCCGGAGACGTCGCGGTCGTCGCCGCTGGGCACCGCGATGCCGAAGTCGACGAGCTTCGATGTGCCGGCCGTGTCGACGAGCACGTTGGCGGGCTTGTAGTCGCGGTGCACCACCCCGGCCTCGTGGGCGGCGGCCAGGCCCAGCAGGGAGCCCTTGAGCACCACCAGGGCGGCCTGCGCGCTGGTGGCGCCCTCCGCGCGCAGCAGGTCGCGCAGGGCGATGCCGTCCACCAGCTCCATCACGATGGCGGAGCCCCGCGCCCCCTCCACGTACTCGTAGAGCCGGGTGATGTGCGCGGAGTCGATCCGGGCGAGGACCTCGGCCTCGGCGCGCAGCGCCGGCGTGCCGACGCGGTCGTGCAGGTACTTGATCGCGACCGGCGTGCCGGTCTCCAGGTGGTGGGCGAGTACGACGCGGCCGCCGGCTCCGGCGCCGAGTTCGCGGTCGTGGAGGTAGCCCGGGAGTTCCCAGGCCCCGCGCGCGTCCTCGGGCCGGGCGTCCTCGACCTGCGGCGTCTCGACCTGAGGCTCCTCGGGCCGGGCCTCCGCGGACTCCGCGGTCTGCTCGGTCTGCGAGTCCTCTGCCCGGGTCTCGTCGACGCCGGCCTCGTCAACCCGGGCGTCCTCGGCCCGGGGGGCCTCGCCGGGGGCGGTGGAGGGCGTGCCGCCCCCGCCGGGTCTGTCGCCCTGCTGCGTCCGGTCGTCCATCGTCTGCTGCTCCCCGCTCCGTGTCGTGCTCGCCGTGCGCCACCGCCGACTGTGCCTGCCGGCGCGGCACCCTACGGCACGCCGACCGACGACGAGGACGCACCCCGTGGACACCGGGTTCCCGGCCCCCGGGGGCGGGTGACGGCGGGGCGAGTGCTTCGCACACCGTGCCAATCGTTCGGCGGACGCCCGGCAGCCCCCGGCGGGCGAGCCGGGATGCCGATCCGGACGGGCCTCACGCGGCCGGGAGGCCGTTCGCCATCTCCCGGAAGCGGGCGGACGGCCGCATCATCCCGTTGTCGCCGACGTTCAGGTTCTCCAGCCAGCCGTCCCGGTACCAGAAGATCGAGGAGGTCAGCGGGGCCGGGTCGTTCGCCTGGAGCTGCTTCGACAGGTCGATCATGAAGCGGATCGCGTTCAGCGACGAGCCGGTGCGGATCGGTGCCGCGCAGAAGGCGTTGCTCGTCGGCAGGGTGACCAGCGCGCCGTACGGCAGCTCGGCCCCGCCCAGGGCGTTCTCCAGGCGCAGGGCCTGGGCGGCACCGGGCCACACGCCCATCCCGTTGACGGCGTACAGGACGTCGCCGTTCGTCGCGTTGAAGGACTGCCGGTTGAGCTTCTCGGTGGCGAGGTTGGCGAAGGCCCGCTCCCAGAGCTCGGCCCGGCTGACGCTCCACTGGTCGGCGGCGTGCTCGGCTATCGACAGGGCCTCGGTCGCCCCGCCGCGCTTGCCGCCGTTCACGCACAGGACGACCGACAGCTCGTCGTCGATCGGCCGGGCCATGGGGTCGGGGCCCAGGGACCGGGTCGGGGCGACCAGCAGCCGCAGCCGGTCCCGGACCTCGAAGACCGAGATCGCGGCCAGCGCCTTGCACGGGCCGTGCTCGTCGCAGAGCGGCTTCGGAAGGTTCTTGCGGTTGCCGAACAGCGGCATGGGTGGCTCCCGGGTCGGTGCGGTGGTCGGACCAAGGGCACAGCATCCCACCGGAGGTCACTGCCGTCTCACGGATTCTCCGATTCTCAGATTGTGATCGGACGGCACGTCAGCAGGCATCCGGCTTTTTGGTCCTGAGACCGGCTCCGGTGCGTGATGATGAGGAGACGTCGGGAGCGGGCCCGGAGCCGGGAGAGCGCAGGGGGCGGGAGGGAACGGCAGCCGGGAGAGAGACAGGAGAGAGAGCGTGCGCCAACTCGACCTTCTCGTGGTCGTCGTCTACCTGGTCGCCATCGCGGTGATCGGTCTGCGGCTGGCCGGCCGTCAGCGGACCGCGAAGGACTACTTCGTCGGCGAGGGCCACATGCCCTGGTGGACCGTGTCGTTCTCCGTCGTGGCCACCGAGACCAGCGTGCTGACCGTCATCAGCCTGCCCGGCGGCGCCTACGGCGGGCAGGGCTTCGGCAACGTCGAACTGGCCCTGGGCTACGTCATCGGCCGCGTCGTCGTGGCCACCGCGCTCATCCCGCTGTACAAGCGCGGCGGCTTCGTCAGCGCCTACCAGTACCTGGGCAGCAGGTTCGGCCCCGGGCTCCAGGGGCTCGCCTCGGTGACCTTCGTCGTCACCCGGCTGCTCGCCGAGGGCGTGCGCCTGTTCGCCTCGGCGATCCCGATCAAGCTGCTGCTCGGCGAGTTCGGCGTGCACACCGGCTACCGCACCATCATCATCGTGCTCACGCTGATCACGGTCGTCTACACCTACCTCGGCGGCATCAGGGCCGTCATCTGGACCGACGCCATCCAGATGGGCCTCTACCTCGGCGGCGCCCTCCTCACCATCGCGGTGCTGTCCGGCCACGTCGGCACCGACGGCTACGCGCGCGCCCTGGACGCCGGCCGGTTCCGGCTCTTCGACACCGACTTCGCCCCCGCCCACGTCCTCACCAGCCCGTTCGCGCTACCGACCGCGATCGTCGGCGGCGCGATCTTCGCCATGGCCAGCCACGGCTCCGACCAGCTCATCGTGCAGCGCATCCTCGCCACCAGGACCCTGCGCGACGGCCAGAAGGCGATGATCGCCTCCGGCGTGTTCGTCACCCTCCAGTTCGCCGCCTTCTCCCTCGTCGGCGCCCTGCTGTGGTCCTACAACCAGGGCAAGAGCTTCAAGGCGCTCGGACTCGGCAGCTCCGACAACCTCTACCCCGACTTCATCCTGCACGGGCTGCCCGTGGTGGTCTCCGGCCTGCTCGTCGCCGGCATCCTCGGCGCCGCCATGGGCTCGCTGTCCTCGGCGCTGAACTCCATGTCGAACTCGACGGTCGCCGACATCATCCACAGCTTCTTCCGCAGCACGCCCTCCGAGGAGTTCCTCCTCAGGCTCGCCCGCGTGATGACCCTGGTGTGGGCCGCGCTGATGGCCGTCTTCGCCTGCGCCTTCAGCACCAGCACCGGCAACGTCTACCTCACCGGCCTGACCATCGCCGGCTACACCTACGGCGCACTGCTCGGCGCCTTCCTGCTCGGCCGCCTCGTGCGGCGCGCCAACGGGACCGATTCCGTGCTCGCCTTCGTGGTCACCGTCGCCGCGATGACCTACCTCGTGCGCGGGGTGAAGATCGACGTCACCACGGCCGCCGGGACGGTGCCCACGGCCATCGCCGCCCAGTGGCTGGTCCCCATCGGCGTGGTGGTCACCCTGGCCGTCGGCGGCGTGCTCAGCCTGCTCCACCGCGCACCCGAGGCCCCGCGCGTCCCGGCGCGCGCCGCACAGCCGGGCGCAGTTCTGGGCCCCGGTGCCGACCCCGTTGTCGGTCCCGGCCGCCCCGAGGCGGCCCCCGCCCCGGACTGACACCGGGCCGACGCGGCACACATCGCCCGCCACGCGGCCGCCTTCACGGCCGCGCTGCGCCGGGCCGCCCGTAGTGAAGTCCCGGCCGGCCGGGCGGGAACGGTGTGGTGAGGCTCCGTCCGCCCCGGTCGGCCCGCGTCCGGTGCGTTCGGCTCGGCGGTGTCGCGCTTGCGGGTGAACGGGTGCGGCACGGCCGCCGTGTGACGCGGGGGCGTCCCCGGCGGCGGTTAGAACGGGGGGATGCGCCTTTCGTCCCTTGCCGCGCTCCCCGCCGCGGCCGTGCTCGCCATGCTCCCCGGCGCCGCCCACGGGCTCGCCCACGACGCGCGGGAGCCGGCCGTCCGGCCCGTGCCCGTCGCCGCGCCCGCCCCCGGCCCCCTCGCCGGGCTGCTGCCGCCCGTACCGCTGTCGGCCGGACTGCTGCCGCCGGTGCCACGACCGCCCGTACCGCTGCCGCCCGTACCGCTGCCGAGCGGACCACGACCGGACGATGCGCTGCCCGAGTACCGCTACACCGGGCCCGGGTTCGACGCCTGCTCGGCGCCGTCGCTGGACGCCATGTCCGTCTGGTGGACCGCCTCGCCGTACGGCGCGGTGAACATCTACAGCAGCGGTGGCCAGCGCGCCTGCACGCAGAGCCGACTGACGCCGCAGTGGGTGGCCCAGGTCCGCGCGATGGGCTGGCAGCTGGTGCCCACGCACGTCGGGCTCCAGGCGCCCTGCGCCGCGCGCCCGGACAAGCCGCTGCGGATCGACCCGGAGCGGGCCGAGGAGCAGGGCGGCGAGGAGGCGGCGGAGGCGGCGCAGGCGCTGCAGACGCTCGGGCTGGGGCCGGGCAGCCCGGTGTACCTCGACATGGAGGCGTACCCGTCAGGCGACGCGGTGTGCAGCCGGGCGGTGGTCGACTTCACCGCCGGCTGGACCAGGGCCCTGCAGGACGCCGGGTACCGCTCGGGCTTCTACTCCAGCATGGACTCCGGCATCGCGGACGTCGTCGCCGCCGCCCGGGCCGGACGGTCCCCGCTGCCGGACGCGATCTGGTACGCCCGCTGGGACGGAAAGGCCACGACCACCGGCCAGGCCGGGCTGCCCGACGACCTGTGGACCGGCCACCGCATCCACCAGTACCGGGGCGGCGTCAACGAGACGTACGGCGGGATGACGCTCAGCATCGACCGCGACCAGGTGGACGGCCTGGTGGCGGGCGGCTCCTGACCCGCTGCCGAGCCGGCCGTCGGCCGCCGGCCGCCTGTCAGCAGTTCCCCGGCGGTCGGCCGGCTCCCTTCCCCCGGCCGTCCGTCAGCCGTTCCCCGGCGGTCGGCCGGTCCGGTGCCGTGACGGGCCGTCGGGGGCAGGGGCCGGGTGCCGATCCAGGACGGCCCCGACGATCCTCATGAGCCGCTCGCCCGCGTGCCCGACGCTTCCGTTCTGGGTGCTCACCTGGGCTCCTTCCAGGACGAAGGTGAGCTCCGCAGCCGCCTCGTCCGGGTCGGGCAGTCCGGCCCGGACGCACAGGTCGGTGAGCCGGCGCAGCTGGCCGGCCTTGTGGGCCTCGATCAGCCGCCGCGCCGGGTGCGCGCGGTCGGGAAGTTCCGCGATGGAGTTGATGAACGGACACCCCCGGTGGGAGATCCCGGGAAGTCCGTCGGCGATGAACCGGGCCATCCCCAGGATCTGGGCCCGGGGGTCGTCGGGGTGGGCCTGCGCCAACCGGTCGAACACGGCGGTGTAGTCGGCGGCGACGATGCGCAGCCATTCCTCCACCAGGGCGTCCTTGGTCGCGAAGTGACGGTACAGCGCCATCTTGGTGGTCGAGGCCCGGTCGGCGATCGCCTGGACGCCGACGGCCTTGATCCCCTCGCGGGCGAAGAGCTCCTCCGCCGCGTCGAGGATCCGCTCCCGGGGCGGCAACGTGGCCACCCTGCTCCGCCTGCCGGCCCTGTCGGCTCCGCCGATCCCGTCCGTGCTCACCCTGCGGCCCCTCCTCGTTCCAGTGGGGCGTTGCGCCGCCTGCTTCCGATGCTACGGTACCGCTCAGTCCCGGACGATACCGATCGGTCTCATGCGGGACCGATCGGTATCGCCGACCGGTGTCGACCCTCCAGAACGGACGAAGATGAAGCTCTCCGAGTACGTGACCCACGACGGCGTCGGCCTGGCAGACCTGGTGGCCCGCGGCCAGGTGACCGCCGCGGAACTCGCCTCGACCGCCCAGTGCGCGTCCGAGGCGGTGAATCCGCGGATCAACGCCGTCGTCGAGACCTGGCCGGCCCAGGACGCGCCGGCCCCGGGCAGTACCCCGCTGGCGGGGGTGCCCTTCCTGATCAAGGACCTCGCCGTCACCATGGCCGGCCGGCGGGTCGAGCTGGGCAGCCGGCTCGCCGCGGGGAACGTCGCCGGAGCCGACTCGACGCTCATGACGCGCCTGCGCCGCGCCGGACTGGTGACGCTCGGACGCACCACCACTCCCGAGTTCGCGTACAGCACCACCACGGAAGGCGCCCTGTACGGCCCCACCCGCAACCCCTGGGACCCGACCCGCAGCCCCGGCGGCTCCAGCGGCGGCTCGGGAGCCGCCGTCGCCGCCGGCATCGTCCCGATCGCGCACGCCACCGACGCGGCGGGCTCCATCCGCGTCCCCGCCGCCGCCAACGGCCTGTTCGGGCTGAAGCCGACCCGCGGCCGGATATCCATGGGCCCCGACGCGGACGAGGTCTTCAACGGCCTCGCCGTCCACGGTGTCCTCAGCCGCTCGGTACGCGACAGCGCCGCGCTGCTGGACCTCGTCCACGGCCCCGAGGCCGGTGACCCGTACTCCGCCGAGCGGCCCGAGCGGCCCTACGCGCAGGAGGTCACCCGCTCCCCGGGCAGCCTGCGGATCGGCCTGCTCACCCGGCCCTGGGGCGGTCGGGCCGTCGAGGGCACCGTCGTCGACGCCGCCCTCCGCTCCGCCCGGCTCGCCGAGTCGCTGGGGCACCGGGTGGAGGAGGTCAGGGTCGACCTCGGCGTCGACTGGGAGGAGTTCGTCCTCGCCAACGCCCGCCTCTGGACCGCCAACCTGGCAGCCTGGATCGACGGCCTCGCCGCGGCCTCCGGGCGACCGGTCGACTCCACCACCCTCGAACCCGAGACGCTGACCAGCTACGCCTACGGGCGGACGGTCAGCGGGACGGAGTTCGTCCAGGCGCTCGCGATGCGCAACGGCGTCGCCCGCGCGATCGGCCGCTACTTCGCCGACTACGACCTGCTGCTCACCCCGACCCTGCCCGAACTGCCCGTCCCCCTGGGCGGGTACGCCGAGGGCGCCGAGGGCGGCGACGCGGTCGGCTGGCTCCGGCAGGTCCTGCACCGCTCGCCCTTCACGGCTGCGTTCAACGTCGCCGGCACCCCCGCGATGTCCGTGCCGCTGGAGACCGACCCCGCCACCGGACTGCCCATCGGCATCCAGTTCGCGGCGGGACACGGCCGCGAGGACCTGCTCTTCCGGCTCGCCGGACAGCTGGAACAGGCCGCTCCCTGGTCGCAGCGGACCCCCGCCGTGTGGGCGGGCGGTGCTCACGGGGCCTGACCGCCCTCGCACCCCGCCCTCGCACCCCGCCCCGCACCCCGCCCCGCGCGCCGCCCGGCGGCGCGCGGGGCCGGGCTCACGCCAGCAGGCGCAGGCACGTCGTGGAGACCCCGAGGCGGACGCTCTGGCCCCAGGCCAGTTCGAGGGCGTCCGCCTCGATGCCGTCCCCGAAGGCGACCAGGTGCTCGGACTCGACGGTCAGGACCAACTGCCGCCCGCCGTCGAGCAGTCCGTGCACCCGCGTGGTGCCGGTGGTGGGGGAGGGCCACGCCTCGCGGACGAACCAGGCCAGGGCCGGGGCGCCCGGGGCGGGGAGCGCGAGCGGGCCGCCGCGCTCCAGCCATGCCGAACGGCACCAGCCGGTGGCACCGGTCCCCGTGCCGACCAGCACCCCCGAGGAGGCCTGGGGTTCCGGGTCGCCCTCGACGGCCAGCCGGTAGCGCGCCGTCTGGTGGCCGGGCTGCCCGACGTACACCTCGTTCAGTGCGAGCAGCCGCTGGCCGTCGTCCGCGACGGCCTCGACCATCGTCCGCTCCTCCAGCGGCCCCTCGCCGCGCGCCGCCGCCCGCAGCAGCGCGGGCAGCGCCTCCACCCGGTGGCGGACCAGCACACCGGCGTTGCGACCGGGCTCGGCGTCCACGCCGACCACCGGCTGGCCGTCCAGGTACTTGGCGACGTTGGCCACCAGACCGTCCTGCCCGACCACGGCCACCACGTCCCCCGGCTCGAAGAGGAAACGCGGCAGGTCCGCCCGCTCGACCCGGCTGCGCCGCCAGTCCAGCGGCACGGCCGCCGCCGCCCGCGCGAGCGCCGCCGCCTGCCGGGTGTGGCGCTGCTCGACCTCCTCCACCGAGCGGCCCCGCGAGGCGAGGAAGAACGCCGCCTGGCCGGGCGTGCCGTGACGGGCCACCAGCTCCTCGTACTCGGTGCGCCGGTGCACCAGCACCACCCGCGGGGCGAGGGTCACCGCTGCGCCCCGGGGGCGCCGAGGCGGGCCAGCAGACCGGTGAGCACGTCCGGGGTGAGCGTCACGCTGTCGATCCGCGGCAGGTGCTCCGCCAGCCGCATCAGCGCCAGCGCCCGCAGCACCGCCGGATCGGCCTGCTGGTGGGCGGCCAGCCAGGCGGCCTCGGCCGCCGCCCGGGCGTCGCCGAGCTCGCGGGCGGCCTGCGCCTCGGCGGCGGCCAGCCGGGTGCGGCGCTGCGCCTCGGCGTCGGTGCGGACCCGGTCGGCGACGGCCTCCTCCTCCGCTTCGAGTCGCCGGTTGGCGCCCTGCTGGGCGAGCAACTGCTCCTCGCGGCGGGCGAGTTCGATCCGGTTGGCGAGCTCGTTCTCGGCGATGCCGCGCTCGTGCTCGACGGCCACCGCGCGGCGTTCGAAGGTCGCCCGGTCGGCCTCCTGCTGCACCAGCTCGCGGGCGGGGGTGCGCAGCGCCCGCTCGACCTCCGGCTCGGGCCGCAGTGCCACCACCCGGACGGCGATCACGGCGAGCCCGGTCTCGGTGATCCGCGGCTCGTCGGCCAGGCCCTCGGTCATCCGCTCGCGCACCGCGTCGACCCCGTCCACGAGGGCGGCGGCGAGCGGGGTGCGGGCGAGCAGGCCCAGCGCGTGCTGCTGGGCGGTCTCGGTGAGCAGGGTGGCGAGCTGGTCGAGCGGGGCCGCGCGCCAGGCGCCGGTGTCCGGGTCGATCCCGAAGTCGACGCGGGTGGCGGCGGTGGCCGGGTCGGTGATCCGGTAGGTGAGCGTCGCCTGGACGGTGACGTCCTGAAAGTCGGCGGTGCGGGCGTGGAAGAGCATGGCGAGCTCCCGGTCGTCCACCGGGACCTCGGAGATCGCCGCGGTCAGCGGCCGGAACCAGAACGCCAGCCCGGCCCCCTCGTGGGCGACCCGCCCGCGCCGCAGGTGGCGGACGTGGGCGGTGGGAACGGCGCGCAGGTGGCGCAGCCCGAATCGTCGGGTGATGTCGGCCATCGGAGGACCCCCTTTTCGTCATGACGACGATATGGTGCGGACCCCTTTTTCGTCAAGATGACGAAAAAGGGGTGGGGGTGGCCGAGGGCCGGACCTCACGGCCCGAGCCGAGCGCATCCCCGGCCGGGCGTGATCCGCCGCGTGGTCAGCAGTGCTCCTCCACGTAGAGCATGCGGCGGTCGGTGCCCGCACGGAACTCGTGCGCGAGGTAGCGGGACGCGCTCGGGCTTCCGCCGGGCCCCCGGTAGCCGTCCCTGACCGCGGCCCAGAGCAGCGGGCGCTCGCTGTCCGCGACGAGCCGGGGGCGCGTGCCCCCGCTCTCGCCGAGGATGACCGTCGCGGCGCGGTCCTTCATCAGCCGGCGCACCGCGCGAAGGTCGATCCGCCTCTTCCGGAGCTGCCACGCGGTGCCGGTGTCGTCCGTCAGCTGCACCGGCGCTTCGAGCCGATCCGGGTTCCTGGGGAAGGTCTGCATGGCGCCGAGTATTCGACACGCGGCGGGTGAGGTCACACGGTTTTCGTGGCGCGAGGGCGCCCGGCTCGGGCAGGCCCCGTGCCGCCCGGCAGGGCCTACGGCCGGAGCTGGAACGCCAGTGCCGTCGTGTAGCCCACGAGCAGGCCGAAGAGGCAGACCGCCGTCACGTACCGGGGGGTGAAGGGCAGCCCGGCCAGGGCCGGGTAGAGCAGCACGGCTGTGCCCGCTGCGAGGTCGGCCGCGTACAGGCCGCCGGGCGGGGTGATGCCGGTGCTCCGGGCGGCCCAGCCGGTGGCGATCAGGAAGCCGGTGAGCAGGGTGAAGCCGGAGAGCAGACCGGAGCCGATGCTGGCCAGTGTGGCGTGCGGTTCGGGCGGGGCTTCGCCCTCGGGGGAGCGCGGGCGGAGCCGGTGGGCCACGGCGAGGGACGCGGCGGCGAGGGTGGCGGCGGTGACGGCGGCGATCAGCGGTCCGGGGTTCAACGGCGGCTCCTGACGGGGGCTCGGTGGTGGCCGAACACCGCGGCGAGCGCGGCGGGCAGCAGAACGGTGAGGACGACGACGGTGGCCCACACGGAGGGCGCGAGAGCCGGCACGGTGGGCGCGTCCGGTCCGTCGGGCGGCGGGGCGGCGACCGCCGAGGTGGTCGTGCTGGCGCCGATGTCGGCGACGGGCAGGGGTGTTGGCACGGCGGGACGGGACGCCGTGGGGGCGGGCCTCGTCGGGACGGGCGTAGCCCGGGGCGCGGTCGGCCGCGTGCCCTCGTGGACCCGGGCCGGGGGCGGCGCGGGAACCTCGGCGGCCGGCCCGGGGTGCGACGGCGACGGGTGGGCCGGCGACGCGGACGGTGCGGTGGGTGCGGGCGAGGTCGTCGGTGGCTGTGTTGCCGGGGGACCGGCTGTGGGCGTGGGCGTCGGCGTGGGGCTGGGCGTCGGGCAGTCGGTCGGCGGTGGTTGGGGCCGGGGCGGCGGGGACGGCGGATGGACGTGCGGTGGCCGGGGCGGCAGCGGAACAGGGACCGTCGGGAAGGGAACCGACGGGAGCGGCAACGGGTACGGGCTCGCGGCGTGGTCCATCCCCCGATCATCCGACCGCCGGTACCGCCGCCGTCCTGCCTTGCGCCCCAAACCCCCGTCCCCGGTGAACAGTTGGCCCCCGCAACGGAACGCACGTGTCCGACCGATCCGGGTGTTCGACGGCCCGGCCGGTCGCGGGTGGCCGGTCGTGCCCGTGGCCGGTCGGGCCGTCACCGGTGGAGGGCGGCGTCGCACCACTCCTCCGCGTAGGGCCGGCAGAGCGTGGACGGGGTCAGCGCCCCGTACACCACCAGGTCGTCGGTGCCGGAGGCGAAGGTGAGGGTCAGCGTCCGGCCAGGGCCTACCATGTCGGTCAGTTTCCAACGGCCTTCGCCCTGGTACCAGGGCTCCGTGAGGGAGTACCGCGCGGCCGTCGCGGTGGTGGCAGCGGTCGCGCGGAAGGTGCCGTCGGCGGCCAGGGCGAGGGTCTCGCCGTTCGGGCCGCTCCAGGTGCCGACGACGGCCCGGCCGGCGGGATCGCCGGACGTCCACGGTTGCTCGGCCTCGTAGCCGGTGACACCCCACACCGCCCCGGCGACGGACAGGCACGCCCCCGCCAGTGCCCCGCACCCGCGCAGCCACCGGGCCCGGCCACCGGCCCGCACCCCGGTGACGGCGGCGAACCCGACGACGGCAGCGACGGCCAACACCTGCAACGGCCACAGCAGCGCGAGCACCAGGCCGAGGTCGCACCAGGCCAGCCAGGCCAGGTCCGACCCCTCGCCCCGGGAGGGCCGCAGCTGCGCCCCGACCAGGCCGGCCACCCCCGCCCCGACCGCCCAGAGGGCGGAAACCAGCAGGTAGTGCCCGAAGCCGCCGGTGTCGGTCGGGTTCGGGCCGCTCCAGTCCACCAGCCACGCCAGCCCGAGCCCCAGCAGGAGCAGGGCGATCCCCGCACCGGCGAACGCCGTCAGCAGGAACCGCGCCGTCCTCTGGCCGGCCCTCGCCCAGGCCGCCGTGCCGGTTCCCGGCGCGACCTCGTTCCCGTCGTTCACGCGTCCCCCGTCGTTCACGCATCCCCCGCCGTCGCGATGCTCGATGCCCGGCCGACGATAGCCACCGGTGGCCCGTCGATGATCGGACCGCCGGGTTCCGGTACAGAACTGCGACAACCCGCCGGGCGACGCCTCGTGCCCACCGGCGTTCGAGTGGTGTAGGGCGGCCGCCCGGAGGAGTCACCGGCCCGTCGGCGGTCGGGCGGCCCCGGAGTGGTGAATGGCTGGAGGGGGCACCGCGGTGCCCAGTGCTCGTTTCCCGAGTCCAGGAGTGCTCATGTCGCTGCTGCCCGTGGCGGTGCGCCGTCTGATCGTCCTTCTCCCGCTCGTCCTGCTCGCGCTCGGCGTCGTCTCCGGCGGCCCGGGAGCGTCGACCGCTGCCGCGGCGGCGGAAGGTGTCCGGGCCGGTGCGGACTGGGACGCGGTGGCCCGGTGCGAGAGCGGGGGGCGGTGGAACACCTCCACCGGGAACGGCTACTACGGGGGCCTGCAGTTCGACGCGGAGACCTGGCGCTCCAACGGGGGCCTCGCCTACGCGCCGCGCGCGGACCGGGCGACGAGGGAGCAGCAGATCGCGGTGGCCGAACGGCTCGCCGCACGCCGCGGCCTGACGCCCTGGCCGGCCTGCGGAGCCCGGTCCGCCCACGGCGGTGACCGCTCCGCCGCGCACCCCACCGCCCACACCGCCGCGCGCACCGACGGCCGCGGGCGCGGCAACCGCCCGGTGTACGCCCGGCCGCACGTACCCGCGGCCTCCCTCGCCCCGCAGCACACCGCCGACCCGGACACCGTCGCGGAGGCGAGCGGCGACCGGCGCACCGGCACGTGGACGGTGGGGGAGGGCGACACCCTCGGGGACATCGCGCAGGCGGCCGGCGTCCCCGGCGGCTGGCCCGCCCTGTACGCCCTCAACCGCGGCACCGTCGGCGACGACCCCGACCTGCTCCTGCCCGGCCAGGTCCTCACCCTGGCCGCCTGACCACGGGGAGCCCCCTCGGCCACCGGCCACGGGTGATCCCGTCGGTCCGCAGGCGCTTCGAGCTCAGCGGGGCCCCGGTTCCGGAACCCGCCGGCGCACTCCGGAGCACCGCGACGACGTGACCGACACCGTCGACCCCGTCGGCGCCGTCGACACCACGGGCCGTCAGCGTGGCCGGGCTCCCTCAGGCGGGCGGGCGGCGAACGGCGTGTCGAGCAGCGCCAGCAGGCCCGGGTGGACCAGGGCCCCGGGCAGCCGGGGGTGACGGGTGAGCAGCCCGGCCCGACGCAGCCGCGCCAGCGCCGGGCCCGGGTCGTAGGGCAGTCGCGGCCGCAGCCAGTCGGCGGACACCGCCGGGGCGGCGGTGAACCCGCGCAGCACGCCCACCGCCTGCCGGTCCTCCCGGACGGCGTCGATCGCGGCGGTGAGCAGCCGCCGGTGGGCGGTGAGGGTGGCGGTGCGGTGCCGGGCGGTCTCGGTGACGGCCTCGGCGAAGACCGCACCCCAGCGCGCCCAGTCGCCGTCGGCCGCGGCGACGATCGCCTCGTCGTGCGCGGCGCGCCGGGCCTCCACCCAGCCGTCCAGGTCGAGCAGCAGCCCGGGCAGCAGGCCGGCCGCGACCAGGTCGCACTGGGCGAGCAGCCGGGCGAGCCGGCCGTTGCCGTCCGGGAACGGGTGGACGGTGTACAGCCGCAGCACTCCGAAGGCCGCCAGGTCCAGGGGCGGCGAGTCGGTGGTCACCGTCCAGTCGTGCCAGCGGCGGAGGTGCCCGTGCAGCGGCCGGCCGGGCGGGACAGCGATCGCGAACCGCCGTCCGTCCGGCCACACCACGTGGGCGTCGGTGCGGCGCAGCCCGCCGCCGCCCGGTACGGACGGGTCCTCCGCGACCAGCAGGCGGTGCAGGTCGACGAGCGCGTCCGGGGTGAAGCAGGGCCGCTGCCCCGGCCGTTCCCGGAGCTCGGCCCGGACGGACGCCACGGCGAGCAGTCCGGCGGCGGCGCGGTTCCCGGCGGAGGCCGCGGCCTGCTCGGCCAGCCGGCCGGGGTCCGTGCCGCCGAGCCGGCCGGGGTGGAGGCGGGTCCTCAGCCGGGGGCGGTGGAACAGGTCCGGGTTGTCCAAGTCGGCTGCGGCCTCGCGCAGTTCGGCCAGCGCGGCGAGGGCCGGACCGCGCGCCCCG
This sequence comes from Kitasatospora sp. NPDC085464, assembly GCF_044541955.1. Classification (NCBI taxonomy): domain Bacteria; kingdom Bacillati; phylum Actinomycetota; class Actinomycetes; order Kitasatosporales; family Streptomycetaceae; genus Kitasatospora; species Kitasatospora sp. NPDC085464. The sequence continues at coordinate 105,816 of NZ_JBITTM010000024.1, forward strand.
GCCGGCACCGCCGTCGCCCCGGGCGGGGGCACGACCGGACGGACCGGCCGTGCCCCGCGCTCGGCGAACGGTGCGGTCATCCGCAGGGACCGGAGATCAGGCTGCCGGTCGGCTGGGTGACCGTCACGTACTGGGTCTCGGTCTGGCCCATCCAGTTGGTCGCGGTGATGGCGTACTCGACCGTCTGGTACTCCACCCCCAGCGCCCAGGTGCCGTGGGCCGGTATCACCACCGAGACCTCGGTGGACTGGGTGGACACGGTGTTCAGCTCGTGCCCGACGGTGAGTTTCAGCGCGTTCAGCGCCTCGATCCCGAGCTCCATGCTCACCCTGTACGACACCGAGTAGCTGGTCGTGGTCTTGATCGTGGTCGGGTGGTCGGACGTGTTCTGGACGCAGTCCTTGCGGATCACCTTCTTGTTGACGATCTTCACCGGCGTCGCCCGGGTGCCGGGGCTCGAACCGGTGGAGCCGCCGCTGGGCGGCGTCCACTCCGGCTGCACCGGGACCGGGTCGGGCTGCGCCCGTCCGATCACCCGGATCACGTCGTCGTCCGGGAACGGCGTGCTGTCCAGCGGGAGGCCGTCGACGTCCAGGACGAAGCCGTCGCCGGTGTAGTCGTGGTCCCACGGGTCGCACGAGGTGTAGCAGTCCGCCGCGAAGGCGGCCTGCGGCAGGACGGTCGCCGGAACGGCGGTGAGGACGGTGACTCCGAGCGCGACTGCGCTCAGGGCGGTCCGGAGCTTCACGAGGGTCTCCACGGTGGGCGAGGGGGGGCGGACGGAGGGTCCACGACCGTCCCGGCGCTCCGGGTCGCGGTGCGCGGGCGGCGGTCGGCCGTCCGCCGTCGAGTCTGGCCCCGGGGTGCCGCTGCGGGCATCGGTAGACCTACGCAAGATGGTTACCGAGCAGTTGCCCTGGCGGGGTATCAGGCCGCGGGCCCGCCGCCCGGCAGTCCGCCGTCGGTGTCCAGCGGCAGCCGGGCCAGCGCCGCGCGCGAGGCCACCCCGAGCTTGCGGTAGACGCTGCCCAGATGGGTCTCCACCGTCCGCGGGCTGAGCACCAGGTGCTCCGCGATCCGGCGAGAGCTGAGCCCCTGCGCGGCGAGTTCGGCCACCTCGCGTTCCCGCGCGCTCAGCCCGCTCAGACCCGTCGACCCGCTCAGGCCCGTCGGCCCGCTCGGCCCGCTCAGCCCGGTCGGCCCGGTCGCCTTGCTCAGCCCGGTCGAGCCGCCGGTGGCCGTCGTCGATCCGCCGGTGGCGGCCGTCGGCGCGGCCGGCAGCTCCAGCAGCGCCGACCTGACCCGCGCGCCGTCCTCGCACAGCCGCAGCGCCCCGCACCGCCGGGCCGACTCCACGGCCTCGTCGAGCCGGCCGAGCGCGGCCCGCCGGCCCAGCGCCGCCGCCATCGCCGGGGCCGCGCCGATCACCGTCCAGGCGGACAGCAGCGGCACGCGCAGCGCGTCGAAGGCCTCGGCGGCCCCCAGCGCCAGCCGCGCCGCCGCCCGGTGGTCGCCCTCGGCCAGCGCCAGCGCCGCGCCCGCCCGGTCGGCGTGCGCCTGCTGGAAGGTCGGCCGCCCGAGCCGCCGGGCCGCCTCGTCGGCCGCCGCCGCGCTGCGCCGCGCCGTACCGAGGTCCCCGCACAGCGCGGCGGCCGTCGTCATCACCGCGAACAGCGAGGGCCTGGACGGTGGTTGCAGCCGTTCGAGGTCGGGGCCGCCGCCGCCGGCGAGGGTGCGCAGACTGCCGGCCGGATCGCCGCCGGCCAGCCGGGCCACCGCGAGCAGACCGAGCGCCGAGCCGGCCCACCACCCGGCCCCCGGGACGGTGGTCCGCAGGCCCCGCTCGGCCAGCGCCACGGCCTCGGCCGTACGCCGCCGGGGCGAGGCCCAGAGCAGCGCGGAGGCGCGCATCGCCATCGCCAGCCCGGCGGCGTCGGGGGCGCCGATCTCGTCCGCCAGCCGCTCGGCGCGCCGGGCCCGGCGCTGCGCCAGGTCGAGCCGGCCCGCCCACTGGTCGAGCATCGAGAGGCCGAGCAGCTGGTCGACGGCGAGGTGCTTGTGCGCGCCGTCGCCGGCCACCGACAGGCCCCGGTCCAGGTGGCGGTAGGCGTCGGTGAACCGTTCCAGGTACAGCTCGGCGCAGCCCAGCAGCGCCAGCAGCTCCGGGGCCCGGCCGGCGAAGCCGTCCGGTCGGGAGTCGACCAGGTGGGCCAGGACGGCCACCGCCGGATCGGCGCGGGCGAAGTCACCGGCGTAGCTGTCGCAGAAGCCGGCCAGCACCTGCAGCGCGGTCCGGCCGGGCTGCCCGGCCACCCCGGCCGCCTCGTGGGCCAGGTCCCGGACCTCGGCGGCGGTGCCGCGCAGCGCGTGCAGCAGCCCGTAGTCGAAGACCAGCTCGGCGGTCTCGGCCGGCAGCGGGCCCGTCAGCGGCCGGGGCAGCGAGTCCAGTACGGTGCGCGCCATGGCGTCGGCCTCGGCGTACCGCCCGAGCAGCCGCTCCGCGCCGACACAGGCCGCGAGGACCGCCGAGCGCGGGCCCTCGCCCAGGGTGTGCGAGCCGTGCAGGACCTGGTGGGCGAGCTCGCGCGCCTCGGCGGGCCGGCCGGCGGCGGTCAGCGCCCGGCAGCAGTCCACCGCGAGGCGGACCCGGGCATCGGTGTCCCGGCTGTTCCGCGGCGGGTGCGCGAGGACGATACGCAGCCAGCGCACCGCGGTGGCGGGCGCGGTCGCGAAGACCTCGGCCGCGCCCTCGGCCAGCAGCCGCAGTGCCTCGGCCGGGTCCGTGCCGCGGACCGTGTGCTCGGCGTGCCTGGCCCGGGCGGCGGCCGGGGCGTCCCGGGTCTCCAGCAGGGCCAGGGCGCGCCGGTGGAGCGCCGTCCGGAGACCGGGGTCGATCCGCCGGTGGAGCAGCGTCCCGAGGACGGGGTGACGGAAGGCCAGTTCGCCGCCCGGCCCGGCGGCGCGCACCAGGTCGGTCCGGGTCAGCTCGGCCAGCGCCTCGGCGGCGGGGGCGGCGGCGAGGCCGCGGACCTGCGCCAGGTCACCGGGCCAGAACGGTTCACCGAGTACGGCCGCGGCGTCCAGCAGCTCGGCGGCGGCCGGGGAGAGCAGGTCGAGCTCGGCGAGCAGCGGCGCGGCGGCCCGGGGCGGGCGGCCGCCGGCGGGCGACGGGCCGGGCTCGGGCCCGTACTCCAGCAGGATCCGCGCGATCCGGGGATTGCCGCCCGCGGCCGCCCGCAGCCGTTCCGCCTCCCACCGGGCCGGGGTGGCGCCGGGGCCGGTGAGCCCGGCCGGCGGGGCCTTCGGCGCTGCGGCCGGGTCGGCGGCCGGGTCGGGCGGCCCGGCGGGCCCGGTGCGCTCGGCGTGCGCGCGCAGCAGTGCGGCGACGGCGGCGGTGTCCAGCGGCCGGGGCTCGATCCGGGTGGCGGTGCCCGCCTGCTCGGCCTCGTCGAGCGCGCTGAGCAGCGCGGGCGCGGTCTGCCGGGGCCGGTGGGCGAGCGCCAGCAGCAGGCCGGGCGGCGGCTGGTCGAGGAGCTGCCCGAGCAGCCGGGCGGACGACGGGTCGGCGTGGTGGAGGTCATCGAGCAGCAGGACCGCGCCGTCCCCGCCGAGTGCGCCCAGCGCGCGGGCGAGTTCCCGGTCGGCGGCGGAGTCCCAGCGGGGGAGGCGTACCGGGGCGGACGGCGCGGGCGGTTCGGGCGGTTCGGGTGCCGAGCACCAGGCGTCGCGGAACACCTGGTACGGCTTGGCCTCGCCCGGAACGGCCCTGGCACGCAGCAGCGCCGCGCCGCGGTCCGCCGCCAGCCGGGCCAGGGCGTTCAGCAGGTGGGTCTTGCCGGTGCCGGGGTCGCCCACCAGCTCCAGGACACCACCGCGACCTGCGAGGACGCCGTCGAGGAGGCGGTTCATCGCCGCCATCGGATCCGGCTCCGCCGGTAACGCCGGCCGCTGGGACACACCGCTCCTCCCCGGCCGCGTCGGCGGGCGGCCCCGGGGCCGATGCTAGCGATCTTCACGAAGGGTCCACAAGAGCGGGCGGGCCCGGCCCGTCGTGCACGCCCGGCCGTCCGGCGGCCCGGACGGACCCTCCGGATGCACCCTTCGGCGAACGGAGAGCGCACCGGTCGTCCTGCCCAGAGGTCAGCTGCTCGTCCCGTTCGGGTGGTCGGAGGTGAGCCGGTCGTCCCGGATCCGGTCGCCCCGGAGCCGGCCGTCCCGGACCTCCCAGGTGCCGCCGTCCGCGGTGGCGCCGCGCAAGCCGTCCAGGGTGCCGGGGCCCGCCAGGGCGGGCAGACGGGGATCGCCGAGGGAGGCGAACGCGACGGCGCGGGCCGGGTCGAAGTCGGTGGACCGCCGCAGGCGGCGGGCGAGCCGGGCGAAACCGGGGACGGCGGCCGCGATCACCCAGGCGTCGGGGGTCTGGGCGGTCAGACGGCGCGCGGGGCGCAGCCAGGAGGCGGCGTCCTCCGGCCAGTCCACCCGGGCGAGGACCGTGCCGCCGCGCGCCTGCCAGGCCTCGGCGAACGCGTGCGCGGCGGCGCGGGAGGCGTCGTCCCGGCCGTGACCGATCGCGACGGTTTCGACGCCGACCCGGTCGGCGGTCAACAGGCCCACGAGAGCCGCGAGTTCGGCGTCGGTGTGGGTGGTCACGAGGCGTCGTGGAAGACGAGGCCGAGGGTGTGCCTGCGGCCGGAGCGAACGGTGCTCACGCCGTGCCGCATCGGTGCGGCCGACCAGCCCCGCCTGCTCGCCACGGGCCGCTCCCGCGTGGTGAAGACCAGGCCGTGGCCCTGCGGGAGGAGGGTGGACGAGCCGCGGGACTGGGCGCGGGCGCGCTGCTCGGTCATCAGGAACTCGCCGCCGGTGTAGTCCGTGCCGGGAGCGTCGAGGCCGATGACGACCTGCAGGGGGAAGAGCATGTCGCCGAACACGTCGCGGTGCAGGGCGTTCCAGTCGCCGGGGCCGTAGCGCAGCAGGATCTGCGCGGACCTGGCCTGACCGGCGGAGTGGCACAGCTCCAGCCACTCGTCGAGGCGGTCGGGCCACGGTGTGGGGGTGCCGAGCCTGGCGGCCCAGGTACGGGCGACCGGCAGCAGGCGGGGGTAGAAGGATTCCCGCAAGTCCCGTACCAGGGCGGGAAGTTCGTGAGTGAAGTAGCGGTACTGGCCGGAGCCGAAGCGGTGCCGGGCCATGTCGACCGTCGTGCGGAAGTGCTCGGGTTCGTCGTAGCGGGCGGAGATCGTCCGGCATTCGGCGGGGGTGAGGAGCGGGCCGGTGAGGGCGTGCCCGTACGCGTCGAGTTCCCCGGCCAGGGCCGCCCAGTCGGTCTCGTCGAGCCGGTCGGCCACCGGCCTGTCCGTCGTCGTGTGCGCCGCCATCGGCCGGTGTCCCTTCGAGGTGGTCCGTGCGGGCTTCCCCCGCACGGACCACCCTCGTCGTTCCGGGTCCGGGTGTCCGGCGGATTTCGGACGCCGCTCTGCGGGCGGGCGAGGAGGCCGACGGGCACCCGCGTCCCTCCCGCATCCGACCTCCGCCACCGGCGTTCGGCAGGGCCCCGGTCGCAGGGGACGTCCGGCGCCGGCGCGTCAGGGGATCGAGGCCTCGATGTGGGCGAGCTGGGCGGCGAGGATCTCCTCGAAGGCGGCGCTGCGGTCCGCTCCGAGGGGACGGACGTCGCGGGCGAAGTGGGCCAGGGTGGGGAACCGTTCCGGGTCGGCGCCGAGCACCGCGACGCGGAACTGCTCCATGCCCTGTTCGTACTCGGTGGGCGAGATGGTGCTGATGCCGGCCTCGGAGGCGATCAGTGCGGCGAGGAGGATCACGACGCGGTGGTACCGCACCGGCACCTCCTCGTCGGGCAGCCCGGATGCGCGCAGGGCCTGCAGCAGCTCCTCCATCACCAGCCGGGATCCGGTGCCGCCGGAGGCGTAGCGCCCCCACACCGCGGCGAGTTGGGGTTGCTCGCCGAAGGCCTCGCGAAGGCGCAGGGCCAGCGCGGTGATGCGCTGCTTCCAGTCGCCCTCGGGGCGGTAGCCGTCCATGGCGGCCAGCAGGACGCGGTCGGCCACCGCGCGCAGCAGTTCGGTCTTGTTGCGGAAGTGCCGGTAGAGGCTGGAGGAGTCGGTCCCGAGTGCTGCGGCGAGTTTGCGCACGCTGAACGACTCGGCATCGCTCGTGCGGAGCAGTTCCGCCGCCGTGTCCAGGATCTCCTCGGTCGACCATCGCCTTCGGCCGGTCATCCCGCCCCTCTCGTCCTTCTCGTCTTGCTCGTCTTGCTTGTCTTGCTCGTCTTGCTCGTCCGGCGCTCAGCCTAACTCATGCACTCGGCCTTGCGTTTGGCAATGCACTTGATGATGCACGCGGTGCGTGCATACTGAGGACAACGCACCGTCCGGCTACGACGAACACCCGGCATGCGGCCGGGAGGGGGAGAAGGACACATGAGTGAGACCACGACCACGCCCGCGACACGACCGCCGGAGCCGGACCTCTCGGCGATCACGGCCGAGGAACTGCGCGCCTACCGCGACGCGGAGAACCGCTGGCGGGCGTCCGGCACGGCCCGGGCCGTGCTCGGGGAACCGGACCCCGGCGCCGCGATCACCTGGCAGCACCTGGCGCTTCCCGGCCGCGACCTCCCGGTCCGGGTGTACCGGCCGGTGGCGGCGGGAGACGGCGCCGACGACGCCCGGACCGACCTGCCACTCGTGGTCCACGTCCACGGAGGCGGCTTCGTGGGCACCGCGGCGCAGTGCGACTGGACCAACAGCCACCTCGCCGCCCACCTGCCCGCCCTCGTCGTCTCGGTCGAGCACCGTCTCCTCGCCCCCGACAGCCCGCTCGCGAACGCCGCCGACGACGGCTGGGACGTACTCCGGCACGTGGTGCGCCACGCGGCGCAGTGGGGCGTCGACCCTGCGCGCGCGGCCGTCTTCGGCGAGAGCTGCGGCGCGCTCATCAGCGCGCTGACCGCCATCCGGGCCAGGCGGGCGGGCCCGGAGCTCAGGGCACAGGTGCTGGTCAACCCCGTGGTCGACGTGACCGGGACGATGCTCGACCACCCCTCGATCGCCGAGTTCGCGTACAGCCCGACCCGGGCCCTGCCGCAACTGCGGTTCGTCCAGCGGCTCGCGGTCCCGCCGGGAGCCGACGCCGCGGCCGTCTCGCCGCGGTACGCGGACGACCTGAGCGGGCTCGCCCCGGCGCTCGTGGTGGTGCCCACCCGGGACGCGGTCGCCGACCACGGCCGCCGCTACGCCGAGCAGTTGCGCGAGGCGGGGACCCCGGTGCGGCTCTCCGAATACCCGGGAGCGAAGCACGCGTTCCTCACCCTGCCCGGCGTGGAACCACAGGCCGAGGCCGCCCGGGCGGAGATCCTCGCGTTCCTCCGCGCGGCCCTCGCGACGTGACGGCGGAACGACCCGAACGGCGACGGCAGACGGAAGGCGACATGACGGCAGAAGACGGGGGCATCGACATGAACACCGCACCACCCACCGAGTCACTGAACGCGACAGCCCTGCAAGGTGAGTTCGAATCGCTGGGCGTGCGGCCGGGATCCGTCCTGATGGTCCACTCGTCGCTGTCCGCCTTCGGCCGGGTGGACGGCGGGGCCGACGCGGTGGTGCAGGCCCTGCGCGCCGCCGTGGGCCGGAACGGCACGATCGTCGTGCCCGCCTACACCCGGCAGGTCGCCGATCCGCACCCCGACCGCCACGCCTTCGACGACCCGCGAACGGCCGCGGCGCGCGCAGCCGTCCCGACCTTCCACGACGCGCTGCCGACGGCGATGGGTGCGATCCCCAGCGCCGTGCTGGCGCACCCGGACCGGGTCCGAAGCCGGCACCCCCAGGCATCCCTGGCGGCACTCGGCGCCGACGCGCGCACCATCTGTGCCGAGCAGCCGCTCGGCTACGCCCTCGGGAACGGTTCGCCCTTCGCGAGGATCCACCAGCTGGGCGGGTCCATCCTGCTGCTCGGCGTCGGGCACAACCGCAACTCGTTCCTGCACCACGCGGAATCGCTGGTGCCCACCCACCGGAAGAAGCTGCGCCGCTTCCCGTACCTGGTCGACGGCGAGCGGGTGTGGCTTGAGACGCCGGACGTCGGCGACGACAACGACACCTACTTCCCGCTCATCGGCGAGGAGTTCGCCGCCCTGGGGCTGTCCCGCAGCCGGGTGATCGGATCGGCCGTGTGCCAGCTGGTGCCCGCCGTCGGCTTCGTCGACTACGCCCGGAGGCGGCTGTCCCAACTGCTGCCCCGCACCGGATGAGTGACGGCCGACCCCGTCCTTCCTCACCCGCGCCGTGGTCACCGTCCTCCGTCGTCCTCCAGGGCCCGCAGCCGGGCGGCCGCCTCCTGCCCGGCCGCGCGGGCCCGGGAGGCCCGGGTGCGGGCGGCGTCGGCGGTGTCCTCGGCGGCCCGGACCCGGTCGTCGGCCCGGGCGAGGGCCGTTCGCGCGCTGCCGTCGCGCTCCCGGGCCTGCGCGAGGACTGCCGCGGCACGATCGGCCTCCTCCTGGGCCCGCTGCCGGGCCGACGTCGCGCGGCGCCGTTCGCGTGCGGCGTCGGCGGCCAGGTCGGCGGCCTCCCGGGCGGCCCGCTCCGAGGTGGCCACCGCGGCTCGGGCCTGCTCGCGCTCGCGTTCCCGTTCCCGTACCCGTTCCCCTTCCCGTTCGTTCTCGCGTTCCTGTTCGTTCTCGCGCTCGTGATCGCGTTCGGCGTGTGCCCGGGCCCGGGTCCGGGCCGCGGAGTCCTTCCCGTCGGCGGGTGCCGCCTCGGCGGTCCGGGTGGCGGCCGTGTCCGGGTGGCCGGTCTCCGTGCCGACGGGAGCGGCGCCCGGCCACAGGGGCGGCTCCAGGGCGGCGGTGAGCCGGCCGCCGGCCAGGGCCCGGGCCGCGTCCGGGTCCGCGAGGGCGGCGGACAGCGTGCGGTCGACGTCGGCGGCCGCGTCCGCGCCGAGCGGGTGCCCGGCCGCGGTGGCGTCCCGTTGCGCCTGCTCGGTCAGCTCCCGGACCAGTCGGCGGCGCCGGTCGGTGAGCGTGCGCAGCCGGTCCCCGGCCAGGTGCTGCTGGGCGTCGCGCAGCTCCCGGCCGAGGTCCAGGAGCTGCCCGACGAGGTCCCCGTGCCGGTGGGCGAGCAGGTTGGCGGCCCAGGCGGCGTGGGTGGGGCGGTGCAGGGCACGGACGCGCTTGGCCAGCTGCGGGTCGGCCTTCTTGACCTCGTCGGCGTACGCGTTGCGGGCGACGGTGAAGTCGGACGGCGCGAGGGCGTACAGCGCGTCGGCGATCTCGTCGAAGACTGGCGGGTCGGCCATGCCTTCGGACTCTACGGCCGATGCCGCCTCCGGGCCCGCTGCGCCGGCCGGCTCGGCGGCCCGTACGTCGCCCCGCCCGGACGGGTTCGACGTCCGCCCGGCCGGGCGGACGTCGAACCCGTCCGGGGTCAGGCGACCGTCAGGACGATCTTGCCGGTGGTGCGGCCCTGCTCGCCGAGCTCGTGCGCCTTCGCGGCCTGCGACAGCGGCAGGACCGTCTCCACCACGGGCCGCAGCGCGCCGCGCTCCACCAGTGCGGCGATCTCGCGCAGGCCCAGGTGGTCCGGCTCGACCAGCACCCACTGGGCCTGCACGCCGTCCGGGGCGGCGGGCACGTCGTCCGGACCGGGCAGGGTGATCAGCCGGCCGCCGGGCCGGAGCACCCGCAGGGAACGCTGCGCCGTCTCGCCGCCGAGGCCGTCCAGCACCACGTCGACCTCGGAGACGGCGTCCTCGAAGCGCACCGCCCGGTAGTCGACGACCTCGTCCGCGCCCAGCTCCCGCACCAGGTCGTGCTTGCCGGCACTGGCGGTGCCGATGACGTACGCGCCGCGGGCCTTGGCGATCTGCACCGCGAAGTGGCCGACCCCGCCGGCCGCCGCGTGCACCAGCACCCGCTCGCCGGGGCGCACGTCCGCCGTGTCCACCAGCGCCTGCCAGGCGGTGAGCGCGGCCAGCGGCAGCGCGGCGGCCTCCACGTGGGTCAGGGCGGCCGGCTTGGGGGCGAGGTGACGGGCCGGTGCCACCACGTACTCGGCGTACCCGCCCGCCTGGCGCGGGAACAGCGGCATCCCGAAGACCTCGTCGCCGGGGCGGAACACGCCCACGCCGGGCCCGACGGCCTCGACCGTGCCGGACACGTCCCACCCGACCGCCGGGACGTCACCCCACTCGATGAGGGCGCCGCCGGCCCGGGTCTTCCAGTCCACCGGGTTCACGCCGGCCGCGTGCACCCGCACCAGGACCTCGTTCAGGCCCGGTTCGGGGCGCTCGACCTCGCGCTCGACCAGGTTCTCGGGCCCGCCCCACTGCTCCACGACCACCGCTCGCATGCTGTCCTGCCTCGTCCTTCGTTCCGTTCGGTGCGCCGCCGTTCCCCGGCGACGCAGTCCACGATCCGGTATCCGGGACGGCGCCGGTGTTGGCCGTCCAGCCACTATGTGACAGGATCTGGCCATGGGTACGGCGCAGCGGACGGCGGCAGCAGGGACGGCTCGGAGCGCGGACGAACGGGAGCCCGAGCAGGCCCGGAACCCCGGGTGGACGAAGCCCCGACGGCACCGGATCGCCGTGCTCGCCCTGCCCGGCGTCCCGCCCTTCGAGCTGGGGATCCCCTCCCGGGTGTTCGGCAGCGCCCTCGACGCCGACGGCCGCCCGCTCTACGACGTCGTCGTCTGCACCGCCGACGGTGCCCCCGTGCTCAGCGACGCCGGCTTCACCGTGCAACCGGCCGCCGGGCCCGAGGCGCTGGCCGCGGCGGACACCGTGATCGTCCCGCCCACGCACGCCATGCCCGAGCTGGGCCGCGGCGGCCCGCTGCCGCCCGAGGTCGAAGCAGCCATCGCCGGCATCCGGCCCGGCACCCGGCTGGTGTCCATCTGCTCCGGCTCCTACGTGCTCGCCGCCGCCGGGCTGCTCGACGGCCGGCCGGCCACCACGCACTGGAACCTGGCCCCGGAGTTCCGCCGGGCCTACCCGGCGGTCAAGGTCGACGAGGAGGTGCTCTTCGTCGACGACGGCGACGTGCTCACCTCCGCGGGTGTGGCCGCCGGCGTCGACCTGTGCCTGCACGTGATCCGCCGCGACCACGGCGCCGCGGTCGCCAACCGGACCGCCCGGATGTGCGTCGTGCCGCCCTGGCGGGACGGCGGACAGGCCCAGTACATCGACCGCCCGGTCCCCGAACCCACCGTCGCCAGCACCACCGCCACCCGCGCCTGGGCCCTGGAACACCTCGGCGAGCCGCTGCCCCTCACCCGGCTCGCCGAGCACGCCCGGATGAGCCTGCGCTCCTTCACCCGACGCTTCCGCGACGAAGCCGGCATGACCCCGGTGCAGTGGCTGACCGCCCAACGCCTGGAAATGGCCAAGCAGTTGCTGGAGACCACCGACCTCTCGATCGACCTGGTCGCCCACCGGGCCGGCTTCGGCTCCGCCAACTCCCTGCGCGCGCACATGCGGACGGCCTTCGGAGTCTCCCCGGCCGCCTACCGCCGCACCTTCAGCCCCCACGAGCTGCCGGCCGGCGGCTGACACCAGGACGCAGGTGCCACGGACCGCTCGGGCGCACTTGGCCCGGGCGGTCGGGGCCGTCACCAGTCGGCGGCGATCTGCTCCGCGACCGCGAAGTCGCACCCGCAGTCGGGGCAGGCGGCGTGGCCGAAGACGTAGGTCAACGCGTGCGCGACCTCGGGCTGACCCTCGGCGAGGGCGAGGTCGTGGAGGCGCCGGCCGATGCCGTCGAGGTCCGCGGGCGGCGAGGGGCGCAGGGCCCTCGTCCCGATCGTCGCGATGCCGCCGTCCGCGAGTGCGTGGTCCTCGCTGCTGGAGAAGAAGCCGCGTTCGCCGAAGACGATGAACAGGTCCGTCCCGCAGTCCGGGCAGGAGACCACGTACTCCTCGCTCCCGAGTCCCCAGGCCAGGTGTTCGCTCCAGCCGACGACGCCCTCGAAGCCGAGCGTGGCCTCCAGGAGGTGGATGTAGTCGGCGCCGTCGGAAGCCGTCCGGCGGTACCCGTCCACGGCTGTCAGCAGCGCGGCGATCTGCGGCGCGTACACCGAGCGGACGTCGTCGACCCCGCGGCACTGGTCGGCGCGGGCCACGATCGCGCCCGCCAGGACCAGGGCGTCGACCGCCTGTTCCCGGTTCCCGCCCGCGGCCGTTCCGGCCAGCCAGGGCAGTGCCGCGAAGCTCGCCGTGTAGACGCTGCCCTGGTGGCACAGCGCCGACCACAGGTCGCTCCAGAGCTCCCGGCTCGGCTCGGCGGTGATCCGGTCGAGCAGCGCCGGTATGTCCCTGGCGGCTCCGTAGGCATGGCTGAGTCGCGACCAATCCGTCATGCGCCGATCCAACCAGGTCCGCCGTCGCGGCATCGCGGCCACCCGCGCTCCGAGGGTCGTCCGCGTTCTGCGACCTCGGCCCGGCCCGGGCGGCGGGCGTGATCCGGGCTCAGAAACCCGAGCTGTCGAGTTCGAGGTCCAACGGCTGCGGCAGCCGGAGCGGAGTGCCGAAGGGGTGGGGGCCCTCCACCAGGGTGTAGCCGAGTCGGCCCGGCTGGGAGAACAGTGTGCAGGTGCGTTCCTGCCGGTCCACGAGGAGGTACACCGGGGCGCCGAACTGGGAGTAGCGCCTACGCTTGGCGGTGCGGTCGGTCTCACCGTTCGACGGTGACGTCACCTCGACGACGAGCACGGTCTGGTCGGGGAGGAGCGCACCTTCGGTCTTCGCCAACTCGGCCGGCACGACGGCGAGGTCCGGTACGTAGAAGTTCTCCGTGCCCGGCAGGTCGAGGTTCCCGGAGCCGGCGCGGAGGCCGAGCTCGCGCATGCGGGGGCCGATCTGTTCACGGATCAGGTCGACGGCGGTCTCGTGGGCCCAGGACGGTGACACAGGGGTGATGACTCCCTCGACGATCTCGACCCGGTCACCCGCGATGTGCTGGATCGCGTACTTGAGGGCCTGCTCCGGATTCGGCACCGTGCTGTAGTCACCCGGGCCGGCATGCGCTGTGCTCATGTGCTGCTCTCCCTGTCCGGATCGTGTGTGCTGGAGCCCGGCTGTCACGGCCGGGACACCTGGCCGCCCTGCACAGCTCCCGGTCACGCTACCGGGTGCGGCCGTGCCGTGTCCGCTCCGTGCTCGTCCGGCGGTGCGGCCCCGCGGGTGGGGACCGACGGGTAGAGCCCTTACGGGGAGCACCGCTTCCGCTGCGCCGGCGCCGACGCAGCGGAAGCGGAGGCGGGGGTCAGGCCGCCGCGAGGCTGATCTGGTCGTTGAAGACCACCCAGTGCTGCCCCGGGTCATTGGCGTCGCACGGCTTGGTGGAGACCTTCGGGGTGTTCCAGGTGTTGGCGAGGCAGTAGGCCGGGGCGAAGGTCAGGACGATCTGCTGGCCCTGGATGCTCCAGTACTGCCCCTGGTCGCCGGCGCTGCACGGCTTCACCGAGACGTCCTGGGCGTTCCAGGTGTTGGCGAGACAGTAGGCCCGTGCGTTGGTGAGGGAGATCTGCTCGCCCGAGACGGTCCAGTGCTGCCCCTGGTCGCCGGTGCTGCAGGGCTTCGTCGAGACGTTCGGGGTGTTCCAGGCGTTGGCGAGGCAGTAGAGGCCGGGGGTGCGCGCCGCGGGGCGGGCGGTGTCGGCGGCCCCCGCCTGCCCGGCGGGGAGGAAGGAGGCCGTCAGTGCCAGCGTGGCGAGGGCGAGCGTCTTGCGGAGTGCGGTGGCCATGGAGGAGCCTTTCGGTTTCTCGCTGAGGGTCGTGCCACTCGGGCACGACCGTGAGGCGCTGTCTCGGTTGTGTCCCGAGCGCACGGCAAGTGGTAGCACCGATCGTCGGCGAACCAATGGTGGCGAGCGGCGCCATCATTCCAACGGGTCGTCAACGATGCACTGGCGATCACCGGATCGTGGGAAGCCCGCCACCGGTGCCCGCCCCGGTTGACCCGACCACCGCGCCCGCGGGCACGCGTGCGCCTGCGGAGCCCCGGAAACCGGGCGGCACGCCGGCCCAGGTCAACCCGGCCGCATGGCGCGGTAGTTCACTGCCGGCCGTGAAGCGGCCGGGCGACCGAACCGCATGCGACGCCCGCACACCGCTCCGCCCGGCGGGGCCTCCGCCCTCGGCAGCCTGCGGTCGTACTCCGGGCCGGGAGGACATCGTCCGGTTCCCTCGTGCTGCTAACGCACCTCCGCCCGGAGGGTGAACTCCCTCGGAGTGCGGCGTTGTTGACCGGAAGCGACGCCGGCCGGCTGCCGTCGCGCAGAGCCGACGCCTCCGAGAGCCTCGGCGGCCCCACCGCCACACAGCCGGCTCGCTACCGGGTCGGCGTCCACCCCCGTCGCGCGGACGCCGACCCGGCCGTCTCCCGGACCCGGCCTGTTCAGGGCCGCGGCCGATCAGGTCGTGGGCCCGTCGCTGCCGGCCGGCCCGCCGGTGAACACCGCCTTGACGAGCCGGTCCAGCGCCTTCGGGAACTCCTGGGCCGGGTCGGTCGCGGAGTCCCCGGTGGTGAGCCCGGCGGTGAGGGTCCTTCCGCCGTCGGGGGTGCTGATCATCAGCGCCCCGAAGCCGCCCGGGGCGCCGCCGTTGTGGTGGACGATGGTGCCGTGGCCCGGCCCGAGGTCCTGCACGAACAGGCCGAGGCCGTACCCGAGCATCCCGTGCGGCGTGCGCATCTCGTCCATCAGCGGGGCCGGCAGGAGCCTGCCGCCCAGCAGCGCGGAGAAGAAGGTGTGGAGGTCCCGGGTGGTGGAGATCATGTCGCCGGCGCCGATCAGCAGGGAGAGGTTCTGGCGGGTGACGTCGACGACCTCCCAGCGCTCGGCGTCCTGGTAGCGGTAGTAGCCGTGGGCGTGCGGTTCGGGGAGCTCCGGGGAGGTGCCGGGCACCGCGGTGTCCCGCAGTCCGAGCGGCTGGAGGATCCGTCGCTGCATCTCCTCGGCGTACGAGCGGCCGCTGATCCGCTCGACCAGCAGCGCGGCCACCGTGTAGTTGGTGTTGGAGTAGCTCTGGTCCGTCCCCGGCTCGAACCGCGCGGGCCGGGAGAGTGCGAACTGCACCAGCTCCTCCGGGCGGTAGCTGTGGAACCGGTTCTCCACCCAGGCCTTGCCCACCGAGGGGAGCCCCGGCACGAACGTCCCGTCGGGGTCGAGCTCGCCGGTGTAGTTGTACAGCCCGCTGGTGTGCTGCAGCAGCATCCGTACGGTGATGCGCCCGTCCAGGCCGAGCCCGGGCAGGTGGTCGGCCACCGGGCTGTCCAGCCCGATCGCGCCGTCGGCCACCAGCTGCAGGACCAGGGTCGCGACGAAGGTCTTGGTGGTGCTGCCCACCCAGAACCGCCCGTCCGCCGGAGGCTCCCCGGCCTCGCCCAGCTCGCGCACGCCGGCGGTGCCGACCCATGCGCCCCGCTCGTCGTGCACCCGCATCTGCATCCCGGCGAACCCGGCGTCGACGAAGGCCTGGACGGCCTCCTGCAGGTCCGGGCGGTCCTGCCCGGTGGCGGGCTCGGGCAGGGTGGGCTCCGGCTGGTGGGTGGGGGTGACGGACATGGTGGTGCCTCCTTCGGATCCGCCGGCGGCGGACGTCGGCGTGGGAACCCGGTCGGCTCCCGCCGGTGTTCGGGCTTCGCTGAACATGCTCGACGCTACATTGCGTTCATGAATTGGTCAACGCTCAAAAGAGCCTCACTTCGCTTATTTTGCAAGGGTGTTTCTGTCGTCGTGGGCTCATCATTGCAATGACATTGACGCTTAACGCAATGGGCGATCGAGCCATCCTTTGCAATGAGCTGCGGCTGAATGCATACTGTGGCGCGAGGTTCGCGGGCACCGGCCCCGCGCACGCCGGCAGAGGGGAGACGGGTGCCGATGCCCGGAGGTAGACTCACCAGCGAGGACCGCCGGCAGATCGCCGCAGGGCTGGCCGACGGACTCGGGTACGCGGAGATCGGCCGCCGCCTGGGTCGGCCCGCCTCGACCGTCATGCGGGAGGTCACCCGCAACGGCGGGCCCGACGGCTACGGGGCGACCCGGGCGCACGAGGCCACCCGCCACCGCGCCCGCCGGCACAAGCAGGCCGAGCCCGCGGCGACTTCGGTCCCCGATGGCGGCCGGGGGCGCGACCCCCACACGGTCCAGGACCTCACGGAGTCCTGGGCCGCCGTCCTGGTCCGGCAGGGGATGCCCCGGGTGGCGGCCGGGGTGCTGGCCTGCCTGTACGTCACCGACTCCGGTGCACTCACCGCCGCTGAGCTGGTCCAGCGGCTCCGTGTCAGCCCGGCGTCGATCTCGAACGCCGTCACGTTCCTCGAACAGCAGGGACTGCTGCGGCGGGAGCGGACTCCCGGCGTGCGGCGCGAACGCTACGTCATCGACGACGGCATCTGGGTCCGGACCCTGCTGGTCACCATGCAGATGAACGACGCCCTGGTGGCCGAGGCGAAGCGCGCGGCCGGGATCCTCGGCGACACGACCCCGGCGGGAGCCCGGTTCGAGTCCTCCGCCGGACTCCTGCTGATGGTGAACGAGTCCCTCCGCCAGGGCATGGAGCAGTGGCGCCGGAGCCTGGCCGAACGCTCCGACGGGGGGTGAGCGCACGCCGCCGCCCCGGAGCGCCCGCAGCGCCCGGTGGTCATCCGACGGGCGTGCGCTGCTGCTGCCAGCGGGCCCGGTGGAAGATCGGCTCGACGGCGACGACGCAGAACGCGTGCATCGGCCGGTTCGTGCCCTCGGGGTCGAAGAAGCCGACGATGTCGCCGAGGAAGCACTCGCCGTGCTGATGCACGTGCGGCTCCGCGGCGACGCGGTCGCCGACGTCGGTGAGCCAGTCCCCGATCCAGAACAGGAGCTCGGCCCGGGCGGTGATGACGATCGTCGCGGCGTGCTCGGCGAAACGGGCGGGGTGGCGGTCGGCGCGTCGCCGGACGTCGCCGGGGCGGTCGGCGGAGCGTGCCGCCGGGGCCGTCACCCTCAGGGGTGTCGAGGCGCGGCGCATCCGGCGCCGCAGGTCCGGCCAGTGCGAGGGCCGCAGTCCGGTGTCCTCGCGGGCCAGGAGCAGCGGCAGCGGACGGGCGTTGCCGACGAAGGTCGTCGGCTGGTCGCCGGACGGGAGCGGGATGTGGACCGCGCTGTGCGGGCTCGTCGCGGCGACGCGGAACAGGGCGCCGAGCCGCAGGAGGTCGGCGCGGCTCGCGGTCAGAAAGGCGACCTGGCCGTCGGGCGGGTGGACGAAGGTGTTGCGGAGCATCGGGCCGGTGCTCAGGATCCGGCTGAGCCCGGAACCCGGATCGCCGACAGGATGACTCGTCAGTGGAAGCCGCATCCGGCCGTCGTCAACCCCCATGCGCCCAGTACAGCACCCGCACCGGGTGGTCCGACACTCCTTATTGCGGCCCGTCGTTGGGGGCCCCCCCCCCCGGGGGGGGCCCCCCCCCCCGGGGGGGGGGGGGGGGCGCGGGGGCGCCCCCCCCCCGCCCGGGGGCCCCCCCCGGGGCCAGACCCCCCCCCAGAACGG
>NZ_JBITTM010000024.1:123371-141342 GCF_044541955.1 Kitasatospora sp. NPDC085464
GTTTTTGCTCCCCCGACCACCGCGCTCTACCCTTGCGCGAACACACTTGGCCTCCCGGCCGCAACGACGGGCTGGGCCTGCGAGGCCGGCGCGGCGGACGCCCGGCGGCCTGTCGGACCTCCGGGGACTCTGCCCGTCCGTCAGACGGGCTGGGTGGCGAAGACGAAGAGGCCCCCGGGGCCGCCGTGCCGCGTGTCGGAGGCCGATGGCATGATCCGGCCGGTGGACCTGAGACCGGAACTGACACCCCCGCCGGTGAGCCCCCGGCAGCTGGACGAACTCTGCCGTGCCGTCGTGCGGATCGCCGACCTGGTGCTCAGCGGGGCCGGGGGCGCCGGCGAGGAGATCAGGGCCCTCAACGCGAGGACGGGCCACGACTACACGGCACTCGACTTCGCCGAGTACGAAGGCGGCCGGGGCCTGGTCGCCTTCGCGACGGAAGCAGCCCGGCCGGCCCGGCCCCGGATCGCAGACATCACCAGGGACGAACTCGTCGAGATCGTCGACCGACTACTGACCGCGGACCCGGAGAGCGACCACTACCTGCGGCTCCTCGAAGCCAACGTGACGCATCCCCGGGTCGGCGACCTGATCTTTCACCCCCCGGCCGAACTCCGCGACGCCTCTGCCGCGCAGATCGTCGACGAGGCCCTCCGGTACCGGCCGATCGCCCTGTGACTGGTGGGCCCGGTGTGACCGGTGGGACCGGTAGGGCCGGTAGGGCCGGTAGGGCCGGTAGGACTCGTGGGACCGGTCCGCGTCCACCGGAACGGACGCGGTCAGGGGGAGAGGTGCCACCACTGGTCGTCGTACGCCTCGCCGCAGGAGGTCTGCGCCGCGGGCCGGCCCGCCTCGTCGCCCTGGACCATCAGGCACTTGGCGTTGCCGGTGCTGCGCAGCATGAAGTGCCCCGACCGGGCCCCGGCCCCCCACAGCAGTTCCCAGTGCTGCCCGTCGGGCCGGGCGGTGCAGTCGACCTGGCGGACGGCGGCGAAGTTCTCCGGGCCGGCTGCGGACAGGCACCGGCCGCCGTCGGCATTGCGCAGGGTGCGGAGGGCACCGTTCTGCGGGGCCAGCGTCCAGGCCCGGTCGGCGTCGCCGGTACAGGCGTCCTGCACGGGGACGAGCCCGTCCCCGGGGCCGGGCGCCCGCAGGCACAGCCCGCTGCCGTCGTTGACCAGTCGCCCGGTGAGCACCGACGGATCGGCCCCGGCGGTGCCGGACGGTGCCGTGCCGGACGGCGCCGTGCCACTCGATGTCGTACCGGGCGGTGCCGCGTTCGAGGCCGGGATGCCCGCGCCCGGCCCGGCGCTCCGGGGCGTGGGGTCGCTGCCCACCTGGACGGCGATCACGGTGGCCACGCAGACCAGGGCGACCGCGCAGGCGGAGATGATGCCCGCGCGGTGCTCGTGAAAGTTGACCTGGAGGTTGCCGTTGCCGTGCTGCAGTCCGGTCGGGCCGCGGAAGTCGTGCCCCCGGGGGCCGTCCTCGCGCCGACCGTCACCGCCACCGCCACCGGACCTTTCGGGCCCGGCGCCGGGCCCGGTCACGAGCGGGAGCCGAACCGGTTCACCTGGACGTTGTTGTCGCCCGACTGGACCGCCGTCTGATCGAGGAACACGTTCCCCGTGACGCCTCCGCCGGACGGCCGCGACGCTTGCGCGGCCTCGTCGAGCAGCAGGCGGAGCCCGGTCGCGAGGTCGGCGCGCTCGTCCGGATCCAGCTCCTCCAGGAGGTCCTCGATGCGGGTCCGCCACGCCGTGCCGAGCCGGGTGCGCTCCTCGCCGCCGGCGCCCTCCGGTCCGACCGCGGCCAGTTCGGCGGCGGTCCGGTCCAGCCGTTCCAACTGGGCGTTCTCCTGCTGCCGGTCGGCGCGGCCCAACAGCCGGGCCAGCCGGTTCCTGAACGCCACCCAGGCGTCCGTCCCGGCGGCCTGCACGACGCCCGAACCCACCGCCGCGGCCAACGCGGCCATCGCTCCGTCCAGCACAACGGTCCCCCCTCGACGTCCCGAGCAGTGCTTCCACGGTAGCCGCGCCCGTCCCGGCGCGACAGCCGTTCGCAGGGGCAGGGCACAGGGCGCACAGCACCAGGAACGCGCTGCCGGGAACGCGAACGGGGTCCGGTACCTGGGTAGGTACCGGACCCCGTTCGGCAATGGAGCGCCAGGCCCGGGTCGCACGGACTCTTCCTACTGAAAGTAGGACGTGCTCTGGTAGCACCGCTGACGCCTGACGAGGAATCATTCTCCCTCGCGACAAGAAGAATATTAGCAGCTCAGCGCCCGTGCGCGGAACCGCCGTGGGAGGCTCGTGCGGCTTCCCCTGTCCAGGACTAACCGGCCGACGCGCACAGGGCGGCCGCGTAGGCGGGGATCAGCGGGGAGCGGTCGGCCCGGCGCCAGGCGAGGACCAGACGGCTCGGCGGGAGGTCGTCGACCGGGCGGAAGGCGATGCCCTCGACCCGGTGGCGGGCGGCCGCCTGACCGGGGACGAGGGCGACGGCGCGCTGCCACAGGACGGCGTGCAGGCACTCGTCCAGGGACCGGACCGCCGGTCCGTCGGCGCTGTCGGGGGTCGGCTGCCAGAAGGCCCGCCAGGTGGGGTCGGCGGTTTCCGGCAGGCGGACGGAGCTGCGGTGGGCGAGTTCCCCGGCGCTCAGGCTGCGCCGACGGGCCAGCGGGTCGTCGGCGGGGACGGCGGCGTAGCAGCGGTCCTCGCGCACCGTCCGCGTCGCCAACCCGGTCTCGTCGAACGGGCCGTAGGTGATCGCCACGTCGACCTGGTCGGCCGTGAGTCCGATCAGCGGGTCGCCCAGGTCGCCCTGGTGCAGCCGGACGGTCGTGTCGGGGCAGCTCCGTGCGAAGGCCCGGGCGGCGGGGAAGGACAGCGCCTGCTCGCCCGGTCCGAGCACCCCGACCCGCAGCACCCGCTCGCCCGCGGCCCGTCGTACCCGCTCGCGGGCCCGTTCGGCGCCGGCCAGCAGGGCGCGGGCCTCCACCAGCAGGACCCGGCCCGGCGCGGTCAGTTCCATGCCCCGAGGGGTCCGGACGAACAGCGCGCAGCCGAGGTCCGCTTCGAGTTCGCGGATGCGCTGGCTCAGGGGCGGCTGCGACATCCGTAGCCGCTTCGCGGCCCGTCCGACGTTCGCCTCCTCCGCCACCGCGACGAAGTAGCCGAGTCTGCGCAGGTCCATGGGGGTCACGATAGCGATCGGAAGCGATAGCGGAAGCATGCCCACCCGGTCCGAAACGGTCTTGGACGCGCCGTGCGCCGCGCGGCTTGGATCGGGCCATGACCTACCAACAGCCCTCGGACCTGCGCACCGTGCCGACCGTCCGCGCCCTGGCCCGGGACGAGTTCGACGCCTTCATCCACTTCCACGAATCGGTCTTCCGGGAGGGCGGGACGATTCCGCTCAAGCTGCGCGAACTGGTCGCGCTGGCCGTCGCGATGACGACGCGGTGTTCCTACTGCATCGACACCCACACCCGGGGCGCGACGGACGCGGGGGCCACGCGCGAGGAGATCGCCGAGATCGGGTTCGTCGCCGCGGCCGTCTGCGCCGGCGGCGCGATGGCCCACGCCCTGCTCGCCCTGCGCCTCGACCGTGAGCACCACCACCCCGGGAAGGACGCCTCCGAGTAACCGGTCCGCGGTGAGTGATTAGCGATCCGCCGCCCGTCGTCTCCGGCCGCGGTGTGGGTGAGTCTGCCCGCACCGCGGCCGGTCGGCTTTACGGCGCCCGTCCGGTCGCCCGACGGCGTGCCGGATCGTCTCCATTCCTGTCCCGTCGACCCCTCGGCGACCGCTCGGCGACCGCTCGGCGAACCCTCGGCGACCGCTCGGCGAACCCTCGGCGTCCCGTTCCAGCGTTCCAGGCTCGGACCATTCCCGCTGGTCAGAGCCTCATTCGCCGTTCCACCCTCCCGATCGTGCCGCCAGGTGTGGTGGCTGGGACGAAGTGCCCCGCAGGCTTCGGTCATCAAGCCTCGGTCATCCGATCGACGCACCGGCCCACCCGTTGGGCGAACGCCGAAAGGGGCACCACCACATGTCCGTCCGCACCTCCCGCACCCGGCTGATCACCGCTGCCGCCGGCGTCGCCATCGCCGCCCTCTCGATGACCGCGTGCAACGGCGACGGGGACGTCAAGTCGGCGGGACCCGCCCCGACAGTCACGGTCACCCCGTTCACCACGCCGCCCACCGCACCCGCGACCCCCTCGACCTCCGCGGCGCCCGGCGCCCCGTCCGCCGCCGCCCCCACCGGCAAGGCCCCGGCCGCCACCGCCTCCAAGCCCGCCGCCAACGCCCCGGCCTCCTCCGCGCCGAAGGCCCCCGCGGTTCCCGCCGCCGCCAACCCGAGCACCTGCGAGGGTTCCAACACCAAGACCACCGCCGCCCCGCTCAACCGCCCCGTGAACCACATGCTGCTCACGGTCACCAACACGGGCTCCGGCATCTGCTACCTCTACGGCTACCCGGCCGTCCGCTTCGGCGAGGCCCAGTCCGTGCCCCCCGTCATCGACGACTCGAAGCCGCAGGCCGTCGTCACGCTCAAGCCCGGCGAGTCCGGCTACGCCTCCGTCAACCTCTCCTCCACCGACGGCACCGACGGCGCCAACGGCCGCACCGTGACCTCCCTGGAGGTCTACTTCCACGGCCCCTCCGGCAACGAGAGCGTCGGCGCCGGAGCCCACCCGCCGCTGCCGGCCAAGGGCGCGTACGTCGACGACTCCCTCAAGGTCACCTACTGGCAGCAGTCGATGGACGACGCCGTCTCCTGGTGACACCCGCACCACCCGACCCGAAGAGCGACCGGTAGCCCGAAGACCGGCAGCCCGAAGGCCGGTAGCCCGAAGACCGGCAGCCCGAAGGCCGGTAGCCCGAAGACCAGTAGCCAGGCCCGGAAGACAGGAAGGCAGACCACCATGCCCGACACCGCCCGCAGGATCGCCCGTCGCCTGGCCGTCTACGCCGGCACGGCCCTCCGGATCCTCGTCCTCGGCCGTCCCGAGGACCCGGACCTCGCACGGAAGGCCGGCCTCACCCTGCGCTGACGTCCGACGTCCTGCCCTGCCGACCGGCGCGGGCGGTGCACCACCGGATCCGTCGCGCGGTCGACAACTCCCACCGGCACAACAGGATCTGTCAACCGCGCCGTACCCGATCGAACGTCACGGTCCGGTCCCTGTCATGTCCTGGCGATTGTGACGCCACGGATGCCACCAGATTCCTTCTGCCGTACGTCCTTTGAACTGTCCGAGCGCATCGGCGCCGATCGGCGCCGGGCAGCGCCCCTCACGTACCCATCGTCATCGAGGAGTCACCATGTTCGTCCGCAACCGTCGTCCGCTGCTCGCCACCGCCGTCCTCGTCGTCGGGGCAGGGCTGGCGTTGACCGCGTGCGGGCCCGACAACGCCGACACGGCAGGCGGCTCTCCGGCCCCCGCGCCCACCTCGGTGGCAGCCGCGCCGTCGACGCCGGCCGGCCCGGCCACCGGTGCTCCCGCCGCGAGCGCGCCCACCGCCGGTGCCTCGCCCACCGCCACCCGCCCGGCCGCCAAGACACCGCCCGCCGCGAGCCCGTCGGGCGCCGCCAAGCCCGGCGGCACCCAGCCCGGCAGCGGGGACGTCGGCACCGACGCCCGGCCGTGCGACATCGAGAACCTCACCGTCCAGGCGGCGCCCCGCGCCGGGTCTCCGAGCCAGTGGGCCATCGAGGTCCACAACAACGGCACGGGCACCTGCAGCCTGAGCTCCACCCCGGGCGTCGACCTGGGCAACTCCACCGCCCGGGACCAGAGCAACAACATCAAGCCGATCCTCGCCAGCGGCACCCTGCGCTTCCCGGTCCCGGCGGGCCGCAGCGCCTACGTGGTGATCGACCTCGACCCGAGCGGCGCCACCACCGGCACCACCCCCGGCATCAACGAGATCAACGTCCTGGTCGACGACGACGACACCAACATGCCCCTCGCCGACACCCGCAACTTCCCGCTCGCCGCGGGCACCCACGTCCTCAACCCGCAGATGGGCATCTACCGCCCCACCCTGGCCGAAGCCGTCACCTCCGTGGCATCGGCCGGCAAGTAGCCGGCCACCCTGCGGCCTGCGCCCGTCCCGGCCCGTCCGCCGCACGTCCTTCACCGACGGCCTCCGGTGGGACACAGCGAGCACACTGGTGGATCACGGGGGCCCGGTGCCGGGCAGGGACGCCGATCGGCTCCGGCCCCGGATCCGACTCTCCAGGCTTCGGATCAGACTCCCGGGCCCGGATGCCGGAGCGATTGCCACGTATCCGGCGATACCGCCTCCGAGCTGGGAATTCACGCTGGCCGACGGCGCCACGGATCCCCTAGAGTCGGCGCGCCCGCCCCCCGTCGGGGTGGTGGCGTACCGGTGTGCGGGGTCGAGCACACGGCGATTCCAGGAGTTGACGATCTGATGGTGTGTGTGGCGTGCGGGGCACGCCCCGTGGGTACGGACAGCGGCCGCTGCTTCGGCTGCGCAGAGGCGGTCCCCGGATGGGCTGCGGCGCTGAGCCCGGCGAACGGCCTCGCCGTGGCGGTGTACGCCCTGCTGGCGTTGGACGCCGCGCTGGCGGTGCTGGCGGTCGCGCTCGACGTGTGGTCCGACGTCCTCGTGGGCGGGCTGCTGGACGCGCCGGGTGACACCGACCTCGACGAGGTCGATGCCGTGCACTCCGCGGCGCAGATACTGAACGAGGTGTACCCCACGTTGGCGCTGGCCACCGCCGTGGTGTTCATCGTCTGGTTCTACCGCATCCGCAAGAACGCCGATCTGCTGCTGCCGAACGGGCACCGCCTCGGGCGTGGCTGGGTCATCGGGGCGTGGTTCACCCCCGTCGCCGTGCTCTGGTTCCCCTGGCAGCTGATGGTCGACTGCTGGAGGGCCAGCGCGCCGCTGGACGCCGAGGGAAGGCGGCGCACGCCGCCGGAGAAGGTCATCGCCCTGTGGTGGTCCACCTGGATCGGCTCGATCATCGTCGGCCGGATCGCCGCCACCATGCTGAAGCACGTGGACCCGTCGGTCCCGGGCGACCTCGAAAGCCTGCGCAGCACCATCCGGGTGGAGGCCGCCGGGTCGGCGCTGCGGCTGGTGGCCGCGATCGCGGCGATCATGGTGGTCAACCGCCTGACCGCCATGCAGCTGGCCCGCCGAGCCGACGTCAACCCGCTCGCGGCAAGGGCAGCCCAGGAAGCCCGCGTCCACGCCGTGGTCTCGGCCCCGGCCGCTCCGCCGGTGTCCGACGCCGCACCCGCGCCGGTGTCCGACGCCGCACCCGCGTCCGTGGCCGCGTCCACCTCCGCCGCCGCGCCGGAGGGCCGACCCTCCACCTGACCGACGGCACGCGCACCCGGCCGGGCCCTCCCCGGCCGGGCGCCCGCGGGCCCATGACTTCCAGTGACGTCAGGCAGACGCTCGCTCGGTCAGGCCACCATCAGGCGGCCGAGAACCGGGCTATCCGTCCGCGCCCGGTCGCCCGCGTCGGCCCCGGAGCCGACGCCACCACCGGCGGACGGCCGAAGGGCGAGGCCTGGCGCCGGGGAACGAGGAACCCGTCGTCTCCTCGCCCTCGTGCACGATCTCCGTGGTGCCGGATCGGAAGCTCTCGATGGAGATCGCCAGGGCCGGCGACAGGTGCCGGACACCGTCGGTGTCGACGGTGGAGTCAGCGACGAGGATGTCCGCCTGGATCACCGAGCCGTGGACGGTGACGTCGCCCTCGATCCTGTTCACGGCCCGGAAGGCCTCCGGCTGCTCCCCGTCCGCATGCTGCTCGGACACGCCTGGTGCTCCCTCCCGCGGGCCGGCCCTTCCCGCAGCAGCCTCGCACGGCGAGAGCCCCCTGGGAAGCCGGAATGCCGCCGTCAGGCCGATCCCTCCCTGACCGTCAACCCGGCTGCGATGATGGCCAGTTGACCTCACGCCGCCCGCGGGTGGCGTGGTGCGGGACCGGCAGCCGTGTACACCGGGCGGTGCGGGCTGCGGAGTTGGCGGATTCGAGCGCTTGCGGGGAGGTGGCGGCCGTGCGCAGGCTGTGTCATGTCGGCGACGTGCTCGGGCGGCCGTGTCGCACGCCCCCCGGGGGAGCGCAGGGAGCGGCCCATGCCCTACCACCACCTGGACAGTTCCGCCGTCGAGCCGGGGCACCGGTTCGAGTGGTGGTGCGAGATGGTCGCCCGGGACGTCGCGCCCACCCGGATCACCACCGAGCACGCCGACGACTTCCCCGCGACCGTCGGCACGCTGGCGCTCGGCCCCGGGCAACACCTCACCACGATGTCCTTCCCGTCCATCCGATCGGAGCGCACCCCCGCTCTCATCCGACGCTCCGACCCGGAGGTGTACGAGCTGGCGCTGATCCGGGGCAGCGCGATGTGGATCGCCCAGGGCGACAACGAGACCAGGATGCGCTCCGGCGACCTCGTGATGTGGAACACCTCCCGCCCGTTCGACGGCCGCGGGTTGCCCGGCGGCGTGTCCCGGGCCGTCATCCTGCACCTTCCGGCAGCCGAACTCCCGCTGCACCACCGCCGCTTGGACCGGCTGCTGGCCAGCTCCGCGTCCGCCCGCGGCGGCGTCGGCGGGGTGCTGGCCGCATTCCTGCGCGGCCTCGTGCGGGAGGCGCCCGCCGTCGCCGAGCACGAGGCTGTCCGGCTCGGCATCGCGGCGCGCGAACTGGCCGTCGCCTTCCTCGCGCACCGGCTGGGCGTGGAGGACCGGCTGCCGCCGGAGCCGCGCCACCGGATGCTGCTCGCCCGCATCGACGCCTTCATCGAGGAGAACCTCGGCGACCCGGACCTCTCGCCCACCGCGATCGCCGCCCGGCACCACATCTCGCTGCGCACCCTGCACGGGCTCTTCCACCGTGAACAGCGCGGCGGTGTCGCGGCGGTGGTCCGCCGGCGCCGCCTGGAGCGGTGCCGAGCGGACCTCGCCGACCCGGGTCTCGCGGTGGTGCCGGTGCACGCGATCGCGGCGCGCTGGGGCTTCCGCGCCGCTGCCGCCTTCAGCCGGGCCTTCCGCGACGAGTACGGCACCACCGCGAGCGACTTCCGGGCCTCGGCGGGTGCGGGCGTCGCTACGAGCCGCAGCGGACGTTGACCGCGCTCAGCCGGTCGTTGTGCGCGGAGGCGAGGTTGCCCTGCCACCAGCGGGGGACGGTGCCCATGAATCCGGAGTAGTCAGAGCCGGCGTAGATGTCGGCGGGGCCGCCGCCGCGGTTCCAGACCGAGCTGGCGCGGTCGTCGAACCAGTCCGGGACGTCGTTCAGCCCGCAGTAGGGCACGATCCAGATCCAGCCGCCGGCGTTGGCGTTCTGCCAGAAACAGGTCTGGCCGTCCTTGCAGAGGTCCCAGGCCGAGTCGAGCGCGTCCGGCCCGGTGACCCGGTACAGCCCCGGCTCCCCGGCGACCGCGGTGACGGTGGTCGCGGCGCTCGCGGACGGAGCTGCGGCGAGCGCCGAGGCACCGGCCAGGGCGGCGACGGCCGCGGCGGCGAGCCTGGTGCGGACGGACGGCCTGGTGCGGACGGGCGACATGGTGCGGACGGGCGACATGGTGCGGATGGGCGACATGGTGCATCCCTCCCGGGTACGGCGGTGGGCACCGGCGTGGTGCCCACCACCAACCCTGCGGCAGCGCGCGACGGGAGTCGTCGGCCGTCCGCGCAAGGTCCGTTGACGATGCGCGCAGGCCGGCCGGGTGCCGCCGGGCAGGCGGCGTACCGCGCGCCCCCCCGGGCCGGGCGCCGGCATCGCGGGCGACGGAGCCGTCGGCTTCCCGGACGGCCGTCGGCCGACCCTCCCGTCGTTGCGGGACGCGCCGCCCCGGTCCCGTGCGACGGGGTCGGTGCGGGGACAAGCGTTACATTGGGGCGGAAAGGGGCACGATCGCCGACGAGGTGTGGCCGATGCACGCGATCACCGACTGGCTGCGCAGCCTGTCCGGCCCGGTCGTGTACGCGGTCATCGGCGGCATGGTCTTCACCGAGGACGCCCTGTTCTTCAGCTTCTTCATCCCCGGCGAGACCGCCGCCGTGTTCGGCGGCTTCCTGGCCCACCAGGGCCGCGCCTCGCTCGGCCTGATGGTCCTGGTCGTGGTCTGCGCGGCCGTCCTCGGTGACTCCGCCGGGTACGAGATCGGCCGGCACCTCGGCCCTTCGATCCTCCACACCCGCCCGCTGCGGCGCCATGCCAAGCGGGTCGGCACGGCACAGGACCTGATCCGCCGGCGCGGGCCGGCCGCCGTCTTCGTCGGCCGCTTCATCGCCTTCTTCCGCCCGCTGGTGCCCTCGCTGGCCGGGATGTCCCGCATGCCGTACCGCCGGTTCCTGCTCTACAACGCCCTCGGCGGGGTCGCGTGGGGCGTCGGCTTCACCCTCCTCGGCTACTTCGCCGGAGCCGCCTACACCAGGGTGGAGGGCACGGTCGGCCGGTTCGCCGCCATCGCGATCGCCGTGATCATTGCCGTCACCCTGCTGGTCTGGTACCTGCAGCAGCACCGCTCGCGGGGCGATGAGTCGTCGGACGACAACGGCGACAACGGCGGCGACGGCGTCGACGGCGGCGACAGTGACGGCGACGGTGATGGCGACAACGGTGATGGAGACAACGGTGATGGCGACAACGGCGGTGACGGCAACGGCGACGGTGATAGTGACGGACGGAGCCCCTGAACCGGCCACCCCGACGGCGCGGGCGTCCTCGGGCGGCTACTGCCCGCCGTGCGTGGCCAGGGCCCGCTGGTAGAGGACGGTGCGGGACCGACGGGTGCGTTGTACGAGTCCGGCCCGGTGGAGGATTTGCAGGTGGTACGAGACGGTCGCGGGGCTGAGGTGCACGCGCCGGGCGAGTTCTCCGGTCGTGCGGGGCTGGGCGAGTTCGGCCATGAGCCTCGTGCGGGTCGGGCCGATCAGTGCTCCGTCGGGCGCGGTCGGGAGGCAGTCGTTCGGCCCGACCGGGTAGACGATCAACGGCAGGCGGGGGGCCGGCGCGCCAGGGGGCTCGGCACCGCAGAAGGTCGCCCGTCCCGCGAAGACGCTCGGTACGAAGATCGCGGCGTCGGCGTCGAGGTTGGACGTGGGGAGTCCGGGGGCCGTCGGGTGGACGGTCAGGGCGCCGCCGTCCCACTCCAGGTTGGGGGCCAGGTGGTTGACGGCTTCCGCGATGCCGTGCCGGGTGATCACGGTGGCGCGGGCGGCGACGTCGCCCTCCAGCCGGGCACGGATGCCGGGCCAGTGACGCGCGAGGGCGGTGTGCCAGAACTGCTCCAGCTCCACCGCGATGCGCTGTGCCACGTACTCCTCGCCCCGTTCCATCGCATCGAGGAGCAGCCGGGGCGGCCGGTCGGCTGCGGTGCGCCCCCATGAGTGGCCGCCGACGGCCCCCGTGAGTTCGTAGCGGATCCGGTCCCGGCTTGTGGTGGCGACGCGGTGCAGGGCCTCGTCCAGGGGCAGCTGGAAGCCGGGCGGTTCCGGCCGGAGGAAGTCGGGGGCGTAGCCGCGTGGGCCCCCGCCCGCGACGACGGCGAGCAATCCCAGCCGCCCCGCGGACAGTGCCTGCCGGGCCGTGGCCTGCCACTCGGGGTCGAGTGAACCGGGCGAGCGGGCGAGGGAGTACAGCAGGTCCTTGGCGACGTCGAGCGGGGTCATGGCGAACCTGACCTTGCCCAGCCCCTGACTGCCGAGGTCGATCCTGATCACGAGCCGCCCCCCGCGTCGAGATTCTCTTCGAAAGAAATCGAATCATTCGACGGCGGATGTGTCACCGGGGTTCCCTGGATCCCGTGCTCGACACCCCGGGCGGTCGGCCCGAGTTCCGCCGGGCTCCACCGGCTGACGAACGGGTGCCCCGCACCGACCTTCCATGACCCACTGACATCTACGAGGGAGTCACATGAAGTTCGTGAAGGCAGGACTGACCACTGCCGCCGTCCTCGCGGCCACGCTGGGCGCCACCACCTCCGCACACGCGACGACGACGCACTGCAACAGCAACGGCAACTTCTCCATCTGTGCCTACGCCACCTGGTACCGGTACGTGGGCGACACCTACGCCACGGTCTCGCTGTCCTCCGGCCACTACACCGACTACCGGTGGACGATCACCCCGTCCAGCGGCAACTCGCAGACCGGCCTGTTCTACCCCGGTCAGAGCGCTTCGGCGGACTTCTCCGGCCGGGTCAACGTCACCGTGTGCGTCAGGGAGGCGACGCTCGGCACCGTGTGCGTGGGTCCGTTCTCGCCGGACACCAGCAACGCCGGCTGATCCAGCGCCGGCATCGGTCCGCCCCGGTCTGTCCGTCCGGGGCGGACCGATGCGGCACCGAGCTTGAGCACGAGCACGAGCACGAGCCCGAGCACGAACACGAGCCCGGTCCCGAGCCCCGCGCATGGCGACGTTTCGGCAGATCAGCCCCGTTATCACCCCTCTTTCGTGACGCTTGGTCAGCACTGCCACCGGGCCCTACAGTGCGCGACATGAACCTCCGCACCAAGAAGACGCTGTCCGTCCTGCTCAAAGGCGCACTCATCCTCACCTTCTGGACCGTCTACGGCCTGGCCAGAGGCGGGCAGTTCCGGTTGAATCCGTTCTTCTTCGTCTCCGTGGCGTTGTTCCTGGCGATCGCCGGGTACACGTGGTGGTGGTACGGCGACTCCGACAAGGCTGTGGGCCTGCGGGCGCAGGTGGAAGTGAAGAAGGCCGCCCGGCAACTCCGGTCTCCCGGTGGTCAGCCGCGCTCGTAGTGCGCGAGGTACCCGGTGAGTTCGTCGTCCATGCTCTCCTCGCCGTAGCCGTGCAGCGCGCACCACAGGCGGTTCTCCACCCAGAAGCGGAACGCGAACTCCTCGAACGAGGAAGCGCACCGCGCGATGGCCCCGAACCAGTCCACCGGCACGCCCGGTTCGTCCCACTCCGGCGCGTCCGCGAGGTCCAGCGGGGAGGCCACCACGAAGGCCTCGCCGGTGGGGCGCAGGTACAGGTACCAGTGCACGCAGTCCTGCTGGTCGCGCAGGAAGCGGACCAGGAAGGCACCGGGCCGGTGCCGCCGAGCCACCCGAACCCGCCGTCGAAACGGGCCGGTTCCAGCGGCGGCAGCGTGTCGGCGTCGTACCACTCGTAGGTGCCGCCGCACGGGCGGTGCGGGCCGAGGTCGGACGCGCACCAGAGGTCCTGGAAGACGGGACGGTAGGTCGGCTCGGTGGCAGCGGTCACGGTGCTCCTCGGTACGGGCTGCTGCGTCACCTGACATCCTTCCGCCCGGCACTGACAATCCACGGCCCGGCAGCCTGACGGTGTGGGAGACTCCGCCGGAGTCGATCACGGGGGTGCGCGGTGGGACGTGTCTTGACGTGGGTGGTCCGGTGCTGCGCGGTGGGGGCGTGGACGGCGATGGCGGTCGCGCTGGTGCGGGCCTTCGGGCTGGGCTCCGGCGCCGTGCAACCGCAGACCGGCCTGCTCCTCCTCGGGTGGGTCGGCCTCGGACTGCTCTGGCTGCGGCTGGTCGCCCTCTGGACGCGCGCGGCCCTGCGCGCGGTGGCGCGAGCGAGGTCCGGCCTGCCCGGCCCACCAGGTCTGCGAGGCCTGCCCGGTCTGCCCGGCCTGCCGGCCTTCCCCGGCCGGGGTGCCCCGCCCGGGTGTTACCGGTCGGCCGCTTCCAGGACCTGCGTGACCAGGGAGACGTCGGCCTTGGGGATCACGATCACGTGCTGCTCGTCGCCCGCGGCGAGGTCGAGGCGGGCCATCTTCGGGAGCGGCGCCTTCTGGCCCGACGGCGAGAGGCGGAACGGACCCTGGAGGACGACGTTCTCGCGGGTGCGCCGGTTGTGCCAGGTCACCGCGTCGGCCGAGAGGTGGAGGTGGCCGGAGGCCGTGTGCGGAATGGTCCGTCCCTTGCCGACCGACAGCATCTTGACGGTGCCCAGCGTCGGGCTTGAGCAGAACACCTGCAGGGTGGTGCCCGCCCGGAGGTCGGCGAGGTCCTTCTCGGTGCTGAGCCGCCGGATGCCGAACATCGAGAGCAGGGCGTCGGAGAGAGTTCTGGTTCCCGCGGAGCGGCGGATGTCGGTTGTCATGGCGCAGATTCTCCCAGGGGATTCTGGCAGGCCTGTGACCAGGGTGGTTCCCGGGACGCCGAGGCATTCCCCGTGGCCTCCGGGCAGGTTCGTCCGCCTCGTGAGGTCTGCCGATCGGCTGCCGATTCGTCACGGTGGGTGATGCCCCGTACGGTCCGGGCTCGCCGGGACGGGCGCGTTCGCCGAGGGTTGGCAGTACGGAAGGCGCATGTCGGACGCCAGTCATCGAAAGTGGGCGAATGCCATGAAGGTCGCAGTCATCGGCGGAACCGGGCTGATCGGGTCACGGGTCGTGCAGAACCTGAACGCCTCCGGGCACCAGGCCGTACCGCACTCCCTGTCCACGGGCGTGGACGTCATCACGGGGCAGGGGCTGGAGGAGGCCGTGGCGGGCGCCGACGTCGTCGTCAACCTGACGAACTCCCCGACCTTCGACGACGCCTCGCTCGTCTTCTTCCGGATCTCGATGGACAACCTTCTCGCCGCGAGCCACAAGGGCGGGGTCGGGCACGCCGTCATCCTCTCCATCGTCGGCGTGGACCAGGTGCCCGATCTGGACTACTACCGGGCGAAGGTGCTCCAGGAGGAGACCCTCAAGGCCGGACCGGTCCCGTACTCCATCGTCCGTGCCACGCAGTTCATGGAGTTCATGGACGCGACCCTGGCCATGACCGCCGACGGCGACACCGTCCGCCTGCCGCGCACGCCGATCCAGCCGATCGCCGCCGCGGACGTCGCCGCCGTGGTCGCCGAAGTCGCCGCGGGCAGCCCCCTGAACGGCGTCGTCGACATCGCGGGCCCGGACGTCTACCCGCTCGACGAACTCGGCCGACTCACCCTGACCGCCAAGGGTGACGGGCGCCGCGTCGTCACCGATGACACCGCGGGCCTGTTCGCCGCCGTCCACGGCGACGTCCTCACCGCCCCGAGCGGCGCCCGCATCGCCCCCACCCACTACACGGACTGGCTCGCCTGAAACCCCGTGCCGGGCCCGGGCGCCCGCGGATCACATCGTCTGGACCTCGCTCGACACGGTGAACCCCTGGTGGCGGCAGGTGTCGATGACCGTTGCCACGGCGCCCGTCCAGAAGTAGTAGCGGTGGCCCTGGACGGTGCGGAGCCCGACACCGGCCGTCCCCAGGCGGCCGCGGCAGGGGAAGACCTCGGCGATCTCCTCCGGTGTGCCGTCCAGCGGCTCCGCGCCGGACATCCGCCACACGGCGCCGATCAGCCGGGCCCTCAGGTGCACCCGCCCGGATCCGACCGTGAGCACGCCGAACGGCCAGGTCGCGTTGAGTCGCCCACCGTCGAAACGCCCGGCCACCGCCGGGAAGTTGGCCCCACCCGTCATCCGCACCCGCTCAGTATGCCCGAGGCGGATCGCGGGCCTCCGGCCACCGTGTCCTGACCGCCGGGCCGACGAACGCGTCGACGAACGCGTCGACGAACGCGTCGACGAACGCGTCGACGAACGCGTCGACGCGAGCCGCGCGGTTCGGGTCATCGTGACGGCGCGGACGAGGTGCACGACGCCGGCAGTCCGGCCGGGTGCCACCAGGAACGCAACTCATTTGCATTAAGCTGGACGCATGAGTGCCCGACCGACCACACGCCCCGGCGGCCGCAGTGCCCGCGTCCAGCAGTCCGTGCACCAGGCCGTCCGTGATCTGGAGGCGGAGGTGGGGCGGGATGCGCTCACCGTGCCGCTGATCGCCGCCCGCGCGGGAGTGACGCCGTCCACCGTCTACCGGCGCTGGGGGGATCTGCGGGAACTGCTGTCCGACGTGGCCGTCGAGCGGCTGCGCCCCGACGCCCCGCCGGCCGACCACGGCACCCTGCGGGCGGATCTGGAGGCGTGGGCCGTGCAGTTCGCCGAGGAGATGTCCTCGACGGCGGGCCTCACGTACATCCGTGACGCCCTGCTGGGGGAGCCCGAGCAGGGCAACGCGGCCCGCTGCTCCGACTACGCCGCCGAGCAGTTGAAGGCCGTCAACGTGCGGGCGGCCGGCCGCGGGGAGGCGGTGCCCGATGTGGAGACCCTGCTGGACGTCGTCGTCGCCCCGCTGATGTACCGGATCCTGTTCCGCCCCTCGGATCTGTCCGCGGCCTACATCGAGCGTCTGGTCGCAGCGGCACTCGCTCGCGCCGAGTCCCCTTCGGCCGTCCTTCTGCCGCCTAAAAGCTAAATATTTGCGTTTCTGGGCGGCGCGAGCCTAAGGTGACTAACGCAAAGCATTCGCCTTAAGGCTCCGAGGTGTTCCATGACCAGCGTCACGGCCTTACCGTCCCACCCCCGCCGCCGGCCCGTCCTGAGCCGGCGCGGCGCCTTCCCGCTCCACGCCTCGATCCTGGTCGGCCTGCTGGCCGCCTCCAGCGCACCGACCCCGCTCTACGCGGTCTACCAGGCCGCATGGCACTTCTCGGCCCTGACGCTCACCATCGTGTTCAGCGCCTACGCGCTCGCCCTGTTGGTGGCGCTGCTGACCGCGGGCACGCTCTCGGACCACCTGGGCCGGCGCCCGGTCCTCGGCGCGGCGCTGCTGGCGGAAGCCGCTGCGATGGGCGTCTTCGCCACCGCACAGGGGACGTCGGCGCTGATCGCCGCCCGGATCCTGCAGGGACTGGCCACCGGCGTGGCCACCAGCGCCGTCGGAGCCGCTCTGCTCGACTTCGAGGACCCCGACCGGCCGGGCCGGGCGACGGCCGCCAACGGCATCGCCCCCGTGGCCGGCATGGCGGTCGGCGTGCTGGCCGCCACCGCCCTCGTGCAGTACGCCCCCGCCCCCACCCGCACCGTGTACCTGCTGCTGCTCCTGCTCTTCACCGCGCAGGCCGTCGCAGTCCTGCTCACTCCCGAGACCGCGTTCCCCCACGTCGGCGCATGGCGCTCACTGCGCCCCGCGATCGCCGTCGCCCGCGCCTCCCGGCCGGCCATGGCGTTCGCCGCACCCGGCGTCGTCGCCGCCTGGGCCCTGGGCGGCTTCTACTCCTCCCTGGGCCCTTCGCTCGCCCGGCTCATCGCCCCGCACGCCGCCCCCGCCACCGGCGGCCTGGTCTTCTTCACCTTGACGGCCGCGGCCGGCCTCGCCGGCCACTCCACCCGGGCGCTGCCCGCCCGAGCGGTCAGCCTCGCCGGCACCGCGCTCCTGATCCCGGGGGCCCTGCTGACCCTGAGCGGCCCGCACCTGCACAGCCTGTCCGCACTGTTCGCCGGCACCGCCATGGCCGGCGCCGGCTTCGGCGCCGTCACCCAGGCCGCCCTGCGCCTGCTGCTGCCCCCGGCCGACCCGGGCGAACGCGCCGGCACGCTCGCCGCCTACTACGTGCTCAGCTACCTCGCCATGAGTGTCCCCGCCGTCCTCGCCGGTCTGCTGACCAACCTGTTCGGCCTGCAGACCGCCCTCTCGCTCTACGCCGGCACGGTCATCCTGCTGACCCTGATCGGCCTCGCCCGCGCGGTGCGGCAGCCGCGCACCGCCTGACCGAGCCCCGTTCTTCCGGTACCGCGGCACCATCGCAGCACCCAGCCCAGAGGACCCACCGATGAGCACCTCCACGCCCCGTCAGAACACCCCCGACACCAGCACGGGATGGAGCCTCGGCGACATCGCCGTACACCGCGTGGACCGTTGTGCACAGACCACCCTTCGGTGCGGGAGAGAGCGTCACCCTCATCAGCTTCGGCTTCCGTGTGCGTGATCGACCACCTCTGATCGGCGCCCGGCGGGGGGCCGCCGGGCGCCGTGACCTGCCGGCGGCGTGGCGTCAGGGTCGCGGTCGACCTCGACGCCCCCCCCCCCCCCCGGGGGTGTAAGTTGGCGCACCCCCCCTTTCGGGACCCCAACTTGAGGGGGTGGGGGTTGTAGC
>NZ_JBITTM010000025.1:0-106169 GCF_044541955.1 Kitasatospora sp. NPDC085464
CCCAGAACCGCCGAGCTGACGCGGCGCACCCCAGGAGGAACCCGGCGCGCCCGCGATCAGGTCATCGCTGGCGAATACGTGAATGTCCACGCCGGCCGGCGCGGCCACCGGCTCGGTTGCGGACAGGGAATACCCGATCCACGCGGCGTACCGCGTCAGGAGCTGCGCGCGGGTGTCCTCGGGCAGGTCGCCGAGAGCGGCGTCGAGCACCTCGCCCACGAAGGACAGCAGGTTCGGGACGGCAGTCTCGCGGTTCGCCGGCAGCGGGCACAGCTCAGCGTCGCCCGTAGGGTCCAGAGCTGCGGCAATCTCTACCGCAACCTCTCTGACCTGGGCCAACGTAAAGGTGATCGGGTCGAACAGGCCAATCGTCGACACCTCGCGACCAGCCGCACGAAGAGCGGAGGCCAGGGCCAGCGCCAGGTTCGCGCCGGAGCAGTAGCCGAGCACCACGAACGGGCCGTCCTCGGCTGCGAGCCGCTCGGTCCAGTACTCGGCCTGCGCCCGGTAACCCGGCCCGGCCGCGACGCCGGGAGCCCGCAGTGGATCCAGCACGACCTCGCCACCGTGCGGAAGCCCGGCCACCAGGTCGCCGAAGGAGCGCACCGGGGTTTCACCGGAAAATTCGATGCGGACCACCGTCGGCAAAGGGCACGACGCACCGCTGAAGTCTTGCATAACTATCCCCCGTCTCGCGGGGTTGATCTTGCACGCCACCGGCGTACGCGTCAAGCACCGCCGGGAAACCGGTCCGCATTCTCATGATCATCCGTCTATGGTCCGTTTCGCCCCACTATGGCCGCGCCGCATTCTGCAATGCCGGAAAATGCGATCGGATAGGGCCGGTCCCCTCCCCCGGCTTATGCTCCTTGTTCCGCACCGTCGAATTGCATACGGTGATCGCCTGCCTGCCGGTGCGGGTCAAGTGCCGATGGTTACCAACGATTGCTAAGGGGCGCCCCGGAGTGGCCATATCCAAGGATCCCGTCGACCTCATCCGAGCACGCGCAGCCGCCGATCCGGCACGCGTGGCCGTTGAGATGGACGGCGTCGCCTGGACGTACGACCGATTGCTCGACCGGGCACGGCGGTTCAGCGCCCTGCTCGACGCGACGGAAGTCGGCGACGGCGACGTGGTGCTCGTCCGGATGGCCCGCTCGCCCGAGGCGGTCGCCGTGATGCTCGGCACCCTCATGTCCGGCGCCGCCTACCTCCCGGTCGAGCCCGGGGTGCCGCACGAGCGCCTCCGGACGATCGTCGAACAGGCCCGCCCCCGCCTCGCCGTGGGAACGGAGCCGAGCGAACTGCCGCCGTCCGCACCGGTGTGGGTGCCGCCGAGCGAGGCGTTCACCGCGCCGCCGGCCGACCCGCCGGCCGCGGCACCGTCCGGCCGGGGCTCCGCTTACCTGATCTTCACCTCCGGAAGTACCGGAACCCCCAAGGGAGTCGTGGTCAGTCGGGCCGCCCTGAGCTGGCATGCGGAGACCACGGCCAGCGCGTACGACCTCCGGCCGGACGACCGGGTGCTCCACGCCACGTCCCTGGGCTTCGACGTGGCGGCGGAGGAGATCTGGCCCACCCTCGCGGCCGGGGCGACCCTGGTCGTCCTCCCGACCGAGCTCGGTTCGACCGGCTTCGAGGAGTTCACGGAGCGGCTCGCCGACTCGGACGTGACCGTCTGCAACCTGCCCGCGTCCTACTTCGCCGGTTGGGCACCGACCCGGTCCGACCTCCCGACCCGCCTTCCCCACCTGCGACTCGTCGTCGTCGGCAGCGAGCAGCTCCCCGCGGCACCCGCACGGCAGTGGCTCGCCGACCCGCGCAGCCCTCGGCTGATCAACGCCTACGGCCTGTCGGAGGCCACCGTCACCTCGATCACCTGCGAGCTCACCCCCGAGATCCTGTCGAACGGTCAGGTACCGCTGGGCACACCGCTGGACGGCATGCGGGCCGAGGTCGTGGACCGGGACCTGCGCCCGGTCCGGGCGGGTGAGCCCGGCGAGCTGCTGCTCAGCGGCCCGGGACTGGCGGAGGGCTACCTCGGGGACCGGGAGCTCACCGACTCCCGGTTCATCACCCGGTCGGGCGGTCAGGACGCCGAGCGGTGGCTGCGCACCGGCGACATCGTCCGGGAGACCGACGGCCTGCTGGTCTTCCACGGCCGCTCCGACGACCAGCTGAACATCGCGGGCCGCCGCATCGAACCGGGTGAGGTCGTCCACGCACTGCTCTCCGCGACCGGCGCCCGGGACGCCAGGGTGGTCGAACTCGAAGGTCAGCTCGTGGCCTGTCTGGTCGGCCTCGCGGAGATCGACGAGGCCGGACTCCGCACCCGGCTGGCGGCCTCGCTCCCCGCGCACATGATCCCCGGGCGGTTCCTGCACTTCGACGCGCTCCCCACGGCGGCGGGTGGGAAGGTCGACCTCGCCGCGCTGCGCGCCGTGGTCGCCGAGTCGCACCGGCCGGAGGCCGCCGAAGCGTCCGCGCCCGACGCGACCCCGGCGGAACTCGCCGAGCTCTGGGCGCAGGTCCTGGTGACCGACGATCCGATCGGCGAGGACGCCAACTTCTTCGCCCTGGGCGGGACTTCGCTGCTCGCGGCCCGGCTGCTCCTGGCCGTCCGCCGGCGCTGGGGCCTGGCGCTCGCCCTGGACGACGTCTTCGCGGCGCCCCGACTCGTCGACATGTGCGCGGCACTGCGACGGGCCGCTCCGGTCACGCCGGCCGCCGCCACCACAGCGGCGGTGCGGCGCCCGACGGCGCCGGTCCGCGGGATCCGGGCGACCACATCCGACGAACTCGGCCTCGCCTACGTGGAGTTGTACGTCGACGACCTCGCCGCCGACAGCCGGGAATGGGTCGACCAGTACGGGTTCCAGGAGACCGGGCGCCGGGGATCCGCCGCCGAGGGCTTCCTGAGCTCGGCCCTCCGGCAGGGTGACATCCTTCTGGTGCTCACCCAGGGCACCTCGCCCGAGCACCCCGCCTCCCGGTACGTCCGCGCCCACGGGCGCGGCATCGCCGACATCGCGCTCCGCACGCCCGACGTGCGCGCGTTCTTCGACGGGGCGGTACGCCGCGGCGCCCGTGCCGTCACCGGGCCGGCGACCGGCGACGGCGGCGCGGTGACGGCCACCATCGGCGCGTTCGGCGACCTCGTGCACACGCTGGTGCAGGCCGACGGCTCCGGCGGCTCCGGCCTGCCGCCGGGCTTCGCTCCGGTGGCCGCCGCCGAGGGCACGTCGGCCGGGCCGGGCGGCCGGGCGGGCCTGGAGCGGGTCGACCACTTCGCGGTCTGTGTCCCGGCCGGGGAACTGGACACGACGATCGCGTTCTACCGGCAGGTCCTCGGATTCCGCGAGACGTTCCGGGAACGCATCGTCGTCGGTTCCCAGGCCATGCTCTCCAAGGTCGTCCAGAGCGCGTCCGGCGCCGTCACGTTCACCGTGATCGAACCCGACACCGGCTCCGACCCCGGCCAGATCGACGGATTCCTCACCGCGCACGCGGGCGCCGGAGTCCAGCACGTGGCCTTCGCCACGGGCGACATCGTCGAGTCCGTCGCCACCCTGCGCGGCCGCGGCGTCGCCTTCCTCACGACCCCCGGGGCGTACTACGACCTGCTGGCCCGGCGCATCGATCCCAAGCGGCACAGCCCTGCCGAGCTTCGCGAGCACCACGTCCTCCTCGACGAGGACCACGCCGGTCAGCTGTTCCAGATCTTCACCCGGTCGTCCCACCCGCGCCGGACGCTGTTCTTCGAGGTCATCGAGCGGATCGGCGCGGAGACCTTCGGGAGCGCCAACATCAAGGCGCTGTACGAGGCGGTCGAGGTCGAGCGGTCGCACACCGACGGACCGGCCCGATGAGCCTTCCGGAGCAGCCCGTCTGCCTCGACGACGTGGAACGCCTGGCGGCCGCGGTGCTGCCCGCCGCCGTCCGGGACTTCATCGCCGGCGGCAGCGGGAACGAACTCACCCTGGACGCCAACCGGGCCGCGCTGGACGGTGTCCACCTCGTCCCCCGCGTCCTGCGCGACGTCTCGGACTGCACGGCCGAGACGACGCTGCTCGGCCGGCCCGCGGCCCTGCCGATGGCCGTGGCTCCGATGGCCTACCACCGACTGGTCCATCCTGACGGCGAACTCGCCACCGCGCGCGCCGCCCGACGGGCCGGCATCCCCGTCACGGTGGGGACCCTGAGCAGCCTCCCACTGGCACGGATCGCGGCCGAGGGCGCCCGGACCTGGTTCCAGCTCTACTGGCTGCGCGACCGGCAGAAGGTGTCCGACCTGGTCAAGGAGGCCGAGGAGGTCGGCTGCGAAGCCGTGATGCTCACCGTCGACGTGCCCTGGATGGGCAACCGGCTGCGGGACGTGCGCAACGGCTTCGTGCTCCCCGAGGACGTGGTCGCCGCCAATCTCTCCGGCGGTGCGTCCGCGACCGCGCGCACTGCCCGCGCCGCCGGCTCCGCCGTGGCGGCCCACACCCGCGAGGCGCTGGACTCCGCGCTGAGCTGGCGGGACGTCGAGGAGATCCGGTCCCGCACCGGCCTGCCGCTCGTCCTCAAGGGGATCCTCGACCCGCGGGACGCCCGGCGGGCCGCCGACTGCGGTGTCGACGCCCTGGTGGTCTCCAACCACGGCGGCCGCCAGTTGGACGGCGCCGTTCCCGCGATCGCCGCGTTGCCCGGGATCCGGGACGCGGTCGGCGGGCACTGCGAGGTCCTCTTCGACAGCGGTGTCCGCAGCGGCACGGACGTCCTCAAGGCCCTGGCCCTGGGAGCCTCGGGCGTCCTGCTGGGGCGGCCGGTGCTGTGGGGGCTGGCCCTCGGCGGCGAGAGCGGGGCGACCACCGTCCTGCGGCTGCTCGCCGAAGAGCTCCACACCGCCCTCGGCCTCGCCGGTTGCGGCCGCGTGACCGACGCACAGGGCCTCAGGGCCTTCGGCTCCGCGGCGTTCACCGCCCTGTCCCCCCAGCCCGCAGTCCCGTAACCCGAACCTAGGAGCAGCCGCCATGACGGGCGTCCCGGAGCAGTCCGCACCCCATCGAATCCCGGCGGGGTCCCTGCACTCCTCCCTCGGTGACCCGGCCCTGGAGTCGATGAACTTCCTGAACGAGATCGCCGGGCGCTATCCCGACGCCGTCTCGTTCGCACCGGGGCGCCCCGTCGAGGAGTTCTTCGACCTGGAGCAGATCCACACCTACCTCCGCCGCTACGAGCACCACCTCATCACCGACAAGGGCTACTCGCCCGCGCAGGTCCGCCGGGAGCTCTTCCAGTACGGCCGCACCAAGGGCGTCATCCACGAGCTGATCGCCCGCAACCTGGAGGCCGACGAGGGCTTCCGCCCCGACCCGGACGCCATCGTGGTCACCTCCGGCTGCCAGGAGGCGATGTTCCTGGTCCTACGGGCCCTGCGGCAGGACGAGCGTGACGTCGTCCTCGCGGTGGCGCCGACCTATGTCGGCCTCACCGGCGCCGCCCGGCTCCTGGACATGCCGGTCCTCCCGGTGCACAGCGGGACCACGGGTGTGGACCTCGAACACCTCCGCGCGCGCATCCGCCGGGCCCGCGCCGACGGCCTGCGGCCGCGCGCCTGCTACCTCGTCCCCAACTTCGCCAACCCCTCGGGGCTCAACCTCGACCCGGAGAGCAGGCGAAGCCTCCTCGAACTCGCCGATCAGGAGGACATCCTGCTGCTGGAGGACAACCCGTACGGCCTGTTCCACGCCGGGGGCGAGCGGCTTCCCTCCCTCAAGTCGACGGACACCCGGCACCGGGTGGTCTACCTCGGCTCGTTCTCCAAGACCGCCATGCCCGGGGCCCGCGTCGGCTTCGCCGTGGCCGACCAGCCGGTGGAGGAGGAATCGGGCGAGGTCGGCCTGTTCGCCGACCGGCTGTCCAAGCTCAAGAGCATGGTGACCGTCAACACCTCTCCGATCGCGCAGGCGGTCGTCGCCGGGAAGCTGCTGGAGCACGGCGGCAGCCTGGTCGAGGCCAACCGCCGGGAAACCGAGCTGTACCGGACCAACCTCCGCCACCTCCTGGCCGGCCTGGAGCGGCACCTCGCCGGCACCGGAGTCACCTGGAACACCCCGGCCGGCGGGTTCTTCC
Organism: Kitasatospora sp. NPDC085464; assembly: GCF_044541955.1. Lineage (NCBI taxonomy): Bacteria > Bacillati > Actinomycetota > Actinomycetes > Kitasatosporales > Streptomycetaceae > Kitasatospora > Kitasatospora sp. NPDC085464. Next base: position 6,118 of record NZ_JBITTM010000025.1, read on the forward strand.
TGGTCCTGACGGTCCCCTTCCCGGTGCACGACGACCTGCTCGAACTGTCGGCCGACCGGTACGGAGTCCTGTGGACGCCCATGCGCCACTTCTACGACGACCCTTCCGCCGACCGGCAGATCCGCCTCTCCTACAGCTCCCTGACTCCGGACCGGATCGACGAGGGGCTGACCCGGCTCGCCTCCTTCATCCGGGAGCAGTGCGGCTGACCACGGCAGCCGGCCGACGGGCGTGGGCGTACCTTGCCGGACCCGTGGTGCCGTCCCTCGTCGGCGGACGACTGTAACGAGTGGTAGGTACACTCGGCGCATGAGCAAGAAAGAGGCGCTGACCCGGGCTGCGGCGGAGCTGTTGTGGGAGCGCGGGTACACCGGCACCAGCCCGGCCAAGGTCCTGGAGCGGGCGCGCGCGGGGCAGGGCAGCATGTACCACCACTTCTCCGGCAAGGCGGAGCTGGCGGTGGAGGCCATGACGCAGATGAGCGAGGAGCTCCGGGCCCGGGCCGAGGGGGCGCTGGGCGGCGAAGGCGGGGCCGTCGCCCGCATCGACGCGTTCCTCGATCTGGAGCGTGACCCGCTGGCGGGCTGTCGGCTGGGGCGTCTGACCCAGGACTACGACGTCGTGACGGACGATCGGCTGCGCGCGCCGCTGGCCGAGTTCTTCGACTGGCTCGACGAGCGGCTGACGGCGGTCCTCGCCGAGGGCGTGCGCACGGGGGAACTGCGGCCCGGCACCGATCCCGTGGCGATCGCCGCACTGATCATGGCGACGGTGCAGGGCGGGTACGTCCTGGCACGGGCCTGGCAGCAGCCCGAGGCGTTCCAGCGGGCCGTCGAGGGGGTCCGACGGGTCCTGGCCGACCTCCGGGTCCACCCCGGCCAGGACTGACCCCGAGTCAGGTCTGCCCGGCCGGCAGCGGGACGGCGTGCGGCTGCCGCGGTGCCCGACCGGCCACCGCGGCGGCGAGGACACAGACCGCGCCGGCGGCGGCCGCCGCCGCCAGGGCCCACCAGAGGGCGTCCGGGCGCAGGCCGAACAGCACACCGCACAGCAGCGGACCGGCCGCGGCCCCGAGCGAGACTCCCATCTGGCTGCAGGCCGTGGCCCGTTGCTCCCGTCCGGGGTACGGCAGACCGATGACGTAGTGCAGCAGGCCCGCCCAGCCCCAGCCGCCGCCGTACGCGAGCAGGGCGCCGAGGAGGGTCGGCACCGTCCCCCGGTGGGTCAGCAGCACGGCCCCCACCGCACCGGTCGCGAACAGGCCGACGAGGGCCGGCCAGGCGAGCCGGGGCAGACGGCCGACCAGCCAGCCCGCGGCGAGCCGGACGGCGATGTTCAGTGCGGCGCCGGCGGTCGCCACCGCTCCGGCGACCGACAGCGAGGCGCCCCGGGTGGTCAGTGCCAGCACCAGGAAGCCGCCCAGCCCGTTGCCGACCATCGCGCCGAAGAATCCGGCGCAGCTGAGGGCGATCAGGTGGACGTCGGCCGGCAGCGGCGCACCGCCGCCCGCGGCCGCCGCCCGCCGCCCGTCCGCGGCACTGCGCCGCACCACCAGGGCGGCGCCGAGGCCGCACGGGACCGCGGTGGCGGCGAGGACGCCGCGCCAGCCGACCGGGTCGGCGAGCAGCGGCATCGCCGCGCTGGCGAGCAGGGTAGCCGCCGGCACCGCGGCCTGTTTCAGGCCGAACGCGAAGGCCCGCAGCCGGGGGGCGCACCGGCGCATCAGGAGGGCGTTGGTGTGCGGCTGGGTGTACCCGTAGGCGAAGCCGCCGAGCGCCGAGCTGACCCAGAGGCCGGCGACCGGTGCGCCGGCCGCGCAGAGCAGTCCGACGCAGGTGGCGCCGAGGGCGACCGCCAGGGTCCGTTCCACTCCGGCGGGGAGTTCGGAGCGCCTGCTGACGAAGGCACCCGCCAGGGAGGCCAGCCAGTAGACGGCGAGGACGGCGCCGGTCCGCGCCGTGCTCCAGCCCAGCTCCGCGCAGATCAGGCCGTTCGCGGCGCCGGGGAGGAAGACCGGCAGCGAGGTGAGGACGGTGACCGCCGCCACTCCCAGGGCCGTGGACAGTCCCGACGCGCCGGGGCCCGCCGGGTCGGGCCGTGCGGGCCGTGCGGGCCGTGCGGGCCGTGCAGCCCGTGTTGTCCGTGCAGCCCGTGCGGTCCGGACGAGGGTGCTCACCGGGCCAACGCCTCCATCCGGTCGGCGCGGTGGCGTGCGGCGCTGTCCAGCAGGGCCCGGGCGACCGCGTCCGCGTCCCCGAGCGTCACGGAGTCGACGCCGGGCCGGACCCCGGCGGCGGTGGCCCAGTGCACCCCCTCGGTGGGGACACCGAGGGCGTACCGCCGCGGGTGCACGCGGCCGCGTGCGTCCACGAGGCGGCTCGGCCGCTCGGTCACCGCGAGCGCCCCGGTCTCGTGGTGGCCGCCGTCCGGGTCGGGGATCCGGTACGGCGCCGCCTGGCCGGTCTCCAGGAGCCCCCGCAGCAGCCGGTCCGCCGTGGTGCGCACGTCCGGGTCCTGGATGCGCGCCTCGATGAGGGTGGTGACCGCGATCGCCGGCCCCGGCACCGTGGCCGAGGAGACCAGGAACCCGTCGTGCCGCGGTGCCGGCGCCACCCGCATCCCGGGGCCCAGCGGGGTCACCACGCCGGCGCGGACCAGCGCGGCCAGCTCCGCGATCCGGCGCCCGGGCGGGCCGATCGACAGGCCGGCGTTGAACGGCGAGAACCAGCCGGTCAGTTCCTCCCGGTAGGAGCGGCCGGTGATCCCCGCGTGGTCGACGACCTGGCGGATCTCGTTGCGCAGGTCGCGCAGCGCGTCGAGGGCCGCCTTGACCGGGTCGTCGACGTTGCCGCCCCGGGCCGCGGCGGCGTCGCGGTCCAAGTGCTCGGCCAGCCACCGGCCGAACTCCCGCCGCCCGCGCAGCGCCTGTTCGTCGTACGGGGTCTCGACCAGCCGCCAGTTCCACTGCGTGTCGGCGGTGATGCCGTGCCGCCGCAGCAGCGGCTCCGGCAGCGGCAGGTGCGCCGGCGAGTACAGGCAGGCCCGCAGGAAGCCGTTCACCGCCTCGGCCGGGGCGGCGCGCCCGCTCAGCAGCGTCCGGTAGTAGACGATCTCGACCTCGCGCGCGATCAGCGGCCAGACGTCCCGGCGGAACCGCACGTCGCCGCGGGCGGCGGCGCGCTCGCGCAGCGCGCGGACGGTCGGCCCGGTGAGCAGCAGCGGCCGGTGCCGTTCGCCCAGTTCCTTCTGGTTCTCGCCGCGCGCCCGGTACGGGAGGCCGCGGCGGGAGCCCGCGTAGAGCCGCGGTTCCCGGCCGGACGGGCGGTAGTCGAGGCGCCCGTCGGCGCGCTGCTCGAACACGCCGCCGCGCCCCTGGGTGAGCAGGGTCAGGTAGTCGAAGAAGGCGAGCCCGAGGCCGCGCACGGCCACCGGTTCGCCCGGGGCCATCGCCTCGGTGTCGACCTCCGCCGGGTTGCCCGGCGGCAGGTGTCGGCCGCCGGCCGGGGTCGGCGCCGGGGCCGGGGTGGCGTGGGTCGTTGCAGGGCCGGTCGTTGCAGGGCCGGTCGCTGCGGGGGCTGCAGGACCGCGGCCGGTCGCTGCGGAGGCTGCGGGGGTGCGGCCGGGGGCAGTGGGCAGATGACCCTGGGCGAGGACGACGGCGTCGAGCAGGATCCGGTCGCCGCCGGCGAGGCGCAACAGCTGCTGCTCGCCGAAGTCCTCCAGTGCGACGGCGCTGTCCCGGTGGACGCGCACCGTCACGTGCGGCGGCGCGGTCCGCACCGCGCGGCGGAAGGCCCAGCGCAGGTAGTGGCCGTAGAAGGGCCGGGTGGGGTACGAGTTCGGGCCCAACGCTCCCGCCTCGCGGAGGATGTCGTCCGGGTACGCGTCGTCCCGGCCGCAGTCGTCCCGGCCGCAGTCGGCCGGGCCGCAGTCGGCGTGCCCGTCGGCCCCACCGAGGTCGTCCGGTCTGGGGGCGTCCGGTATCGCCCCGGCGAGCGCCCGCGCCCACTCGTACAGGTTGGGGCCGGGCACCACCGGTCCCGCGCAGACCACGCTCGCATCGGTGAACACGGTGATCTGCTCCGCGACCGTGTTCATCAGCAGCTGCGGGGACTGGTCCGTCCGCCAGACCCGGCCCGCCCCGGGCGGGGTCGGGTCGATCGCGTGCACCGTCACGGGGCCGCAGTCGGGGTCGGCCGCCGCATTGGCGCACAGGCGCTCCAGCAGAATGAGTCCGCGGGGGCCCACCCCCACGATTCCGACACTGAATCGATTCCTCAAAGCCCGTCCCCGGTGTCTGGCGCCGCCCGATCGTTCGCTCACGCCGATCCTAGTCAGCACGCCCAGCCATTCATGCGGCCCGCGCATCATTCATGCACCGGCGCCATGGAACGCCATTCATGCACCCGGCGAATGGATGGTCGGGGCGATCTATTTCCCATCCCCCCGGCCCCCCGGTTAGCTTTTCGGCACGGCGTGCGGCGGCTGTCCGGGGCCGACCCCGTCCGACCGGTGCAACAGGCACGACCAGCGGACTTCCCGCACACCGGGCGTTCCCGGCCGGCCCGATCCGACGGCCGGACCGCGGGCCCCGGAAACCGGGACACCGCCCGATTCCGCCGCCGCGCGACACTCGCAGCCTCCCGTTTCCGTCATTCGAGCGGAGAAATACACATGGCCGACCTCAGCCCTGCCAAGTACAAGCCGTACAACCGGTCGTCGATAACGCGGTCGCCGCAATGGGAGCGGATTCCGCAGGACCTCCGCGAAGCCGTCGAGGTGGTGGCCCACGTCCTGCCGTTCCGGACGAACCAGTACGTACTCGACGAACTCATCAACTGGGACAAAATTCCCGACGACCCGATATTCCGGCTCAACTTCCCGCACCGCACGATGCTGGAACCCGACGACTACACCGCACTGCGCGACCTGATCCGCTCGGGTGACAAGCAACAGCTGGCCAAGCAGATCTTCGAGGTCCGCACCCGGATGAACCCCCACCCGGCCGGCCAGCTGAGCCACAACGTGCCGGAGCTGGACGGCCAGGTCGTCCCCGGGATCCAGCACAAGTACGACCAGACCGTGCTGTTCTTCCCGAGCGCCGGCCAGACCTGCCACGCCTACTGCACGTTCTGCTTCCGCTGGCCCCAGTTCGTCGGCGAGGAGGACCTGCACTTCGCGGCCCGCGACGCCGAGGGCCTGGCCGCCTACCTCAGGCGGCACCCCGAGGTCACGGACGTGCTGATCACCGGCGGCGACCCCATGATCATGCGGACCGGAGCGCTGGAGCGGTACCTCGAACCGCTGCTGGCGCCCGATCTGGCGCACATCCAGAACATCCGGATCGGCACCAAGGCCGTCGGCTACTGGCCGCAGCGCTTCGTCAGCGACGTGGACGCGGACGACCTGCTGCGCCTGTTCGAGCGCATCGTCGGCGCCGGCAAGCACCTCGCCCTGATGGCCCACTACAACCACCCGGCCGAGCTGCGCCCCGCCATCGCCCAGCAGGCGCTGCGGCGCATCACCGGTACCGGCGCGGTCGTCCGGATGCAGTCCCCCGTGCTGCGGCACATCAACGACGACCCGGCGGCCTGGCAGGAGCTGTGGACCCTGGGGGTCAAGCTCGGCGCCGTGCCGTACTACATGTTCGTCGAGCGCGACACGGGTGCCCGGTCCTACTTCGAGCTGCCGCTGGCCGAGGCGTACGACATCTTCCGGACCGCCTACAGCTCGGTCTCGGGGCTGTCCCGCACCGTGCGCGGCCCGTCGATGAGCGCTTTCCCCGGCAAGGTGCTCATCGACGGCACGCCGACGATCCGCGGCGAGAAGGTGTTCGCGCTGCAGTTCCTGCAGGCGCGTCAGGACGGCGTCGTCCGCCGCCCCTTCTACGCGAAGTTCGACCCCGCCGCGACCTGGTTCGACCAGCTCGTCCCGGCCTTCGGAGAGCGCTCGTTCTTCTTCGAGGAGGAGCCCGCCGGGGACCGTCCCGGGACCGGCCGACCGCTCGACCTGGTGGGGGTGTGACCCGGATGGCCGGTCGACCGCTGCCGACCTACGAGGTCCTCGCGCTCCGGTTCGGCACCCACGCCGACCGCCCCGCGCGGGACAACTTCCTGCACGACGAAGGCCAGTTCGCCCCGGGCAGCGCCGGCCCGATGGACTTCTACCTCTGGGCGATCCGCGACGACCGGCACTTCCTGCTGGTGGACACCGGCTTCCCCGAGGAGATGGCCGTCCGCCGCGGTCGCACCCTGTTCCGCTGCCCGGTCGACGCGCTGACCGACCTCGGGGTCACGGCCGAGCAGGTGTCGGACGTCGTGATCACCCACATGCACTACGACCACGCGGGCAACCTCGACCGCTTCCCCACCGCCCGCATCCACCTGCAGGAGGAGGAGCTGCGGTTCTGCGCCGGGCCGGCCATGCGCCACCGGGCCGTACGCCGGCCGTTCGAGCCGGTCAACGTGCAGACCGCCGTGCAGGGGCTGTTCGAGGAGCGGCTGGTGCTGCACCGCGGGGAGGCGGAGATCCTGCCGGGGGTGACGGTGCACCCGGTGCCGGGCCACACGCCGGGCACCCAGGTGGTCCGGGTCCACACCGCGCGCGGCTGGGTCGTGCTGGCCAGCGACGCGACCCACCTGTGGGCCAACATCCGGCTGCGCAGCCCGTTCCCGATCCTCGACCAGCTCACGCCGATGCTCGAAGGCTACGACGTGATCGAGTCCCTCGCGGACGGCCCGGACCACGTCATCCCCGGCCACGACCCCCGGGTGGCCCGGCGGTTCCCCCCGCTGGCGGCGGCGCCCGACTGGGTGCGCCTGCACGAGGCCCCACTGGCCGACACCCCGGGCGCGGAGCACAGCCAGGGCGCCCGGGGCGCCCAGGACATCGGGAGCGGGACCGACGGCGCCGCGGCCCGCGCGGAGCGGATCGGGGCGGCCCGATGACGCTCCACCGGGTCTCGATCATCGGCGTCGGGCCGCGCGGCCTGAGCGTCCTGCAGCGGATCGGCGAACTGGCCGACCGGCTGCCCGCCGACCGCCGGCTGGAGGTGCACCTGATCGACCCCGGCGAGCCCGGCCAGGGCGCGCACCCCGCCGGCCAGCCCGCCCACCTGCTGACCAACACCGTGGCCAGCCAGGTGACGATGTTCGCCGACGGCCGGGGCCCCTCGTTCACCGAGTGGGCGGCGGCCGTCGGGTACCGCGAGTTCGACACCGGCTTCCACCCCACCGGCGGCGAGGGCGGCCGCCCGGTCGGTGAACACGCCTACCTGCCGCGCAGGCTGCTCGGCGAGTACCTCACCTGGGTGTTCGACCGGACGGTGCGCGCGCTGCCGGAGCGGATCAGGGTGGTGCACCACCGCGACCGGGCGTGCGACGTCGAGGCGCACCCGGGCGGCGGCTACACCGTCCACCTGGCGAACGGCCACCGCCTGCCGAGCGACTACGTCTTCCTCACCACCGGGCACTGCGAGCGGATCCCCACCGACGAGGACCGGGCCCACACGGAGTTCGCCCGGGAGCACGCCGACCGCAACCCCTGGCTGGCGTACTGCGCCTCGCCGTACCCGGTGCAGCGGCTCGGCGGGATCGCCCCCGGTTCCACCGTCGCCGTCCAGGGCTTCGGGCTGACCGCGCACGACGTGATCTCCGAGCTCACCGTCGGCCGCGGCGGACGGTTCGACGACTCCGGCGCGGAGCTCGTCTACCGGCCCTCCGGGCGGGAGCCCGCGATCCGGCTGTTCTCCCGCCAGTGCCTGCCGTTCGCCGCCCGCGGGGTGAACCAGAAGGGCACGACCGGGCAGCACCGGGCGCGGTTCTTCACCCCGGAGGCGGTGCGCCTCCTCAAGGACCGCGCGCTGGAGCGGCGCAACGACCCGCGGCTCGACTTCGAGGAGGAGGTACTGCCGCTCCTGAAGCGGGAGATGGCCTACGCCCACCGTGCCGCGCAGCAGGGCTGCACCGTCCCCCCGGAGGGGTTCGAGCCGAGCCCGGCCGAGCTGGCGGCCGTCGAGGCGATCCTCGACCCGTTGCACGAGCGGGAGTTCGACAGCCAGAAGGCCTTCACCGGGTTCTTCCTCGACCACGTCGCCGAGGACCTGGCGCAGGCGGAACTGGGGAACACGACGAGCCCGGTCAAGGCCGCCACCGACGTCATCCGGGACACCCGGGCGAGCCTGCGGGAGGCGGTGGAGTTCTCCGGGCTCACCCCGCGGTCGCACCGGGTGTTCAACCGGACCTACGGCCCGATCATGAACCGGGTCTCGTTCGGTCCGCCGCTGGTCCGCAACCGGCAGCTGCTCGCGCTGTTCCGGGCGGGCGTGGTGGACCTGGCCGGCGGGCCGGGCTGCACCGTGGTCCACGACCGGGAGACCGGACGGTTCGTGGTGCGCACCCCGTACCCGCAGGGGGCGGAGTCGGTGGCCGCCGACGCCCTGGTGATCGCCCGGCTCGACGCCTTCCACCCGGAACTCGACGGCTCGCCGCTGACCGGCAACCTGCTCGGGCGCGGGCTGGTCCGCCCGTACGCCAACGGCCCGTTCCGGCCCGGCGGCATCGAGATCGACACGTGCGGCCGGCCCGTCACCGCGACCGGCGAGACGCTCGCCACCGCCTGGGCGATCGGCTACCCGGTCGAGGGGCCGCGGTTCTACACCCACGCGCTGCCCCGGCACGCGATGGCCTCGCAGTTCTCGGCCGACGCGGACACCGCCGTACGGGACCTGATCACGCACATCCACCAGCGCACCGACGTCACCCCGGAGGCAGAACGTGGCGATACAGCCCGGACAGCAGTTTCCGTACCCTGAGTTCCGCCGGCGCCATGCGCGGCCGCAGCCGGAGCCGGTCCTGTGGCAGTGGCAAGCCCTCGCCGAGGAGCTCCGGGTGACCGAGCACACCGAGTACGGCACGATCACCCTGGCCCGACCGGACGGCGGCCACGAGGTCGTCCCCGGCACCTCGATGACCTTCCAGGCCGTCCGGCCCGGAGAGCGCACCACCCCGCACTCGCACACCTGGTGGCACCTCTACTTCGTGCGCTCCGGGACGGGCACGGTGGTCTTCCACGAGAGCGGCGACACCACCGGGTTGAGCGAGGGCGACATCCTGCTCATCCCGGCGTGGACCGTGCACCACTTCGAGAACGGGGCGGGGGACGCCGACCTGCTGCTCCTCAACATGTCGAACCTTCCCCAACTGGCGGCCCTGCACAACAACTTCTCCAAGTAGCCGGCGGGGCAGGCGCCGAGACGTACGAGAACCCGAGCAGTACGAGAGTCAACGAGCAGCACGAGCAGTCACGAGAGGCGGACCATGTTCAAGCGGATCGACCACATCGGCGTGGTGGTGGACGACATCACCGAGGCCCGAGCCCTGCTGGAGAGTCTGGGCATGCAGCTGGAACGGGCTCAGGACATCCCCGAGCGCAACGTCCGGATCGCGTTCTACCGGTGCGGGGACGGCCGGATCGAGCTCATCGAGCCGACCGGTGCGGAGGCGCGCAGCCGCAGGCTCGGCGACGGGGCGCAGGCCCGGATCGAGCACATCGGCGTGGAAGTCGACGACGTGCCGCAGATCATGAAGGCGGTGCAGCAGCTGGGCATCGAACTCACCACGAGCGAGCCTGTGCTGGTGGGGCCGAACCTCAATGCCTGGACGCAGCCCGGGACTTCCGACGGGATCCAGTTCCAGCTGGTCCAGCGGGACGTGGTCTGAGGCCGCGCCCGTGACGGCCGGGGGCGGGACCGTCCAGTCGGTGCCCCACCCGCCCCCGGCCGCCCGTCGGCCGCCGTCCGTCCAGCGCCGTCCCGTAGGCCGCCGTCCGTCCGCCGTTCGAGCCCGGACTGCCCTTCGCCGGCGCCGGATTGCGACTGTACATACTAGTAGTTACACTCCGGGATGTGGATTCCTTGAAGATCTCTGCGGCAACCGAGGCGGTGCCGGTCGAGGCACCGCACACCCCCGGGGACCGACGCGGCGGACGGCCGTTCTGGATGCTGGCGTCCCTGCTCGGCGGCATGTTCCTGGGCAACGTCGACATCGCGGTGGTCAACGTCGCGATCCCCTCGATCCGCGATCGGCTGCACGCCTCCAGCGGTGCCCTGGAGCTCATCGTCTCCGGGTACACGCTCGCCTTCGCGATGCTGCTGATCACCGGCGCCCGACTGGGCGAGATCCACGGTCGGCGGCGCGTCTACCTCGCCGGGCTGACCGTCTTCACCCTGTCCTCGCTCGGCTGCGGCCTCGCGCCCGACGCCGTCGTCCTGGTGTGCGCCCGGGTGGTGCAGGGATTCGGCGCCGCCCTGATGATCTCCCAGGTGCTGACCACCATCCAGGTGGAGTTCGATGGCCGGGCCAGGCGCCGGGCGCTGGGCGCGTACACCGGCATCCTCGGCGTCAGTTCGGTCGTCGGCCAGGCACTGGGCGGCATCCTGGTGTCGGCCGACATCCTGGGCACCGGCTGGCGGCCGGTCTTCCTGATCAACGTGCCGATCGGCGTCGTCCTGCTGTTCACCTCGCTCGCCTTCCTGCCGGACGACCGCCCCTCGCAGCAGGGCGCGTTGGACCTGCCCGGCGTGGCACTGCTCTCGCTCGGACTGTTCCTGCTGGTGACACCGCTGGTCCTGGGGCGCGACGCGGGCTGGCCGCTGTGGACCTGGCTCTGCCTGGGCTCCTCGCTGCCGGTGTTCGCCCTCTTCGGCTGGACCGAGCGGAGGGTGGTACGACGCTCGGGCGCCCCCCTGATGAACGTCGAACTGCTGACCCGCCGTCATGTCGCCCTCGCGCTCGCCTCGCAGGCCGCCACCCGGGCCGGCTACTTCGCCGTTCTGTTCGTCCTGGCGCTCTACCTGCAACAGGGGCTCGGCAAGAGCGCGGTCTACTCCGGCCTGGTCCCGGTCGCCTGGGTGGCGACCTTCGCCCTGATCGGGCCGATCCTCGGGCGGCTGGGAACGCGCGCCCGCCGGCTGGCCGCCCCGGTCGGGGGCGGGCTGATGGCCGTCAGCTTCGCGCTCATCGCGCTCGGCGCCCAGGGCACCGCCGCCCTGGTCGTCCTGCTGGGGATCGGCGGCGTCGGCTACGGCGCGGCGTTCAGCGGCACTCTGGCGCACATGACCGAGACCGTCGAGGCCCGGTACGCGCCGGACGTCAGCGGCCTGTTCAACACCACGCTCCAGGTCGGCGGCACCCTGGGCGTGGCCGTGTTCGGCACCCTCTACCTGGATCTCGTCGGCGGCAGCGGGACGCCGCAGCACGCGTTCGCCACCACCACCGCCGTCCTGGCGGTGATGTCGCTCGCCGCCTCCGCCCTGATCCTGCTCGCCGGGCGGTCCTCGTCGACCGGCCCGGTGCTGAGCGAGCAATAGCCACCCGCCACTGGTCGCCAACCGGCGACGTCCGACGACCAGTGGCCGACGACCAATGACACACAACCATGAAGGAGTTCACACGATGGATGTCATCCACCACCCCGGCGACTCGACCAAGGGCCCCGAGGACCGCTTCACCGGCGACGTCTGGCTGTGGCCGCGGATCGGCGCGACCGCCAACACCGAGGTGCGCAACGTCCTGTTCACGCCCGGCTCCCGCAGCCACTGGCACACCCACCCGGCCGGACAGGTCCTGCACGTGACCGAGGGCGTGGGCGTGGTGCAGGCCCGCGGCGGCGAGCGGCAGGAGATCAGGGCCGGCGACACGGTGGTCTGCCACCCCGGCGAGGAGCACTGGCACGGCGCCGGCGAGGGCACGTTCATGACCCACATCGCCGTCACCGACGGGCCCACCGACTGGCACGAGCACGTGACCGACGAGGAGTACTCGGGCTGAACCCTCCGCTCCCGGGCCGGACCGGTCGGCCTGCTCGACGCCACCCACGAGCCCGGGAGCGGCCGGCGGCACAAGGCCTCCGGTCCGGGAGTGTCCGCGATCGCGGTGACGGAGACTCAGGTGAATGCCGGTCAACTGTGCGGTGGAACGGACGGAAACAGCCCGGGTGCGGACGTTGGGCCGGCCGCGGGAACGCCGGCCGAGGCACCGGGGAAGGACTCATTGCGTCCGACATCTCACAGCTCCCGCCCACCCGGGACATCTGATGACGCATATGCCTGCCTGCATATGCTGCTGTCCATGAGTATCGAGCTGCACCACCTGCGCGGGTTCCTGGCCCTGTCGGAAGAGAGACACTTCACCCGCGCCGCCAAGCGGATGAACGTTTCCCAGCCGACGCTCAGCAGAAACATCAAGCGCCTGGAGGAACTGCTCGGCCGGAAGCTACTGGAACGAACCACCCGTCAGGTGACGCTCACCCCGGAAGGTGAGCGCCTTTACGATCAACTTTCCTTTCTCATAACTCGGTTGGAAGACGCATTGCGTTTTGAACCGAAGGACGTGCTCAGGCTCGGATTCGCCTGGGGTTTCCCTTCCGGGTGGCCGCAGGAGGTGATCGCCGAGTTCGAGGCCGAGACCGGCGTCACCGTCCAGGTGCAGCGGCACGACGCCAAGCTCGCCGGGGTCGACCGCGGGAAAAGCGACCTGGCGATCCTGCGCGGTCGGATCAAGGCCCCGGACGTGAAGGTCACGACCCTGCTGCACGAACGGAGGATCGCCGCCGTCTCCACACGATCCGAACTGGCCGGAAAGGAGGAGATGAGCTGGGCCGAAATCGCCGAACTGGGCCTCGTGCTGAACGAAGTGAGCGGAACGACCGACCTGACCGACTGGCCGGCCGACCGCCAGCCGAGCGTCTCCGCGATCTGCAGCAATTTCGACGAATGGCTGGAAGCCGTCGCCGCGAACCGGGGCGTGGGCGTGGTCCCCGAATTCGTCGGCCGCCAGCACGTGCACTCGTTCGTGTCGTTCATCGCCATCCCGGACGCCCCGCAGGTGCCGCTGAACCTGGTCCATCCCCAGCGCGGTGCCCATCCGCTCATCCCGCGCTTCATCGCCATGGCGCAGGCCGCCGTCGGCGCTCCGTCCTGAAGCCCGTGGACAACGGGAGGAGCGGGCGGACAACGTGGTCCGGCCCGCCCCTCCCCCTGCTCCTCCCGCAGCTGCTCCCGCTACTGCTCCCCCGCGCTACCGGGCGGCGACCGCGTCGCCGCGGCTGGTCCGGGTGCCGGGCACCGGCTCGGCCGGGTCGTCGGTGTAGGCGAGCGGGCGGTTCTCGGCGTCGACCATCAGGACCTTGGGGACGAGGGCCTTGGCCTCGGCGTCGCTGACCGTGGTGTAGCTGATGATGATGACCAGGTCGCCGGTGTGGATCAGCCGGGCGGCCGCGCCGTTGATGCCGATGATCCCGCTGCCGCGCGGGCCGGCGATCACGTAGGTCTCCAGGCGGGCGCCGTTGTCGATGTCGACGATGTGGACGAGTTCGCCGGGCAGCAGGTCGGCGCCGTCCATCAGGTCCTGGTCGATCGTCAGCGATCCCACGTAGTGCAGGTCCGCCTGGGTCACGGTGGCTCGGTGGATCTTGGACTTGAGCATGGTGCGGTTCACGGCTTGGCTCCGTCTTCGTGGTGGTGGGGTGACCGGATGTCAGGGGGCGGACTGTCGCCGGAACCGGCGGCCGGCGACCAGCCGGGGCGTCTCCCGGGTCGGGCGCTCGGCGTACTGGGGCAGCGCGGCGGCCAGCGCGGCGACGGTGGAGCGGTCGAACAGGGCGCGGACCGGTACGTCCAGCCCGGTCGCGTCGCGCAGCCGCAGCGCGATGCGGGTGGCCAGCAGGGAGTGACCGCCGAGGTCGAAGAAGTTGTCGTGCACTCCGACGCGCTCGACGCCGAGCACCTCGCACCACGCGCCGGCGACGGTCCGTTCCTGCTCGGTCCGCGGCGCCAGGTACTCGCCGGTGCGGGCGGCCGGGGCCGGGGCGGGGAGCCTGCCCCGGTCGACCTTGCCGCTCGGGGTGAGCGGCAGCGCGTCCAGCACGACGAAGGCCGCCGGGATCATGTAGTCCGGGACCAGCCGGCCCACCAGGTCGCGCAGCTCGCCGCTGTCCGGCGGCGTGGCGCCGGGGAACGGCTCCAGGTAGGCGACCAGTTCCGCCTCCCCGGTGCCCGACGCGACCGGGTGCACGACCGCGGCCCGCACCTCCGGGCAGCCCAGCAGCACCGCCTCGATCTCACCGGGCTCGATCCGGTGGCCGCGGATCTTCACCTGGTGGTCCGCCCGGCCGAGCAGCTCGACCCGGCCGTCGGGGTGGCGGCGGCCGAGGTCGCCGGTGCGGTAGAGCCTGGCCCCGGGCTCCCGGCCGTGCGGGTCGGGCACGAAGGCCTGCGCCGTGACACCGGGTCGGTTGAGGTAGCCCCTGGCCAGGCCGGCGCCGCCGAGGCAGATCTCGCCCGGGACCCCGACCGGCACCGGCTCCAGCCCGCCGTCCAGGACGTACAGGACGGTGCCGGGCACCGGCGACCACTGCTCCGGGGCGCCGTCCGCGCGCAGCCGGGTCACGGTGGTCCACACCGTGGTCTCGGTGGGGCCGTACAGGTCCAGCACCCGGGCGCCGTCGGCGGCGAGCCGGCGGGCCAGCTCGACGGGCAGCCGCTCGCCGCCGCACAGCACCACCAGCCCGGCCGGGGCCGACCAGCCGCTGTCCAGCAGCATCCGCAGGGTGACCGGGGTGGACTGGACGATCGCGGGGGCGGTGGCGGTGATCAGCGCGGCCATCCGCAGCGGGTCCCTGACCTCCTCCGCGGTCGCGAGCACCACCGGGGCACCGACCAGCAGCGGCAGGTAGAGCTCCAGGACGGAGGGGTCGAAGGACACCGTGGTCAGCGCGGCCACCGGCGCGCCGGGGCGCAGTCCGGGCAGGTAGAGCATCGCGGTCAGGAAGTCGGCCAGGCCGCCGTGCGTGATCATCACGCCCTTGGGCCGGCCGGTGGAGCCGGAGGTGTAGATGACGTACGCGAGGGCGTCCCGGTCGAGCTGCGGCCCGGCGAACGCCGGGCTCTGCCGGGCGATCGCCTCCCGGTCCGCGTCGAGCAGCACGGTGACCGGGCCGCCGGCGGCCGGCGGCAGGGCGGTGAGCCGCTCCGCCGGGCCGGTCCGGGTGACGACCACCGAGGCGGCGGTGTCGGCGAGCACGAAGGCGTTCCGCTCGGCGGGGTGGTCCGGGTCCAGCGGCACGTAGGCGGCGCCCGTGGCGAGCACGGCCAGCAGGGCGACCAGCAGCTCCGGACCGCGCTCCAGGAAGACCGCCGCCGTCGCGCCCGGGCCCAGCCCGCGCTCCCGCAGGTGTCCGGCCAGCCGGGCGACCTGCTCGGCCAGCTGCCGGTAGGTCAGCCGGTCGCCGGAGGAGATCACGGCCACGCCGTCCGGGGTGCGGGCCGTCTGCTCCTCGAACAGCGCGACGAGGCTGCGGCCGACGGCGGCCGGTGGCTCGGTGTTCCAGCGCTCCAGCAGCGTGCGGCGGTCCGGCTCGGGCAGCGCGGTGCGGCGCGGGTCGGCCTGCGGGTCGGCGGCCAGGCCGACCAGGACGTGCCGGTACGTCCGGGCCAGCAGGTCGAGTTCGGACCGGCCGACCCGCTCCGCGCCGGCCTCCAGCACGAAGCCGTCCGCGACGGTGGAGACCGAGAGGCCGAACTCGTTCGCCGTGCGCTCCCCGACCTCGTCCAGTCCGATGGACTCGCCGTCGACCACCGTCAGGTCCGTGTGGTTGAAGAAGACGTCCACCAGCGGCGTCCCCTGGCCCCAGGCCCGCTGCATGGCGGGCAGCGGGTAGTGCCGGTGCGGCCACAGGGCGGTCTCCTCGGCGAACACCGCGCGGGCCAGCTCGGTCCAGCTCGGGGCGTCCAGCGTCAGCCCGAAGGGCACGGTGTTGAGGAACATGCCGCGCGCCTGGTCGCCGTCGACCGTCTCCGGCCGCACGTTGCAGACCAGGCCGGTCCGGAAGGCGATCGGGCTCGCGGTGCCGCCCCTGATCATGCCCAGCACGGTGAGGTGCGCGGCCAGCAGGACGCTCTTCAGCGGCACCCCGGCGTCCTGCGCCACCGCGCGCAGCTGCGGCAGCAGGTCGCGGAAGTCGACCCTGGCCACCTCGTCCGTCCCGGGGCCCGTCTTCGAACCCCCGTCGTCCGCCGCGCCGGGCGGGCTCGCCCAGGCCTGCGGGAGCGTCAGCGGGGCGTACCGGGCGACCCGCTCACGCCAGAACTCCTGGTCCGCCGCGGACGCCAGGGCCCGCTTCTCCAGGGCGATCGCGTCGGCGAACCGGGCCGCGGGCGGGGCGGCCGGCGCCGGATCCCGGCCGTCCCGGAGGGCCCGGTAGTAGCCGAGCAGTTCGCCGACCAGCGAGCTCTGGCTCCAGCCGTCCAGAAGGGCGTGGCCGTTGCTGACCGACAGCTGCCAGTGCCGCTCGTCCAGCTGGTAGGCCACCACCCGCAGTTGGCCCGGCACGGCCAGGTCGAACGGCGCCAGCCGGTCGCGGGCGACGGCCGCGGTGAGTTCGGCCCGCTGCTCCGCCGCGCCCAGCTGCCGCAGGTCGACATGGGAGACCGGGATCGTCGCGGTGGGGTGCACCAGCTGCAGCGGCTCGGAGAACGAGGACAGGTCGACGGAGGTGCGCAGGATCTCGTGGCGCTCCGCCAGGAGGGCCGCGGCGGCGCGCAGGGCGTCCGGCGAGAACGCGCCGTCGTCGCGGACCGGGTGGCTCAGGTTGGTCAGGTAGACGCCCCGGTCGGCGCCCGCGAGCATCTCGTAGACCATGCCGGCCTGGGCGAGCGACAGCGGGTAGGCGTCCGCCAACCCGGCCGGGAGGCGGTCGAGGTCGGCCTCGGCGAGCAGCTCGAAGGGAGCCGTCCCGGCCTGCTCCGCGCCGGCGCCGCGCGGGGCGACGGCCTCGGCGAGCCGGGCGACCGTCTGGTGCCGGAAGACGTCCTGGACGGCGATGTCGAGCCCGGCGCCGCGCAGGCGGCCGACCGCGCCGATGGCCCGGATCGAGTCGCCGCCGAGCGCGAAGAAGCCGGCGTGGACGCCGATCAGGTGCGGCTCGATGCCGAGGGCCTCGGCCCAGCTGCGGACGATCAGGTGCTGGAGCGGGGTGCTCGGCGGGGTGTGGTTCGCCGCGTCGACCGGTGTCGGGTCCGGTGCCGGGAGGGCGTTGCGGTCGATCTTGCCGCTCGGGGTGAGCGGGAGGGCGTCGAGGGCGCGGTAGTGGGTGGGGAGCATGTGGGCGGGCAGGGTGGCGGCGAGGTGGTCGCGCAGCCGGGCCGGGGCGGGCGGGGCGCTCTCGGGGGCGGTGACGGTGTACGCGGTGAGGTGGTCCTGGTGGACGGTGACGACGGCCTGGCTGACGGCGGGGTGGCTGCGCAGGGCGGTCTCGATCTCGCCGAGCTCGATGCGGTGGCCGTGGAGTTTCACCTGGTGGTCGGTGCGGCCGTGGTAGGTGAGGGTGCCGTCGGGGTTGTGGTGGGCCTGGTCGCCGGTGAGGTAGAGGCGGGTGCCGGGGTGGCGCGGGTCGGGGTCGGGGACGAAGCGTTCGGCGGTGAGGGCGGGGCGGCCCAGGTAGCCGCGGGCGAGTTGCACGCCGGCGAGGGCGAGTTGGCCGGCGAGGTGGAGGGGTTGGGGGGTGAGGTCCTGGTCGAGGACGTGGGTGCGGGTGTTGGCGATGGGACGGCCGATGGTCACCGGCTGCCCCGGCGGACAGGGGGTGGCGGTGACGTCGACGGACGCCTCGGTGGGGCCGTAGAGGTTGTGGAGTTCGGCGTGCCGGATCGCCGGGTGGTGGTGGAAGGCGTCGGCGAGGTCCTCGGGCAGGGCCTCGCCGCTGCACAGGACCCGGCGCAGCGGGGTGAGCGCACTGCCGGTCGGCAGGGTGTCGAGGAGGAGCCGCAGCATGGCGGGGACGAAGTGGGTGGTGGTGATCCGCTCGCCGGTGATGGTCTCGGCGAGGTAGCCGGGGTCGCGGTGCCCGTCCGGGCGGGCGAGCACCAGCGTCGCCCCGGTGGCCAGCGGCCAGAAGAACTCCCACACCGAGACGTCGAAGCTGTAGGGCGTCTTCTGCAGGACCCGGTCGTCCCGGTCGAGCCGGTAGGCGTCCTGCATCCAGCGCAGCCGGTTGACGATGCCGCGGTGGGTGACGACCACGCCCTTGGGCAGGCCGGTGGAGCCGGAGGTGTAGATCACGTAGGCCGGGTTGTCCGGGTCCACCGGCACGGCCGGGGACGGCCGGTCCGGGCCCTCGTCGGCCTCGCCCTCCTGGGCCTGGGGTTCGTCGCCCTGGGCCTCGTCGACGAGCACGGTCCGGGCATCGTGCCCGGGCAGGCCGGCCGCCAGGTCGGCGGTGGTGAGCACGACCGGGGTGCCGGAGTCGGCGAGCATGTGGGCCAGCCGCTGCGCCGGGTACCCCGGGTCCAGGGGCAGGTACGCCCCGCCGGCCTTGAGCACGCCCAGCAGCGCCACCGGCAGCTCCAGGCTGCGGTGCAGGCACACCCCGACGACCGACTCCGGGCCGACGCCCGACGCCCGCAGCCGCCGGGCCACCCGCGCCGCCGCCGCGTCCAGCTGCGCGTACGTCAGCTCACGGCCCTCGAAGCGCACCGCCACCGCGTCCGGGGAGCGCTCCGCCTGCTCCTCGACCAGCCCGTGCAGCAGCCCGTCCTGCGGGTACTCCACCGCCGTGTCGTTGAACCCGGCGAGCAGCTCCAGCTCCCCGGCCGACGCCAGCGGCGCCTCGTGCAGCGTCGTCCTCGGGTCGTCGGCCAGCCCTTCGAGCAGGGTGGCGAAGTGCTGCGCGAGCGCCGCCATCCGCTCCGGGCCGAACAGCGCCGTCGCGTACTCGACGACTCCGCGCAGCGAGCCGTCGGGCTGCTCGGTCAGGTGCAGCGTCAGGTCGAACCTGGATCCGTGCCAGGGCGTCGCGAGTTCGGTGGCCCGCAGATCCGTGCCGTCGAACTCCGCGGGGTCGGTGTTGTTCAGCGCGAACATGATCTGGAACAGCGGGTTGCGGGAGGGGTCCCGCTCCGGCGCCAGCTCGTCCACCAGCCGCTCGAACGGAACCTCCTGGTGGGCGAAGGCGTCCAGCGCCGTCTCCCGCACGCGGTCCACGGCGGCCAGGAAGGACGGGTCGCCGGACAGGTCGGTGCGCATCACCAGGGTGTTGACGAAGAAGCCGACCAGGCCCTGCACCTCGGCCCTGGTGCGCCCGGCCACCGGCGTGCCCACCACGATGTCCGTCCGGCCGGTGTGCCGGGCCAGCAGGACCTGGAACGCGGCCAGCAGCACCATGAACGGCGTCGCGCCGCGCGAGCGCCCGAGTTCCGCCAGGGCCCGCGCCGTGCGGGCCGGTACGGTGAACGGCAGGGTGGCGCCGGCCGGGTCGAAGACCGGGGGGCGGCGCCGGTCGGTGGTCAGGGCGGTCGCCGTCGCACCCGCGAGCCGGGACCGCCAGTACGGCAGCTGCCCGGTCGTCGGGCCGGCCTGTTCGCCGCGCTGCCAGGCCGCGAAGTCGGCGTACTGCACCGGCAGCGGCTCCAGCGGGACCGCCGAGCCGGTGGCGAACGCCGAGTACAGCGCGCCGAGTTCACGGGCGAGCACGCCGACCGACCAGCCGTCGACGGCGATGTGGTGCAGGGCCAGGGCCAGCACGTGGTGGTCCGGGGCGAGCCGCACCAGCCGGGCCCGCAGCGGCCAGCGGTCGGCCAGGTCGAACGGCGTCCTGGCCTCGCGCTCGATCGCCTCCGCCGTCCGCGCCGGGCGTTCGTCGGGGCTCAGGCCGCTGAGGTCCAGCTCGGCGAAGTCCGGCTCGGCGGCCGGGTCCACCACCTGGACCGGCCGGTGGTCGTCCTCCCGGTAGCGGGTGCGCAGCACCTCGTGCCGCTCGACCAGCTCGCGCAGGGCCCGGCGCAGCGCCGGGACGTCCAGCGGCCCGTGCAGCTCCCAGCCGAGCGGAACCACGTACTCGGCGGTGCCGGGGCGCAGCTGCTCCAGGGTCCAGAGCCGCTGCTGGGCGAAGGAGAGGGGCAGCTGCCGGTCGCGCGGTGCGGGACCGATCGCCGCGGAGGCGCGCGCGGGGCCGGCGGCGCCGCGCAGGAGGCTGTCCAGCAGCGCCTGCCGCTGGTCCCCGGAACTCCCCGGCGCACGCCGGTTCGGCACTGTGCTCATCCCTCACGCACCTGCGACAACATCAACTCCACCTCGGAATCCGTCAGTTGCTCGACATGCTCGGTGATCGCCCGGTGCACCAGGGCGGCCAGCCGCTCGACCGTGGGCGCGTCGAACACGGCACGCACGGGCAGTGCGACCGGGAACCGCTCCTGCAGCCGGGCGACGACCTGGGTGGCCAGCAGCGACTGGCCGCCCAGGGTGAAGAAGTCGTCGTGCACGTCGATCGGGTCCACGCCGAGCAGCTCGGTCCAGATCTCGGCGACGGACTCCTCCAGCGGCGTCCTGGCCGCCGTCACCGGTCCGCGCCCGCCCGCGGCCGGGTCCGGCAGGGCCGCCCGGTCCACCTTGCCGTTCGGTGTGAGCGGCAGGGCTGCGAGCGTGACCCAGGCGGTCGGCACCAGGTGGTCCGGCAGCCGCTCGCCCAGGTATGCCCGCAGCTGCGCGCCGGTGGGCGCCGCGTCGCCGGCGGGGACGACGTAGCCGACCAGTTGCTTGCCCCCGGCGGCGGTCGGCCGCACGGCGACCGCCGCCGCGGCGAGTTCGGGGTGGTTGCTCAGCGCCGCCTCGATCTCGCCGGGTTCCACCCGGTGCCCGAGGATCTTCACCTGCTGGTCGCGTCGGCCCAGGAACCTGAACAGGCCGTCGTCCTGACGGACCACCAGGTCACCGGTCCGGTACAGCCGGCCGCCCCGCGTGGTGCCGAACGGGTCCGGTACGAAGCGCTCGGCGGTGAGGGCGGGCCGCCCGAGGTAGCCGAGGCCCACGCCCGGGCCGCCGATCAGCAGTTCGCCCTCGGTGCCGGGCGGGGTGCGCCGGCCCCGGTCGTCGACGACGTACGCCGTGGTGTTGGTGATGGCGGCGCCGATCGGGATGCTGCCGGCCGTCTCGGCCGGGGTGACGCCGCGCCGCACGCAGCTGAACGTCGTGCACTCGGTGGGCCCGTAGCCGTTGCTGACCTCGACGCCGAGTTCGATCAGGGCCCGCACCTCGGCGGGCGGTGCCACGTCGCCGACCACGAGGACGTGGCGGACCGGGGCCAGGGCGTCGGGGCGGGTGCGCACCACGTGCTGGAACAGCCCGCTGGTGAGCATCAGCAGGGTCACGCCGTGGTCGCGGACCGCCCGCTCGATCGTCTCGCCGGTGGGGATGCCCTGCGGCAGGACGGCCAGCCTGGCGCCGTTGGCCAGCGGGCCCCAGATCTCGAAGGTCGAGGCGTCGAAGGAGAGCGAAGCGAGCATCAGCACCACCTGCCCGGGGTCGAGGTCGACGTAGTCGACCCCGTGCACCAGCCGCATCACGTTCCGGTGCGTGATCCCGACCCCCTTGGGCCGGCCCGTCGAACCGGAGGTGTACATCAGGTACGCGAGGTCGTCCGGGTGGGTGGCGACCGGCGGCGGGGTGGTCGGGCGGCCGGGCGCCACCGGGCCCTTCGCCATCGGGACGGCGTGCAGGCCCGGGACGGCGTCGAAGCGGTGCGCCGACTCCGGCTGGACCAGCAGGATCCGGGCCCCGGAGTCGGCGGCCATGAACGCCAGCCGCTCGGCCGGGTACTCCGGGTCCAGCGGCACGTAGTAGCCGCCGGCCTTGAGCACGCCGAGCAGTGCGACCACCACCTCGGTGTCGCGCCCCGCGCAGACCGCCACCGGGTCACCGCGGCCGACGCCGTGCTCGCCCAGCAGGTGGGCCACCTGGTTCGCCCGGGCGTCCAGTTCGGCGTAGGTCAGCCGCTCGCCGGCGCACTCCACCGCGACGGCCTGCGGCGCGGCGGCCGCGTGCTGCGCGACCCGCTGGTGCAACGAGAGGTCGGGCAGCGGCACGTGCTCGCTTCGCTCGCCCATCAGGCCTGGCTCGCCTGCTCCATGCGGCGGCGCAGGCTCAGCGGGCGCATGTCCGTCCACACCTCGTCGATGTGGTCCAGGCAGGCCTGCCGGGGGCCCTCGAAGCCCTCCCGGTACCAGCCGAGCGGAAGCTCCCGGTCGGCGAGCCAGATCGAGTACTGCTCCTCGTCGTTGCGGACCACGCAGTAGGTGCGCTCGTCGGTGTTCTCGTCAGCCATCCCGCTGTCCTCCCGCACTGCTCGACCGGCCCTCGGTGTCCGGCTCTGTCGCAGCACAGCGTGCCGCAGGCCGGCTCGGCGGCCACAGAGAAGAACCGACGGCGGAGTGCGCAGTCGTGCGGCGCGCAGGTCTGCCGGTCCCTCTCTACCGGGCACCGCCGGATCCTCGGCAGGCTGACCGCACGCCGACGTGGCGCTCTGTGGGAGGTGGCAGGTGAACGGTGGTTTCGGCCCGGAGGCCGACGTGGCGGACGGGGCTGCGCAGGGGCAGCCGGTGCACTGCCCGACGTCCTTCGCCCAGGAACGGCTCTGGTTCATCGACCAGTTGCGACCGGGGGCGGCGGACTACCTGCTGCCGCTCGTGCTGCGGATCACCGGGCCGCTGGACACCGGGGCACTGACCCGGGCGGCGCAGGCGGTGCTGGACCGGCACGAGGTGCTGCGGACCCGGTACCCGGCGGCCCGGGGCGTACCCGTACAGGAGATCGCCGAGCACGCCGAAGTGCCGTTGGCGCGGCTCGATCTGACGTACATCCGGCCGGAGGAGCGGGAGGCCGAGGCGCGCGCGGTCGTCGAGCGGGGGATCCGCCGTCCGTTCGACCTGGCCACCGAGCTGCCGCTGCGCCTGACCCTGCTCCGGCTGTCCGACGAGGAGCACCTGCTGCTGCTGGTGGTGCACCACATCGCCTTCGACGGCTGGTCCTGGGGCGTCCTGGCCCGGGAGCTGGACGCCTTCTACGGCGCGTTCACCGGCGGCGGGGCACCGGTCCCGGAGCCGCTCCCGGTGCAGTACGCGGACTTCGCCGACTGGCAGCGCGAGTACCTGTCCGGCGACCGGCTGGCCGAGGACCTGGCGTACTGGCACGACCGGCTCGCCGGGCTGGCGCCGCTGGACCTGCCGACGGACCGGCCGCGGCCGGCGGTCTGGGACGCGGCGGGCGACAGCGTGGACTTCGCGCTCGCCCCCGAGCTGGTCGCGGCGGTCGAGCGGCTGGCGCGGGCCCACGGCGCGACGCCGTTCATGGTGCTGCTCGCGGCCTTCCAGGCCCTGCTGGCCCGGCACACCGGCCGGACGGACGTCGCCGTGGGCACGCCGGTGGCGGGCCGGTCCCTGGTGGAGGTGGAGGAGCTGGTCGGCTTCTTCACCAACACCCTGGTGATGCGGGCCGACCTGTCCGGCGACCCGTCCTTCCTCGACCTGCTGGCCCAGGTGCGGGAGTCGGCGCTGGACGCCTTCACCCACCAGGAGGTCCCGTTCGAGCGCCTGGTCGACGAACTGGCGCCGGACCGGGACCTCTCCCGCAACCCCCTCCTCCAGGTCTCCTTCGCGCTGCAGAACGCCGCCGCCCGGCCGTTCACGCTGCCCGGCCTCCAGGTGCGGGTCGTCCCCACGCCGGGGGCGGGCGCGGCCTTCGACCTGACCCTGCACGTGCTGGAACACGAGGACGGCACCCTCTCGGGCTCCCTGCAGTACGCCACCGCCCTGTTCGAACGCGAGAGCGTGCAGCGGCTGGCGGACCACTACGGCCGGCTGCTGACGGGCCTCGCCGCCGACCCCGGACGCCCGCTCGCCCGCTTCGACCTGCTGGACGCCGCCGAGCGCGACCGCCTCGACGAGGCCGGCCTCGGCCCGGTGGTCCCGCGTCCCGACCGCTGCCTGCACGAGCTCTTCGCCGAGCAGGCCGCCGCCGCTCCCGAGGCGACCGCGGTGGTCTTCGGCACCGAGGAGGTGACGTACGGCGCGCTCGACCGGCGGGCCGACCGCCTGGCCCGCCGGCTGGTCGAGCTGGGCGCCGGCCCCGAGGTGCCGGTGGCGGTGTCCCTGCGCCGCGGCCCGGACCTGGTCACCGCGCTGCTCGCGGTCCTCAAGGCCGGCTCGGTCTACGTCCCGGTCGACCCCGAGCACCCGGCGGCCCGCCGCGAACACCTGCTGCGGGACAGCGCGGCCGCCCTGCTGATCGCCGACGCCTCGCACGACCTGCCGCAGTTCCCGGCCGACGTCGTCCTCGACGGCGGGGAGCCGGCCTTCCCCGACGGCTCCGACACCGTCGACCTGCCGCGGGTCGACCCGGCCGGCGCCGCGTACGCCGTCTACACCTCCGGTTCGACCGGCCTGCCCAAGGGCGTGCTGGTGCCCCACGAGGGGATCCGCAACCGCGTGCTGTGGACCGTCGAGCGGCACGGCCTCTCGGCCGGCGACCGGATCCTGCAGAAGACCACGATCGGCTTCGACGCGGCGATGTGGGAGTTCCTGGCACCGCTGGTGTGCGGCGCCACCATCGTGCTGGCCCCCGACGGCGCCCACCGCGACCCGGCCGCGATGCTCCGGGCGGTGGCCGAGCACGGCGTCACCGTGCTGCAGCTCGTGCCGTCGGTCCTGAGCACCCTGGTGGACCAGCCGGGCCTCGCCGAGTGCACCAGCCTGCGCCTGGTGTTCTGCGCCGGCGAACCGCTGCCGGCCCGCCTCTGCGAGAAGCTGCTCAGCCGGGTGAAGGTGGAGCTGTACAACACCTACGGGCCCACCGAGTGCTCGATCGACGTGACCGCCTGGCGCTACCGGGCCGACGACCGCGCCCGGACCGTCTCCATCGGCCGGCCGCTGGACAACCTGCGGATCCTGGTCCTCGACCGGGACGACAACCTCTGCCCGGTCGGCGTCCCCGGCGAACTGTGCGTCGTCGGCGTCGGACTCGCCCGCGGCTACCTGGGCCGCCCCGGGCTGACCGCCGAGCGGTTCGCCCCCAGCCCCTTCCCGCAGCAGCCGGGCGAGCGGCTCTACCGCACCGGGGACCGCGCGCGGTGGCACGCCGACGGCCGGCTGGAGTACCTGGGCCGGATCGACGGCCAGCTCAAGGTCCGCGGTGTGCGGATCGAACCGGGCGAGGTCGAGGGCGTCCTGTGCACCCACCCGGGCGTCGCCGCGGCCGTGGTGGGCGTGCAGCGCCGCGACGACGGGGACCACCGGCTGATCGCGCACGTCGTGCCCGAGGCGGCGGCGGTGCTCGACCCGCAGCGGCTGCGGTCGCACCTGGCGGGCCGGCTCCCGGAGGCGATGGTCCCCTCCGCCTTCGTCCTGCTGGACGCGCTCCCGCTGACCGCCAGCGGCAAGGTCGACCGCGCGGCGCTGCCCGCGCCCGACCCCGCACGCTCCGAGGCCGCGGGCGCGTACGTCGCCCCGCGCTCCCCCGTCGAGCAGACCCTGGCCGCGGTCTTCGCCGAGGTCCTGGGGCTGGAACGGGTCGGCGCCCGGGACGACTTCTTCGCACTCGGCGGGCACTCGCTGCTCGCCACCCGGGTCGCCTTCCGGCTGCGCGACGCGCTGGGCGTCGAGCTGCCGCTCGCCCAGGTCTTCGCCCTGCGCACACCGGCCCGGCTGGCCGAGCTGATCGAGACCGGCTACCGGGGCGTCGAGCTGCCGCCGATCACCCCCGCCCCCAGGACCGGCCCGCTGCCGCTCTCCTCGGCGCAGCAGCGCCTCTGGTTCCTCGACCGGCTGGAGCCCGGCAGCGCCGAGTACCTGGTGCCGGCCGTGCTGCGGCTCACCGGCCGGCTGGACGAGCAGGCGCTGGCCCGGGCCCTGGACCAGGTGGTGGCCCGGCACGAGGTGCTGCGCACCCGGTACACCGAGGTGGACGGGGTGCCCGTGCAGGTGGTCGACCCGCCGCGCCCGCTCGGCCTGGCCGCGCGGGACCTGCGCGGCGCGACCGAGCAGGACGTGCACGAGCTGCTCGCCCGGGAGACCGGCCGGCCGTTCGAGCTCGACCGCGAGCCGCCGGTGCGGGCCGCGCTGCTGCGCACCGCCGCCGAGGAGTGGATCCTCGCCCTGACCTTCCACCACATCGCCACCGACGCCTGGTCGATGGAGGTGGTAACCGGCGAGATCGGGCGGTTCTACCGCTGCTTCACGGCCGGACTGCCGCTGCCGGAAGCCGCGCCGGCCGTGCAGTACGCCGACTTCGCCGCCTGGCAGCGCGACCGGCTGGCCGAGCCGGTGGTCGCCGCCCAACTGGACTACTGGAAGGAGCACCTGAGCGGCCTCCAGCCGCTGGAGCTGCCGACCGACCGGCCGCGCCCGGCGGTGCGCGACCCGCGCGGCGAACTGCTCCACGTCGAGGTGCCCGCCGACCTCGGCGCGGCGGTCGCCGCCGTGGGCCGGGCCCGCTCGGCGACCTCCTTCATGGTCCTGCTGGCCGCGTTCCACGTGCTGCTGGCCCGCTACAGCGGTCAGAGCGACCTCGCGGTCGGCACCCCGGTGGCCGGCCGCACCCGCGCCGAGACGGAGGACCTGGCCGGCCTGTTCGTCAACACCGTCGTCCTGCGGGCCGACCTCTCGGGGGCGCCGACCTTCGCCGAACTGCTCGACCGGGTCCGGGCCGACGCCGTCCAGGCCTACGCCCACCAGGACCTGCCGTTCGAGCGGCTGGTCGACGAGCTGCGCCCCGACCGCGACCTGTCCCGCAACCCGCTCTTCCAGGTGATGTTCGAGCTGCTGCACACCCGGCAGAGCCCGCTGGAGATCGACGGCGTCGACGTCGAGGAGCTGCCGGCCGACTGGCGGGTCGCCAAGTTCGACCTCACCGTCACCTTCGAGGAGCAGCCCGACGGCACGCTCTCGTGCGCCTTCGAGTACTCCACCGCGCTGTTCGACCGGTCCACCGTGGAACGGAT
Source organism: Kitasatospora sp. NPDC085464 (assembly GCF_044541955.1). Classification (NCBI taxonomy): domain Bacteria; kingdom Bacillati; phylum Actinomycetota; class Actinomycetes; order Kitasatosporales; family Streptomycetaceae; genus Kitasatospora; species Kitasatospora sp. NPDC085464. The sequence goes on from NZ_JBITTM010000025.1 coordinate 32,938, forward strand.
GGCCCAGCACTACCTGCAGCTGGTGCGCAGCGCCGTCGGCGCGCCGGACGCCCGGATCGGCGAGCTGGAGATGCTGACCGGGCCGGAGCGGCGGCAGCTGCTCACCGACTGGCGCGGCACCCCGGCCGGGCAGCCCCGGGCCTGCGTGCCCGAGCTCTTCTCGGCGCGGGCCGCCGCGCAGCCCGACGCGCTCGCGGTGGTCTACGCCGGCCGGCCCGAGCGCCGCCTCACCTACGGCGAACTCGACGCGCGGGCCAACCAGTTGGCGCACCACCTGCGGGCGTCGGGAGTCGGCCCGGAGAGCGTGGTCGGGGTCTGCCTGGAGCGCGGGCCGGATGTCGTGGTCGCCCTGCTCGGCGTGCTGAAGGCCGGCGGCTGCTACGTGCCGTTCGACCCCGAGCACCCCGCCGAGCGGCTCGCCTTCATGCTGGAGGACGCCGGGGCCTCGACGGTGCTGACGCACAGCCGCTTCGCCGACCGCCTGGCCGGCGGGCGGGCGACGGTGATCAGCCTGGACGGCGACGCCGACCTGCTGGCCCAGCGGCCCACCACGGCCCCGGCGGTGACCGTCGACCCGGACCGACTCGCGTACGTCATCTACACGTCGGGGTCCACCGGGCAGCCCAAGGGCGTGCTGATCCAGCACGGCTCCTACGCCCACCACTGCGAGGTCATCGCCGAGGCGTACGACATCGGCGCCGACGACCGCGTGGTGCTGCTGTCGGCGCTCACCTTCGACGTGGCGATGGACCAGATGGCGGCCACCCTGCTGGCCGGGGCGACCGTGGTGGTGAGCGATCCGCTGTTCTGGAGCCCGGCCGAGCTGGCGGACCGGCTGGCCGAGCACCGGGTCACGATCATGGAGATCACCCCGGCCTACTACCGCGAACTGGTCGCCGGCCTCGCGCCGGGCGACCGACGGCTGGAGCGGCTGCGGCTGATGAACGTCGGCAGCGACGTGGTCACGGTGGACGACGCCCGGCGCTGGGCCGCCACCGGCCTGCCCGCCCGCTTCCTGTGCAACTACGGCCCCACCGAGGCCACCGTCACCTGTGTCCTGCACCCCGTCGCCGGCGCACTCCCGGGCGCCCGCGGGGAGTCCACGCTGCCGATCGGCCGACCGGTGCCCGGCACCACGGCGTACGTCCTCGACCCCGACCTCAACCCGGTCCCGGTCGGGGTGCCGGGCGAGCTCTACCTCGGCGGGGTCCGGGTCGCCCGCGGCTACCACCGCAGGCCCGCGCTGACCGCCGAGCGCTTCGTGCCCGACCCGTTCTCGCCCGAGCCCGGCCGCCTGTACCGCACCGGCGACCTGGTCCGCTACGCGGCCGACGGGGTCATCGAGTTCCTCGGCCGGATCGACCAGCAGGTCAAGATCCGCGGGTTCCGGATCGAGCTCGGCGAGATCGAGGCGGCGCTCGCCCGGCACCCCCTGGTCCGCGCGGTCGCCGTGGTGGCCCGGGACGTGCGGCCCGGCGACCGCCGGCTGGTGGCCTACCTCGTCACCGGTGACGGCACGGCCCCGGACATCGCGGCCCTGCGCGCCTACCTGGGCGACCGGCTCCCCGAGTACATGATCCCCTCGCTCTGGGTGGAACTGCCCGAACTGCCGCTCACCAGCAGCAAGAAGGTGGACCGCAAGGCCCTCCCGGCCCCCGAGGCGGGCCGCCCGCAGCTGGAGCACGGCTACCTCGCCCCCGGCACCCCCGCGGAGGAGGTCGTCGCGCGGATCTGGGGCGAGGTCCTGGGCCTCGACCGGATCGGCGTGCACGACGGGTTCTTCGACCTCGGCGGGCACTCGCTGCTCGCCACCAGGGTGCTGGCCCAGCTGCGCCGGGCGTTCGCGGTCGAGCTGCCGCTGCGCCTGCTCTTCGAGGCGCCGACCGTCGCCCTCCAGGCGGAGGCCGTCGAACGGGCGGTCGAGGCCGAGATCGCGGGGCTCTCCGACGAGGAGGTCGAGGCACTGCTCGCAGAGGAGGCGTAGGGCACCGCCCGGAACCACCCTGACGCGGCCGGCGGGCCGGCCGGACCCCGAGCCCGGCCGGCCCGCCGGCTTCCCCGTCCCCGGCTTCCCGCATCCTCGGCTTCCCGCGCCCTCGGGGGCCCGCATCCTCGGGTGCTCGGCCGTCCGGTGACCGAACGTTCGGTCACCGGACGGTCGAGCACCGGTGGGCGGACGCCACCGCTCCGGCCGCGTCGGCCCCACCACCGGCGGCCCGCGCCGTCGCGGCCCTTCATGGGGGCATCGCCCCCATGTTTCTCCGTCCGGCCTGGCCACGGCCCGGCGGTTCGCGCCACGACCGTCCGACGGCGGACGATCCGCGGTCCGGGCGCCGCCGGGCCGGGCGGCGCGGGACGTCGCGCGGAGCCCCGCGCAGGTCGCAGTCGTCCGGCGCCGGTCCGGCCCGCGGGCCGCTCGGGAAATCTGGGGGCCGTCACCCGATGCCGCGCGGCGCCCACCGGTCGATGCTCTCTACCTGTCGGGCACGGGCACACACCCCAGGAGGAGCCGATGGGCGAACCGGTGAGAGTCAGCGTCGTCGCACAGGACCCGGTGCTGGAGGCCGGTGCGCGGACCAGCCTGCAGTGCCACGGTGACATCGCCGTGGCACTGCCCGGGGAACGGGCGCAGGTCGCGGTCATCATGGTGGACCGGGTGACCCCCGAGGTGATGGAGACGGTGCGCTCCGCCCGCGAGGCGGACCAGCGCCGGGAGATCGTGCTGGTCGCCACGGAGCTCGCGGCCGGCGACGCCGCCCAGGCCTTCGCGGCCGGCACCCGGGGGCTCCTGCGCCGCTCCGAGGCCACCGCCGAGCGGCTGGCCTGGACGGTCGTGGCGGCCGCCGCGGGCGACTGCACCCTGCCGCCGGACCTGCTGGACGGGCTCCTCGACGGCGGGGACGGCACCCGCCGTGCGGGCGCGGTGGCGGCCCCGGCGGGCTGGGAGCTGTCGGAGCGGGAACAGGCCGTCCTGCGGCTGGTCGCCGACGGCCGGGAGACCGAGGAGATCGCACGTGAACTGTGCTACTCCTCCCGCACCGTGACCACCGTGGTGCACGACGTCACCCGGCGGTTCCGGCTCCGCAACCGCGCGCACGCGGTGGCCTTCGCCCTGCGGGCGGGTCTGCTGTGATCGCGACGACGGCGGCCCCGGCCGCGAGGAGCACGGCCCCCGGTGCGGCCGTGGCGACGGCCACCCGCCCCACCGCGGGACCCAGGGTGCGGGTGCGGTCGAGCGACGCGGTGGCGCGCGCGGGCGTGGAGGCCAAGCTGGTGGTGGCGGGGCTCCGGCCGGTCCACGTGCCGGATCCGCAGTCGCGGGACGTGCTGGTGGCCGTCGGCGACACGGTGGAGGGCGCCATCGAGGCCTGCCGGCCCGCCCTGCCGGGCAGCGGCGAGCGGCTGTTGGTGGTGGTGGCCGACGTGCTGTCCCGGCACGGCGTGCTGCGGGCCCTGAAGGCGGGCGCCCGGGCCGTGCTGCTGTCCGCCGAGGCGACGCCGGCGCGGCTGGCCGCGGCCGTCCACTCGGCACACCGCGGCGAGGGCCGGCTGTCCCACCCGGTGCTCGCCTGCCTGCTCAACGGCTCCTCGGAGCCGACCGGCCGCGAACGGCGTTCGGGCAGCTCGCCGTTGACGGACCGGCAGATCGAGGTCCTGCGGCTGATGGCCGACGGCCACGGGAACGAGGCCATCGCCCGGACGCTGAGCTGCTCCAAGCACACCGTCAAGAACGTGATCTACGAGCTGATGGGCCAGCTCCAGGTGCACAACAGGGCCCACGCGGTGGCGCACGCCGTACGGACCGGGCTGATCTGACCGCCGGCCGGGGACCCTTCGCGGCCGGGCACGGCCGCCGGCCGGGACAAACGCGCAGCGCCCCGGCGCCGAGGCTGCCACTCGTTCCCTGGCACCGTGCCGCGGTCCGGCGGCACGCTGCTCCTGCCCGTGTCCACCAGGCGGACACGGCGAACCCTCCCTGCACCCGCGGGCGCCGCCCCGAGCGGCCCGCCGCGGGTTCGATCCCTCCCGAGAGGACCCGATGGACATCGCCGAGGACACCCCGACCACCGGCCAGGATCCCCTGCCGGAGCACGAGTTCAAGACCTTCGAGGAGCTGGAGTCCGAGGTCCGGCTGTACTGCCGCAAGTTCCCGGCCGTCTTCGAGCGGGCCAAGGGCGTCGAACTGCACGCCGAGGACGGCCGGACGTTCATCGACTTCTTCTGCGGCGCGGGAACGCTCAACTACGGGCACAACAACGACTTCATCAAGGCCCGGGTGGCCGAGTACCTCGCCGCCGACGGCATCGCGCACGGCCTGGACATGTACACCGTGGCCAAGCGGGAGTTCCTGACCGCCTTCGCCGACACCGTGCTGCGCCCCCGCGGGCTGGACTACAAGGCGCAGTTCACCGGCCCGACCGGCACCGACGCCGTCGAGGCCGCGCTCAAGCTGGCCCGCAAGCAGACCGGCCGCAGCGGCCTGGTCGCGTTCACCGGCGCGTACCACGGCATGTCGCGCGGCTCGCTCGCGGTGACCGGCAGCCGCCGGGCCCGGCGGGCGGGCGGGGTCAGCGGCCAGGACGTCACGTTCGTCCCCTACGAGGACGGCCCGCAGGGCGCGTTCGACTCGATCGGCTACCTGGAGCGGCTGCTCGCCGACCCCTCGTCGGGCGTCGACCTGCCCGCCGCGGTCATCCTGGAGCCGATGCAGATGGAGGGCGGGGTCTACCCGGCGAGCGCCGAGTGGCTGCGCGCCCTACGCGAACTCACCGAGCGGCACGGGATCCTGCTGATCCTCGACGAGATCCAGGCGGGCTGCGGCCGCTCCGGCCGGTTCTTCTGCTTCGAGCACGCCGGGATCACCCCGGACGTGGTGACGCTGTCCAAGTCGCTCAGCGGCTACGGGCTTCCGCTGTCGATGGTGCTCTTCAAGCGGGAGTTGGACGCCTGGGAGCCGGGCGAGCACACCGGGACGTTCCGCGGCAACCAGCTGGCCTTCGTCGCCGCCACCGCGGCCTGCGAGCTGTGGCGCCAGGACTCCTTCCACACCCACCTCGCCGCCGCGACCGCCCGCCTGGAGGGCTTCCGCGGCGAACTGGCCGCGCTGGGGCAGGACCTGGTGATGCGCGGACGCGGGATGGCGCTCGGCATCGACCTCGGCGCCTCCGGCGGCGCCCTGCGCGCCGACCGCCTGCAGCGGTACGCCTTCGAGCGGGGGCTGATCGTCGAACTCTGCGGCCGTGATGATGAAGTGGTCAAGCTGCTGCCGCCGCTGACCGTCGACCTCGCACTGCTCGACCGGGGCCTCGACGTGCTGCGGCAGGGCCTGCAGACGATCTGACACACCATCACCTGAGGAGCGCGCAATGTCCCGACCGATACGCCGCCACCTGATCTCGATCGACGACCTCGACTTCGAGTCCATGCACCGCATCGTGCAGCGCGGCGCCGACTTCGCGGCCGGCCGCTGCGAGGACGCCCGTCCCCTGCAGGACGCGGTGGTGGGCGTCCTGTTCCGCAAGACCTCCACCCGCACCCGCACCGCCTTCTCCGCCGGCACGCTGCGCCTGGGCGGCCGGCTGATCACCTACGGCCCCGGCGACCTGCAGGAGAACACCGGGGAGACGGTCGAGGACACCGCCGCCGTGCTGTCCCGGATGCTCGACGTCCTGGTGGCCAGGACCGTGGGCACCGAGGCCGAGCTGCGGGCGTTCGCCGCCCAGCAGCGGATGGCCGTCGTCAACGCGATGAGCGCCGTCGAGCACCCCACCCAGGCACTCACCGACCTCACCACACTGCTCGGCCGGTTCGGGCGGATCGAGGGCCTGCGGGTGCTCTACGTCGGCGAGGGCAACAACACCGCCTCGGCGCTGACGCTGGCCCTCTCCCGCTACCCCGGGACGGCGCTGCACCTGCGCACGCCGGCCGGCTACGGCGTCGAGCAGCGCTACCTCGACCGGGCCGCCGAGTACGCGGCGGGCAGCGGCGCGCTGGTGGAGCAGCGGCACGACATGGCCGACCTGCCCGAGGTCGACGTGGTCTATACCACCCGCTGGCAGACCACCGGCACGACCAAGCCCGACCCCGACTGGCGGCGCCTCTTCGAGCCGTTCCGGGTGGACAAGGCCGTCATGGACGCCGTCCCCGGCGCGCTGTTCATGCACGACCTGCCCGCGCACCGCGGCGACGAGGTGACCGCCGAGGTGCTCGACGGGCCCGACTCGATCGCCTTCGAGCAGGCCGAGAACAAGTACCACAGTGCCCGCGCGGTGCTGGAGTGGTGCGTCGGCGGCGGCCCGGCGGGGGCCGGCGACGAGTGAGCCCGGCCGAAGGGGCCGCCTCCCGGAAACCACCGGGAGGCGGCCCCTTCGGCGTGTCCGGCGGGCGCGGGCCCGCAGGGGCGGGAACGCAGTAACGGGGACGCAGAGGCCGACACACCTGAACCGACACGCAGAGGCCGGCCCCCCGCGGTTGCGCCGCGGGGGGCCGGCCTCGACTGCCGCCGACCGTCAGTCCTGTTCCGCCATCAGCCCGTCGAGCACCCCGGCGAGCCCGGCGACGTGCGGCGGCTGCAGCACGCCGAGGTGGTCGCCGCCGACCCGGTGGACCTCCAGGCCCCCGGGGGTCAGCTCGGTCCAGCGCGTCACGTAGTCCCGGAAGGACTGGCCGGAGGCCACGTCGTGCGCGCCGCCGGCGAGTTCGTCGCCGATCAGCAGGTGCATCCGCCCCGGGTAGGGCCGGTGCCGGTACCCGAGGGTGGCCTGGGCCAGCTCGCGCCAGACCTTCAGCCGGCCCGCCCAGAAGGTGTCACCGGGCCGGGGCGCCAACTTGGGGCCCTCGTCGATGACGTGGTCGAGCACCTTGAGGAACTCCGCCTGCAGGAGTTCGATCTCCTCCTCCCCCTCCGCAAGGTCGAGCTCGCCGAGCAGGCTCTCGCCGCGGGCGAGCATCGCCGCCTCGTCCCACAGGTTCCGGCGGGTGTGGCTGTCCAGGGCGGGGTCGAGCAGGGCGAAGGTGACCTGTTCGCCGTCCTGGTGCAGCCGGTGCGCCAGTTCGCTGGTGACCGGTCCGGCCCCGCACCAGCCGAGCAGGTGGTACGGGCCGGTGGGCCGGATGGCCCGGATCCGGGCGAGGAACTGCTCGGCGACGCGGCCGATGCTCTGCGGGGAGGCGACGTCGCGGTGCAGGCCGGGCCACTCCAGGCCGACCACCCGGCGGTCCTCGGCGAGGTGTTCGGCCAGGTGGACGTACCACTGGGCGCCGCCCGGGTAGACGCAGAACAGCGGTGCCCGCCCGCCCTCGCGCCGCAGCCACAGCACGGAGTCCGCGAGGTCGTCCGCGGCGTTCGCCGGGTCGGCGACGAGCGCGGGCGCGAGGTCGGCGGCGACGGCGGGGTCGATCGCCCGGGCCAGCTCGGCGACCGTACGGTGCTGGTAGAAGTCGCGGAAGGCGACCGCCGTCCCGTGCTCCTCCCGGAGTTTGACGATCACCCGCATCGCGATCAGCGAGTGCAGGCCGAGGTCGGTGAAGGAGTCGTCCATGCCGATCCGGGGCAGGCCCAGCACCTCGGCGAGCGCCGTCGCCAGGATGCCCTCGATCGCGGTGCGCGGCGCCAGGTACGGCGTGGCGGGGAGGCTGTCGGCCTCGGGCTCGGGCAGGGCGTGCGGGTCGACCTTGCCGCTGCGGGTCAGCGGCAGGGCGTCCAGCAGGACGAAGGCGGACGGGACGAGGTACTCGGGCAGGTGCCCGAGCAGCCAGTCCCGCAGCTCCACGGGCTGGATGTCCGCGCCCTCGCGCGGCACGACGTACGCGACCATGCTGCGGTCGCCGCCGGCCGCGGTGCGCACCCGGACGGCGACCTCCCGGACCGCCCCGTGGCGACGGAGCATGCCCTCCACCTCGCCGGGCTCGACCCGGTAGCCGCGGATCTTCACCTGGTTGTCCGCCCGGCCGCCGAACTCCAGCAGGCCGTCCTCCCGGTAGCGGGCCAGGTCCCCGGTGCGGTAGAGCCGGGCGCCGGGCGCGGCCGCGTAGGGGTCCGGGACGAAGCGCTCGGCGGTCAGCGCGGGCCGCTCGGCGTAGCCGCGGGCCAGCTGGGCGCCGCCGATGTACAGCTCGCCCATGACGCCGACCGGGACGAGCCGCTGGTCGCGGTCGAGGATCCGCATCACCGTGTTGGCCACCGGCCGGCCGATCGGCACCGGGCCTTCGGGCAGGCTGTCGGCGCGGGACTTCAGGATGCAGCAGCCGACGGTCGCCTCGGTCGGGCCGTAGTGGTTGACCACCGCCGTGTCCGGGGCGTGTTCGGTCCAGGCGCTGAGCGCCTCGCGGGTGAGCTCCTCGCCGCCGACCACCAACCGGTCGGTGGCGGAGGCGAGCGCGGCGGGCGGCAGGGTCTGGTTGAGCAGCGCCAGGTGGGTGGGGGTCAGCTTGACCAGGCCGAATCCGCCGCGCTCCAGGACGGCGACCAGGCCGTCCAGGCCGGGGGTGCCGTCGTCCTCGGTGAGGGTGACCGGCCGCCCGGAGAGCAGCGCGGGGAAGAGCGAGGTGACCGGCAGGTCGAAGGCCATCGCGGAGTACAGCGGCGAGCCGGTGCCGTGCACGTCCGGGAACTCGGCGCCCGCCCAGGTCGCGTAGTTGACCAGGGAGCGGTGCTCGATCATCACCCCCTTGGGGGTGCCGGTGGAGCCGGAGGTGTAGACGATGTACGCCAGGTTGGCGGGCGTGGCGATCGGGCCGAGGTCGTCCCCGTCCTGCGCGTCGGTCTCCGCGTCGCGGTCGAGCAGCACGGCCTCGGCGGGCAGGCCCGCGACCAGCGGGGCCAGCTCCGCCTGGGTGAGGACGGCCGCGGCGCCGGTCTCGGCGAGCACGCCGGCCAGCCGCCGGGCCGGGTGCGCGGGGTCGAGCGGCAGGTAGGCGGCACCGGACTTGAGGACCGCGAGCAGCGCCGCGACCAGGTCCGGGCCCCGCCGCAGCAGGACCCCGACCTTCGACTCGGGGCCGACGCCGAGCCCGCGCAGCCGCCGGGCGATCCGGTTGGCGCGGGCGTTGAGTGAGGCGTAGTCGACGGTGCTGCCGTCGGCGCAGTGCAGCGCGGCCGCGTCCGGGGTGCGGGCGGCCTGCTGCTCGAACAGCTCGTGCACGCAGGCGTCCGGGGCGGCCGTCCGGGGGCCGGTCGCGAACCGGTCGAGCAGTTCGCGCTCCTCGGCGGCGAGGGCGTCGGCGCCGGAGTCGCCCAGCGGGTCGGCGGCCATCGCCTCCAGGATCCGCCGGTACAGCCCGGCCAGCCGCTCCCCGTTGGCCCGGCTGATCCGCTCCGGGCGGCCGTAGAGGACGAACACGCCGGGGAAGGTCGAGGCGTCCAGCGCGAACTCGTTCGGGCTGACGTCGACGACCTTGCCGGAATCGATCTGCCGGTCGTCCAGGACGTGGAAGTCCAGGTAGGTGAAGGACACCTCGACCAGCGGGCTGCCGTCGCCCCAGGCGCGCTGCATCTCCGGCAGCGGGAAGCGGCGGTGCGGCCAGGCGGCCACCTCGGCGGCGAAGACCTGCCCCACCAGCTCGCGCCACGTGCCGCCGGTCAGTTCGACGCCGAGCGGCACGGTGTTGAGGTGCATGCCGCGCACCAGCTCGCCGCCGTCCGTCTCCAGGCGCCCGTTGAAGACCAGTCCGCTGTGGAAGCGGCGGCTGCCGCTGATCACGGCCATCGCCTTCAGGTGCGCGGCGAACAGCACGCTCTTGAGCGGCACCCCGCCGGCCGCGGCCAGCGCGCGCAGGCCCGGCTCCAGGTCGTGGAACGGAACGGTGACCTGGTACGGCCGCTCGCCGGCCGCCGGGTCGGCGGCCCAGGACGGCGGCAGGACGACGCGCTCGAAGTCGCCGACCCGCTGCTGCCAGAACGCGCGGTCCTCGGTGCCGGCGAGGGAGCGCCGCTCCAGCGCGATGTGGTCGGCGTAGCGGACGGTGTGCCGCTGCCCGGTGTCGGCCGGGGCCCGCCCGTCGCGGATCGCCCGGTAGTCGCGCATCACCTCGTCGATCAGCGAGTGGTGGCTCCAGCCGTCGAGGATCGCGTGGCACTCGATGAAGGAGAACGTCCAGCGGTCGTCGGCGGTCTGGTGGACGTGGAAGCGCAGCATCGGCGCCCGGCCGATGTCGAAGGGCGTGCGGCGGGTCCGGGTGGTGAACTCCGTGAGCTCGGCCTGGATCCGCTCCTCGTCGAGCCCGCGCAGGTCGTCGTGGCCGACCTCCACCGTCCCGTCTGCGTGGACGAGCTGGAGCGGCTCGGAGTACCCGGTGAGGTCGAAGCTGGTGCGCACGATCTCGTGCCGCCGGGCGAGCCGGGCCGCGGCCTCCCGCATCGCGCGCAGCGAGAACGGCGCGTCGTCGACGAACGGGAACAGCGTGATGTTGTGGTACGGGCTCTCGTCCCGGTCTGCGAGCATCTGGTAGACCATCGCGGCCTGCACCATGGCGAGCGGGTAGGCGTCCACCAGGCCGGGCGGCAGGGCGGCGCGGTCGGCTGCCGAGAGCAGCTCGAACGGCGCCACCCGCTGCTCCTCCACGCCGGCCGGTCCGCCGGGCGCGGCCTGGTCGGCGAACCGGGCCAGGCTCTCGACGCTCTGGTGCACCAGCAGGTTCTGCACCGTCAGGTCGATCCCGCGCCGCCGCAGCGCGCCGACGACCTTGATCGCCCGGATGGAGTCGCCGCCCAGGTGGAAGAAGTTGTCGAGGGCGCCGACCCGGGGCAGGCGCAGGACCTCGGCCCAGGTCTCGGCGACGACCCGCTCGGTGCCGGTGCGCGGGGCGACGTGCTCGGCGCCGCCGAGCGCGCGGTGGGCCTCGGGGGCGGGCAGGGCACGGCGGTCGATCTTGCCGTTGGCCGTCATCGGGAAGGCCGCCAGCGGGACGAAGACCGCCGGCACCATGTAGCCGGGCAGCGTCCGGCCCAGGGCCGCGCGCAGCTCCGCCACGTCGAGGGTGCTGCCTGCCCGGGGGGCGACGTACGCGACCAGGCGGGCCTCCCGCTCCTCGGCGCCGCGGTGCGCGATCACCAGGCTCTTGTCCACGTCGGGGAGGGCGCCGATGGCCGCCTCGATCTCGCCGGGCTCGATCCGGTGGCCGCGGATCTTCACCTGGCTGTCGGCCCGGCCGAGGAACTCCAGTTCGCCGTCGGCGCCGTAGCGGGCGAGGTCCCCGGTGCGGTACATCCTGGCGCCCGGTGTGCCGGCGTACGGGTCGGGCAGGAAGCGTTCGGCGGTCAGCCCCGGGCGGTTCAGGTAGCCGCGGGCCAGGCCGGGCCCGGAGACGTGGAGCTGGCCCGGGACGCCGATCGGCACCGGGTTGAGCTCCGCGTCGAGGAGGTGGAGCCGCAGGTCGCCGAGCGGGCGGCCGATCGGGCTGCGCCGGGCACCGGCGGTCTCCTCGGCCCGCACCGGGCGGTGGGTGACGTGGACGGTGGTCTCGGTGATGCCGTACATGTTCACCAGGACGGGCCGCCGGTCGCCGAACCGCTCGAACCAGGGCCCCAGTTCGGCCACGTCCAGCGCTTCGCCGCCGAAGACCACGGTCCGCAGCGACAGGGCCTCGGGGCGCAGGTCGGCCAGCGCGACGGCCTCCTGCAGGCCGCGGAAGGCCGAGGGGGTCTGGTTGAGCACGGTGACGCGCTCGGCGACCAGCAGGTCGAGGAAGTCCTGCGGGGAGCGCGAGACGGCGAACGGCACCACCACGACCCGGCCGCCGTTCAGCAGCGCGCCCCACAGCTCCCAGACCGAGAAGTCGAAGGCGTAGGAGTGGAACAGCGTCCACACGTCGTCCGGGCCGAAGCCGAAGTCCTCCTGGCAGGAGCGCAGCAGGCGCAGCACGTTGGCGTGCGTGACGGGGACGCCCTTGGGGGCGCCGGTGGAGCCGGAGGTGTGGATGACGTAGGCGGTGTTGCCGGACGTCGCCAGCGGGGTGGGGTCGGTGTCGGGCCAGTCCCGGTCGGCCTCGTCGAGCAGCACGGTGGTGACGTTCTCCTCGCCGGTGCTCCGGTCGGCGACCAGGACGGTCGCCCCGGCATCGGCGAGGATGTAGGCGAGCCGGTCGGCCGGCTGGCCCGGGTCCAGCGGGAGGTAGCCCGCACCGGACTTGAGCACACCGAGCAGCGCCACCACCAGGCCGAGCCCGCGCTCGCAGCGCACGCCGACCAGGCTCTCCGGGCCGGCGCCGAGCGCACGCAGCCGGTGGGCCAGCCGGTTGGCCCGGGCGTTCAGTTCCGCGTACGTCAGCGAGACGCCGTCGCAGGTCGCGGCGGGGGCGTCGGGGGTGCGCTCCACCCACTGCCGGAACACCTCGGGCAGGGTCTCATCGGCCGGGTAGCTGCGGCCGGCTCCGCTCCAGGACGCGAGGAGTTCGCGCTCGGCGTCGGGCAGCAGGTCGAGCCGGTTGACCGGCCGGCCGGGGTCGGCGGCTATTCCGGCCAGCAGCCGCAGGTAGTGCGCGACGGTCCGCTCGATCGTCTCCGGGTCGAACAGCGCGGTGGCGTACTCCAGTTCGCCGCTGATGGAGCCGTCGGCGGCAGTGGTGAGCGCGAGCGAGAGGTCGAACTTGGCGGGGTGCCAGTCCACCGCCTGCAGCTCGGCGCGCAGCGCACCCGGCTCGGCCGGGGTGTGCGCGGCGAGCTGGAAGACCACCTGGAAGATCGGGTTGCGGGAGGGGTCGCGTTCGGGCGCCAGCTCGTCGACCAGCCGCTCGAACGGGGTCTCCTGGTGGGTGAACGCGCCGAGCGCGGACTCCCGCACGCGGCCGAGCAGTTCCAGGAACGACGGGTCGCCGGCGAGGTCGGCGCGCAGGGCGACGGTGTTGGCGAACAGGCCCACCATGGCCTGGACGTCGGCCTGCTCCCGGCCCGCGACGGGGGTGCCGACCACCACGTCGGTCTGCCCGCAACTGCGGCCCAGCAGGAGCTGGAAGGCCGCCAGGAAGACCATGAACGGGGTGGCGCCCCGGCTTCGGCCCAACTCCTCCAGCGGCGCGACGAGTTCGGCCGGAACGGTGAACATCGCGACGGCGCCGGCGGCGTCCCGGACCGGACCGCGGGGCCGGTCGGTGGGCAGCGCGAGCGGGGTCAGGTCGGCCAGGGTGTCGCGCCAGTAGGCGAGTTGAGAGGCCAGCCGGTCGCCGGACAGCTGCTCGCGCTGCCAGGCGGCGAAGTCCGCGTACTGCACGGCGGGCGGGCCGAGCGGGTCCGCCCGGCCGGCCGCGAACGCCTCGTAGAGCCGTCCGAGTTCGCCGAGCAGGACGTCCTCCGACCAGCCGTCCGACGCGATGTGATGGATCGTCAGCAGCAACGCGTACGCGTCGCCGGGGAGCTTGGCGAGCAGCGCCCGGACGGGGTGCCCGGCAGCCAGGTCGAACGGCTGCCGGCCGTCCTCGGCCACCAGCTCGGCGAGCCGGCGCTCGGCCTGCTCCGGCCCGTCGGACGCCAGGTCGACGGTGGTCAGGGCGATCGGCCCCGGTGCGTCGATCACCAGCACCGGCTCGTCGTCCACGGCCGGGTAGCGGGTGCGCAGCACCTCGTGCCGGGCGACCAGCGCGTCCAGCGCGCGCCGCAGCGCCACCGGATCCACCGGTCCCGGCAGGCGCAGCAGCAGCGGCATCAGGTACTCGACGCCGCCCGGCCGGAGCCGGTCGAGCACCCACATCCGGCGCTGCGCGAACGACAGCGGGAGCGCGCCGTCCCGCGGCACGGGGGCGATCCCCTCCTGCCGCTTCTTCGTCAAGCCGCTGAGGCGCCGCTGCAGCAGCTCCGTGCGGGAGCTCGGGCTCGTGCTCATCCTTCGCCTTCCTGTGCGTGCGACCGGGTCAGCGGTCCGGTGACGCTCCACCGGCCCGGCGTCAGCCTGCCGACTGCGGGAAAGGGGCGGCAGGGTCAGCACGGCCGAGGTTCCGGCGGCGAACTGCGCGCGTGACTGCCGGTCCTTCTCTGGGCCCGGGGCGGCCGGCCTCCCAGCATCGGACCATGACCGACACCGTGCGCGAGGAAGTCCCCCGGAACGTCCCGCCGCTGCTGCGCAACCGGGACTTCCTGCTGCTCTGGCAGGGAGCGGCGGTCTCCGGGCTCGGATCCAACGCCTCCAGTGTGGCGTACCCGCTGCTGGTCCTCGCGCTGACCGGGTCCCCGGCCGACGCGGGAGCCGCCGGCTTCGTCGCACTGGTGCCGCAACTCCTGTTCCAGCTCCCGGCGGGAGCCCTGGTCGACCGCTGGAACCGCCGACGGACGATGATCTGGTGCGACGTGCTGCGCATCCTGGCCATCGGCAGCGTCGCGGCGGCCCTGCTGCTGGACCGGCTGTCGTTGCCGCACATCCTCGCGGTGGGCTTCACCGAGGGCACGCTGACGGTGTGCTTCCAGATCGCCGCCTCGGCGGCCGTCCCCAACGTGGTGCACCCGTCCCAGCTCGCCGCCGCGCTCTCCCGCAACGAGGCGCGGGCCCGCGGCGCCACGATGCTCGGCAAACCGCTGGGCGGCGCCCTGTTCGGCTTCGGCCGCGCACTGCCGTTCCTCTTCGACGCCGTCAGCTACCTGTGGTCGCTGGTCTCCCTGCTGCTGATCCGCACCGAGTTCCAGGCCGAACGGCGCCCCCGCAGCGGCCCGCTGCACCGCGAACTCACCGAAGGCGTCCGCTGGTTGTGGCGCCAGCCGTTCATCCGCACCACGACCTTCCTGATCGCGGGCAGCAACCTGCTGTTCCAGGCGGTGTTCCTGACGGTCATCCTGATGGCGCGCGACCAGGGCGGCTCACCGGCACAGATCGGCGTGATGTTCGGCCTGGGAGCGGTCGGCGGGGTGCTGGGCTCCCTGCTGGCGCCCGAGCTGGAACGGCGGCTGTCGATGCGGACCGTGGTGATCGGCGCCAACTGGGCCTGGGCGCTGCTGGTCCCGGTGCTCCTGGTGGTCCACGGCCCGTACCTGATCGGCGCGGTGTACGCCCTGATGTGCTTCGTCGGGCCGGTGTGGAACGTGGTGACCTCCGCCTACCAGCTCGCCGTCACCCCGGACGCCATCCAGGGCCGGGTGATCGGCGCGGTCGGCCTGATCGCCTTCGGTGCCGTCCCGCTGGGTTCGCTGATCGGCGGCGAGTTGCTCGCGCGGTTCGGGGCGCACTCCACCGTGGTGGTCCTGGCCGCCTGGATGGTCCTGCTCGGCGCGACCGCCACCCTCAGCCCCTCGGTGCGCTCCGCGCCGTCCCTGGCCGGCGCCGCCCCCGGGCAGCCGGCCGCCGACGACGGCGCCACCGCGGCCGGGGCCGAGGACGAGGACGAGGACGAGGACGCAGCCGGCATCACCGACGCCACCGCCGCCGAGTCCGCTCCGAGCGCGTGACGCGTGACCCGTGGCGCGTGGCCCGCGGCGCGTGAGTGCCGCGTCGCGTACGCCGGCCCGTACGCCGTCCTGCGGCCGTCCGGCGCGGGTGCGCCGCCGCCGGGGTGACCGGCCGGTCCGCCGTGCGCTGCGGGCTTCGCGGCCCGGGGACACAGCGGCACCGCGCGCATGCTCGTCCCGCTGCCCGTTTGTCTCTTGCCGCCGTTCCCCACAGCCCGGCAGGCTCGCCCCGTCGCAGTGTCAAACCTCAAGACCAGGAGGGTAGTTGTGGCCGAGGAAGCCACCGAAACCTGCACGTCCCGGATCGCCGTCGACGATGTGGAGCCGCACACCGGGCCCGCGTGGACCGGGACGCGGCCGACGAGCCCGCGCCGCCGCACCACCGGCGACACCATCGACGGGGCCCGTGCGCATGTCTGACACCGTGCCGGCCGGTGTACTCCGGACCGTGGGCCGAACGCCGCTGGTCGAGCTGACCAGAATCGACCCGACCAGCCACTTCCGCCTCTTCGCCAAGCTGGAGGCGCACAACCCGGGCGGTTCCATCAAGGACCGCTCCGCACTGGAGCTGTTGAGCGAGGGCATCCGCTCGGGCCGGCTGATCCCCGGGCTGTCGGTCGTCGTCGAGTCCAGCTCCGGCAACCTGGGCATCGGACTCGCCCAGGTCTGCGGGTACTTCGGGATCCGCCTCATCTGCGTGGTGGACCCCCGCGCCAACCGGCAGAACATCGCGATCATGCGGGCGCTGGGCGCCGAGGTCGAGGTGGTCACCCGGACCGACCCGGCCACCGGCGAGTACCTGCCGGTGCGGATCCGGCGGGTGCGCGAGATCCTCGCCAGGACCGAACACGCCTACTGGCCGGACCAGTACTCGAACCCGCTCAACCCGCGCTCGCACCACGCGACCATGCGGGAGATCCGGGAGGCCCTGCCCGGCGGCCCGGACTACCTGTTCTGCGCGACCAGTTCCTGCGGAACCCTGCGCGGCTGCGCCGAGTACGCGCGGGAGCAGCAGCTCCCGGTGACCATCGTGGCCGTCGACGCCGAGGGCAGCGTCATCTTCGGGCGCCGGCCCGCGCCCCGGCTCATCCCCGGCCACGGCGCCGCCGTCCGGCCGGCACTCCACCAGGACGGCCTGGCGGACGAGGTGGTGCACGTCAGCGATCTGGACTGCGTGGTCAACTGCCGGCGCCTGGCGCACCGCGAGGCCATCCTCGCCGGCGGCTCGTCGGGCGCGGTGCTCGCCGCGGTCCGGCAGATGGGCGACCGGATCCCGCCCGGCGCAACCTGCGCGGTGATCCTCCCCGACCGGGGTGAGCGCTACCTCGACACGATCTACGACGACGACTGGGTCACGTCGCACTTCGGCGACGTCACCCACCTGTGGAGGGAGAACGGTCCGATGGCCGAGGTGACACCATGCTGATCCTGACAGCCCGCGAGGTCCGGCAGGTCCTGGACGGTGCGGAGCACCAGGTGGTCGAGGCGGTGAGCCGGGCGTACCGCCTGCACGCCGCCGGCCGGACCGCGCTCCCCCACTCGCTCTTCCTGCGCTTCCCCGAGGAGGCCCGCAACCGGATCATCGCCCTGCCCGGCTACCTCGGGAACACCGGGGACGCCGACGACCGGGAGCCGGTCGCCGGCATCAAGTGGATCTCGTCCTTCCCGGGCAACCTGGCCTCCGGACTGGAGCGCGCCTCGGCCGCGATCATCCTCAACTCGATGCGCACCGGCCACCCCGAGGTGCTGCTGGAGGGCTCGGTGATCTCCGCCCGGCGCACCGCGGCCAGCGCCGCCCTCGCCGCCGCCACGCTCGCCCCGCAGGAGCCGCAGACCGGCGCCACCCTGATCGGCTGCGGCGTGATCAACTTCGAGGTGCTCACCTTCCTGCGCGCCCTGCTGCCCGACCTGACCGAGGTCACCCTGTTCGACCTCGACCCGGCCCGCGCCCAGGCGTTCGCCGAACGGTGCGCGGCCCGGTTCCCCGGGCTCAAGACCACCACGGCCGACCGGATCGAGGACGCCCTGGCGGCCCACCGCCTGGTCTCCCTGGCCACCACCGCCTCCACCCCGCACCTGGACCCCTCCCCCTGCCGACCGGGGACGCTGCTGCTCCACCTGTCCCTGCGTGACCTCGCCCCGGAGACCATCTTGTCCAGCGTCAACATCGTCGACGACGGCGACCACGTCTGCCGCGAGTCCACCTCCCTTCACCTCGCCGAACAGCAGACCGGCCACCGCGACTTCATCGCCGACTCGATCGGCGCCGTCCTCACCGGCGGCCGCCACCACCGCGACCCCGAGGCGCTGACGGTCTTCTCGCCCTTCGGCCTGGGCGTCCTCGACCTCGCCGTCGCCGACCTGGTCCACCACAGGGCGCAGGAGCAGGGCCTCGGCACCGACGTCCCGGACTTCCTCAGTCCGGGAGCGTAGGAGCCCGGACGCGTCGGGACGCGTGGAAACGCGCAGGGACGCGTCGGGACGCGATGCCGGGCGGGGCGGGGACCGAGGCGTCCCCGCCCCGCCCGGCTTCGCCCGGCATCACCCGGCCCCGTCCGGCATCGCCCGGAGCCCCCGGTCACTTCCCCCGATCAGTCCCCGCACAGCGCCCGGGCGAGGCGGCACAGCTCCGCGCGGTCCGCGCTGCCCGTCTTCTGGAGCAGGCTGGCGATGTGCTTCTCCACCGTCCGGGGCGAGATGGACAGCCGCTGGGCGACGTCCTGGTTCCCGAGGCGCTCCACGAGCAGGGCGAACACGTCGTACTCACGCGGCGTCACCCCGCTCGCCCGCAGCGCCTCGGGGATCAGCTCCCGCCCGCTGCGCCGCTGGGCGACCGACACGCCCGCCTGCCGGATCAGCGACCGGCAGGCGCCGGCGACGGAGCGTACGCCGGCCTCGTGGAAGTACTCCTCCGCGGTCCGCAGCCAGGCGACCGGCTCGCCCCAGCCGTCGGCGAGGGCGGCCTCGGCGACCAGGCGCAGTCCGAGGTGCCGGGCGGTCGGGAACCCCCGGGACGCCTGCAGCGCCTGCTCCACCCGGCCGGCGGCCTCCCCGCCGCGGCCCTCGCGTCCGAGCAGGACGGCGTCGGCCAGCAGCATGAACTGCCGGTTCCACGCCAGGGCGGCGGCCGGCGCCGCCAGGACCGTCGCGTACGCCGTGCGGTCGGCGGTGCCCGCGAGGACGCCGAGCAGCGCACCGAGGCCGTACCGTCCGCTGAGGTAGAACACGTTGGGGTGCCGGTCCTCCCAGGCGGCCGCGGCGGCGAGGTCGGCACCCGCCCGGGCGCGGTTCTCCTCCAGGAGCGCGCAGAACGCCCGGCACAGGCCGTGCAGGACCGGCGTGAGGAAGGAGTCCGAGTCGTCGGCCTGCTCGAAGCGGAGCAGCTCCCGCTCCATCTGCCGCCGCCGGCCCTGGTGGGCGGCGAGGGTGGCGGCCACCAGCAGCAGGTAGCGGTGGCTGCCCAGGTTGCGCATCCGGGCGCTCGGCTCCAGGCAGCGGTCGATGATCTCCCGGGCGGCCGTGAAGTCGGCGCGCTGCAGGGCGTCCATGGCCAGCAGGCCTTCCGCGTGCTGGGCGAGGACGAGGGCGCCCAGGTCGCGGGCGGCGTCCCTGGCCTCCCGGATCCTACGCGCGTCACCGGTGCGCATGAAGGCGTTCCCGCCGAGCCGCAGCAGCGCCTCCACCCGCCAGACCGGCAGGGTGTGCGTCTCCGCGACGGCGAGCATCCGCTCCAGGCAGGCGTCCGCGTCGTCGAAGCCGCGTTCGCGGGCCAGCAGGGCGAGCAGCTGCCACGCCTGGCAGGCCACCACCGGAAGCTTCTCGCGCTCGGCGACCTCGGCCGCCTCGCGGGCCAGCCGCTCGGTCTCCGCCGTCGCCCCGCCGTGGCCGGGCAGCAGCGCCAGGTGGCCCTCGACCACGGCCAGGGCGGCGGTCTGGCGGGGATCGCCGGAGCCGCCGAGCTGCGCACGGGCCGCGGCGATCTGCGTCCGGGTGTCGGCAGCGCGCTCGGCGATCACCGCCGCCCAGGCGAGCCTGGTGTGCAGGGCGATGCGACGCTCGATGTCCAGCGCGTCGGCCCCGGCCGCCGGCAGCGACTCGGCCAGCGCGAACACCCGGTCCAGCTGACCGGCCTCGGCCAGCGCGTAGACCAGCGACTCGATGACGTCGGTGCGGTCGGACGCCGCGGCCGACTCGTGGGCCCGCTCCAGCAGCTTCACCGCGGTGGCGGAGGCCCCCGCGGCGAGCGCCCGGCGGCCCGCCTCGGCGTAGAGCAGCGCCGCCCCCGCCCGGTCACCGCCCAGCTCCCGCAGGCGCGCCACCAGCTGGCAGCGCCCGTCGGCGAGCGCCGGGTCGGCCGCCAGGATCGCCTCGGCCGCCCGGCGGGCGATCACGGCCCGCTCGGCCGGCGGCAGCCCGGCGAGCAGGGCCTCCGCGGTGAGCGCGTGCCGGAAGGCGTACTGGTCGACGGCGGTGGAGTCGGGGACGACGAAGCCCGAGGCGGCCGCCGCCGCCAGGTGGTCGAGCAGCAGCCGCATGCTGTGGCCGGTGATCAGCTGGAGCGTGCCGAGCGAGAAGCCGGTGCCCAGGGTGGCGGCGAGCAGCAGCAGGTCGCGCACCTGGGGATCGAGCTGCTCCAGTCGGTGCCGCAGGCCGCTGACCACGCTGGCCGGCACGGCGGCCGCCAGGTCGCCGACGACCACCCAGCCGTCGCCGTCCTGGCGCAGCGCCCCGGAGCCGACCATCTCGGTCAGCAACTCCTCGACGAGGTAGGGGTTCCCGTTGCTGATGGTGCTCAGCCGGTCGACCACCGCAGCGGGCACCTGCTCGGAGCCCAGCTCCAGACAGCCCGCGGCGAGCGCGCCGATCTGCGTCGGCCCGAGCGGCTCCAGGGCGGCCAGCGAGGCGACCCGGCGCCGCTCACCGCCCCGGGCCAGCTCCAGGGCGGCGCCCGGCTCGGGCCGCAGGGTGGCCACCAGGAGGACGGGCAGTCCGGCCAGGTTGTCGACCAGGTAGTCCACCACGGCGATGGTGTCCGAGTCGGCCTCGTGCAGGTCCTCCAGGACGAGCAGGCAACCACCGTCCCGGCCGAGCACGGCCAGCAGCCGCAGCACGGCCTCGGCCAGCTCGACGGCACTCTCCGGGTAGCCGGGCACGGCCGTGTGCCGCCACTGCGGGATCACCAGGCCCAGCGCCGGACGGTAGGGCTCCAGCTCCGGGTCGTCGGGGACACCGACGACCCGGAAGCGGGAGTTCAACGCCTCGATGAGCGGGCGGTACGGGATCCCGGCACTGGTCGGGCTGCCGCGTCCGCGCAGCACCGGCAGGCCCAGCGCCTCGGCCCGGCCGGCACAGTCACCCGCCAGCCGGGACTTGCCTATCCCCGCCTCCCCCACCAGGAAGACCGCGCGGCCCGCATGGGACTGAAGACCGCTCAGGCTGCTCTCAAGCAGCCCGAGTTCGGTCTCACGGCCGATGATCGTCGGGGAAGTGTTGCGCACATTCGCAGGCTACTGTGCCGAAGTTGTGATGAATAGTGATCTCCACAGGAAGGTGGTCGTGCTGCCGCGGGGTGCGCGGCCCGGGCCCGCCTGCCTGTTCCGGCCGGTCCGCCCGCCGGGCGCGCCGGATCCGGCCTGCCCGGCGGTGCGGTCAGTGACGCTCGTCACCCACCACCTTGCTGATGGTGGTCCACGCGCTGGTGGAGCGGAACGCCGTGGGCCCGCTGAGCAGTCGGGACCGGCGGCCGAGCCCGCCGCCGGTCCGCAGCCGGATCTCACCCGCCGGGTGATCGACGGTGGCGGCGCGGTGCGCGCCGGCGGGCTGCATCGGGCGCTGCGCGAGGGCGGTGGTGTTCATGAACGGTGTTCCCTTCCGGCAGATGATCTCGAAGGTCGACGTCCGACGGTCTCGGAGGCGACCGCGGCTGTGACCGCGGTTCGGGCACAGTGGCCCGACCGGGCACAGTGGCCCGACCGGGCACGGTGGTTCGGCTGCGCACGGTGGTCCGCTTTGGCAGGGTGGTTCGGTTTGGCACGGTGGTTCGGTCAGCACGGTCGATCGGCTGCGGACGGTGGTTCGGTCAGCACGGTGGTTCGGTCGGATGGGCTGACGGCGGGGCTCAGGGGTTCGGTGCCCGCAGCAGCAGCGCCGACGGGACGCGGTCGGCGAAGCCGAGCCGCAGCAGGCCGTGGCCGAGGCCGGCCAGACCGGTGAGCAGTCCGGGCGGCGTGATCCCGCCGGGGGCCGGGCAGCGCGGGCCACGCAGGACCGCACCTGCGGCGCGGACCCGGAGTGCCGGACGGTCGGGCATCCGGTGCAGGAGCTCCAGGACGCCCCACTCGCCGTGGCACAGACCGTGATCGGGCAGCGGTCCGGCGCCCGCGAGGTGCCCGACGACCTCGGCGACGGCCTCGGCCGACCCCGGGTCCGCCATCGCCTCGGCCCGGTCCGCGACCGCCAGCGCCACCCCGGCCCGGCCGGTGCACCAGGAGAGGTCGGCCCCGACGGACGGCACCGCGGCCACGGCCGAACGCAGCGCGGCCAGCCCCGACCGGTGGTAGCGGTCGCCGCCCCCGCCGGAGGCGAAACCGAGCAGCGCCCAGCCGACCCCGGCCGCGCCGGTCGCGAAGCCTGGTTCCACCGGGACGGGCGCGGCGGCGAGCCGGTCGGCACAGGCACCCGCGCCGCGCCGGATCCCTGCCGACGGGAACACCCGGTGCGCAGCCAGCAGCGCGACCAGACCGCCCGCGGTGCCGTCGAGCACGCCGAGCGGCTGCTCGGCCCCGGCAGCCCGAACGGTCAGATCGGCCGCCGGCTCGACCAGGGCGCGCAGCCCGGCGTCGTCCAGGGCGACCGCCGTCTGCGCGAGGGCGTACAGGATGCCGCCGAGCCCGGTGAAGGCACCCGAGCCGACCGCGCCCAGGTCCTCGTCCGGGAGCGCGGCGAGGCGCTCCAGCAGTTCCGGCACCGGGTGCAGCGCGGCAAGCGCCGTGTCCGCGTAGCGGTCCGTGCCGGTGACCGCGGCGAGTTGGGCGAGGAACAGGGCGACCCCGGCGTATCCGTGCCCCAGGTCGGCACCGCAGGGCGCGAGCCTGCGGTACCGCTCGCCGAGCAGCTCCATGGCCAGCCAGTTCGCCCGCCCCGGCCCCCGGTGCGCCTGCTCGACCAGCAGGTCGCCGATGTCCCGGGCCGCGGCGAGCAGCCGCTCGGGAGCGGGCAGTTCAGCGTCCTGTTCGCGGGTGCGCGGGCCGGGCACCGCGGCGGGATGGGCCGGTTCCGCGGCACGGCAGGCCAGCGACGCCCGGATGATCCGCTCCTGCCCGGCGAGGTCGGCCTCGTCCATCGCCGCCAGGCGCTCCATCACCCGGGCCAGTCCGGGCCGGTCGAGGGCGCCGGGGATGCGAGCACCGGTGCCGCTCCACAGGTCGACGCCACCCGGACGGGCGGTGAACACCGGCACGTCGCCGTCCCACAGCTCGGCGACCTCGTGGTCGAGCAGCCCCGGCCAGCCCTGGTCGTCCACGGCGTCCGTACCGAGCAGCCGCAGCAGCCCCTCCCGGTCGCCCGGCTCCCGCAGCACGTCGGGGTGGGTCGCCTCGGCGAGGACCGTCGCGTAGACCTGCGTGGCCCGGGTCACCACCCGGACCTCGTCGGCCGCGAAGCGCCGCAGCAGTCCGGCCAACTCCCGCCGGCCCGTCAGGATCGCGCGGTAGCCAGCGCGGAAACCGGCCACCAGCGCCCCCGCATGAGCCGCGGGCTCGGCCTCGACACCGCCCAGCTGCGGGCGGTTGACCCCGCCGTCGACGACGCCGGGCCGGCGGACCAGCCGCATCTCGTCGGTGCCGGCGGCCTCCCAGCCGACCGCCTCCAACGGCGAGCCGTGACCGGCGCCGCCCCCCAGTCCGGAAAGGTCGAGCGCGGCCTCGTCCCCGAGCACCAGGTGCGGCAGCAGACCGGTCCGCTGGACGGACGCATCCAGCGCGCGGCCCGCCGGGTCGTCGTCGGTGCGGTCCTCGCCCTCGTACCCGGGCGGGTGGAACAACGTCTCGACGTCCACCGGCACCGGGTGGTCGGCGCAGGCGATCAGGTTCTCGTGGTGCAGGTCGGTGAGGTCGAGGACGTGCGCGATGGCGAGCAGCGCACCCTGCCGCCGGTAGAACCGCTCCAGCTCCGACGCGGAGGCGCAGGGCCGGGCCTCGACGAACTCCGTCCAGCCGTAGTCCGGCCGGGCCAGGAGAGCGGGCGTGCGCAACCCGGGTGACCCCGGGCGGGCGTTGAACCAGTCCACCAGTTCGCCGAAGTGGCGGTCGACCGCGAGCGAACGGGGCTTGTAGACCACCCGACTGCCGTCGGCGAAGCCGAGTACCGCCACCCGACGGCCACCTCGGTGCGCATCACCGACGGCCCGGTCCACGGCGACCAACGGGCCCGGGTCGCGCCCGCCCAACAGCCGGGCGACCAGCTCGGAGCGGTCGGCGGCGTACCGGGTGAGCACCTCGGCCGTCGCCGCAACGGAATCCACACAGATACGACCGACCAGCATCGCCAACACCGGGTACTCGGCGAACAACCGCACCAACCCGGACCGGGTACCGGCAGCGGCGACGAAGTCCCGGAACCTGTCCTGCGGACTCGCCCCCGACAGCCGCCCCTCACTCCGGGCCACCCGCAACTCCAGCACCAGCGCCCGCGCCGCCAGGCTGCCGAGCGCGGCAGCCGTGGTCTCGGTGAACTCCTGCACGATGCTGGGCAGTTCGACCACCTGCCCCACCACCGGATCGAGCCTGCCGACCAGCTGCCGCGCAGCCAGCCCCGCGAACGGCGCCATCACGACGGCGAAGCCGGCCGTCCCGGGCAGCGGCCCGACCGGCAGGACGGGCCTGCTGGGAGCTGTGGCGAGAGCGGCCTCGACGAACTCGGCCGATTCGAGGTGTCGCAGGCCCGCGGCCTCCACCGGCGCGAAGGTCGGCGACCACCGCGGCGAGGCGACCGCCTCCGCAACTGCGAGCGCGTTGTCACCGATCACAGCGCAGAGACTGTCAGCCCGCGCAACAGCAGCGCAAGAGGCGGAGAACTGCCTGAATTACCCTACCGAGAAGCGGCCTTGAACCCCTCCGCCGCGGGCGCGTCGCCGCCCGCCGACCAGGGCCTGGCCGGATCCGCCGACTCTACGTCACGACGCCCACGCCCCTCGAAGAAGTCGACCATCTCTCCACTCGCCCTCAAGCGCCCCCTCGGCCTCCGCGTGCGAGTACGCTTCGGTGTCGCAAGACTTCGCACTGACAACTCAGCTCGGATCAGGGAGAGATGAAAGCAAGACCCCAGCTCCTCGCCGAGCTGCCACGCACCCGAACTGAATCAACCAGCGCCCTCTGATCCCCATCCCCGCAGCTCAGCAAGTGTCGGCCCCGCGCTCGCGGGGATGGCTCCTGGTGGGCGCCGAGCACGATTCGGTGATTTCCGTCGGCCCCGCGCTCGCGGGGATGGCTCCACGTCCAGCAGGCGTGGCCCAGGTCCTCGAGAGTCGGCCCCGCGCTCGCGGGGATTGCTCGCGGCAGGTTGAGGCCCAGTACCCGTACCTGCAGTCGGCCCCGCGCTCGCGGGGATTGCTCCCGCCACACCATGCCGACGGTGATGAGCACGGTGTCGGCCCCGCGCTCGCGGGGATGGTCCCTTCGGCGGCGACATGGCCCGGCAGGTGGTCCGGTAGCCCCGCGTTTGCGGGGATGATCGCGCGGTGCTGATGTCCAGACCGACGGGCGCTGATGCTGTTCGCGTCGGCCGACGAGCGCCGGGTGCCGGTGATCGCCCGGCTGCCGAGCGGCCCGAAGGGCTGCGACTGCCAGCTGTGACGTCGGCCGGACGTCGCCGGGTCATGACCGGCGCCCGCCGAACTGCCAGTTGTGCACCTCGACGTCGGCGTACCCCTCCGGAGTCAGCACGGCGCGTGCCGTGTCCGGGTCCGGCGCCCGGACCAGTGCCGCCGTGCCCAGCCAGGTGGCGCCGTCGTCCGACAGCAGCGGCCCGTAGGCGATCAGCTCGTCGCTGTCGGGCGGCACGGCGGCCAGGTCGGCGGCCTGCGGGGTGCCGAGGCCGAGCACCAGGTACCGGTTGCCGCCGGTTCGGCCGCCGGGGAAGTCCCACATGGTGCGCCCCAGCATGTTGTGCCACCGCCGTAGCAGCACGTCCCGGTAGGCGCCGGCCTGGTAGCCGGGCTCGTCGAAGGCGAACGCGCGGGCGGCGGCGGGATCCGGCAGGTCGACGATGTGCACGCTGCCGGTGGGCGTGCCGCCGTCGCTGAGGGTCGGGCCGCGGGCGATCATCTCTGTCGCGTACTGGTCCATGTAGGACCAGTGTTCTTCCAGTAGCTCGGTGCGCAGCTTCTCGGAGCCGGGCCGATCGCGGTGGTAGACGAAGAACTCCATGCCCGTAGGGTCTCTGAAGCGGGCGGTCTGGTCGAGCGGGTTTCTCGGATCGTCCGGTTCGCGTAGGCCTTGTCTCGGAGCGTCCGCTCCCGCGCCGGGTCCGCCGGCGTGATCAGGATCCACCGCCGGCGCATCAGTCCAGGAGGATTCCGGCGAGGCGTGGCAGGCGGCGGCGCATCTCGTCGCCGTCGGCGACGTCCCACCGAACTCCGACCGGCTCGGTCACGGCGCGGAGCGGGCCGGCTTCCGGGGAGGCCTCCAGCGTCTCGTCGAGCCCGTCCGGTTCACCGGTGAGACGTTGGTAGGCCCGGTGGGCCACCTGGTTGAAGTCCTCGTTCCCGATGAGCACGTCCCCGCCGTCCTGCACCGCCGGATGGTCGGCGAGGGAGTCCGGGTCGGCGAGCGCGCGCTCGTACCAGTGCCGGCCGAGCGAGATGAGGCCCTCGCGGAAGTCCATGAACCCGTCGTCGGACCACCAGCCTTCGATGAGGAACGCCGCCGCCCACAGGTCGTACCGGTAGGCATGGTCGCGCAGCTGCCACTGGCGCAGGGAGAACTGGACGATCTCGGCGGGCGTGCGGCTCACCAGCCGCTCCTCGCACGCGCGCCCGATCGCGTCGCGCCGATCGTCGAAGTCCGGTTCCAGGGCGTCGACCTCGGCGCACGCCTCGTCGATCAGGGCCCAGAACTCCTCGACATCCATCACGGCCCGAGTATGCCAGGCGCTTCGAAACCACCCCACGCCTGCGGCACAGCCGGCGTCAGCCCGGCTCCGGCGGAGCCGAAGGCGCCTCCCCCGTACGGCCCTTGGGAGCTCCGACCTCAGCCGACCTGCCCCGTCGGCCGCACCGTGATGTGGTTGATGTCCACGCCGGCGGGCTGGTTGATGGCGAACACGATGGTGTCCGCGATCTGCTCGCCGGTCATCGTGACGGCTGCCTCGGGGGTGCCGCCGCGGCCGTGCCAGAAGGGGGTGTCCACGATGCCGGGGGCGACAACGGTGACGCCGACGCCGTCCTGGCCGACCAGGAGGCGGGTGTTCTCGGCGAGGGCGTGGGCGGCCCACTTGGTGACGGAGTACAGGTTGCCGGGGGTGTGGCGGACGCCGGCGACCGAGCCGATGATCACGATTCGGCCCTTGGAGGCCCTCAGGTGGGGCAGGGTCTCCTGGATCAGCAGGGCGGGGCCCAGGACGTTGGTGAGGATCATGGCGCGCATGTCCTCGGGGGCGTGGGTCTCCAGGTTGCCGGGCAGCGAGAAACCGGCGTTCGCTATGACGTTGTCCAGCCGGCCCCAGGTGTCCAGCACGTGCCGGACGGTGGCGGCGACGTCATCCGCTTCGCTCGCGTCGCCGGTGATCGTCAGCAACCGCTCGCCCGCTCCCGCGGTGGTGGCGAAGGCGGCCAGCTTGCCCGCGTCGCGTCCGGTGACGGCCACGCGGTGGCCCTGCTTGAGCAGGGCCCGGGCGGTGGCGGCACCGATTCCGGTCGAGCCACCGGTGATCAGCGTGACGGGTTCCATGGGACGGCCTCCTCGGCGACGGGATCATCGGGGCAGAGCGCCTGCACTATACCCAGCGATCTTCGACACTCGCTCCCGGCTTTTCCCTGACGGGAGATGGTGTCGAATCCTGTGGACTGATCGGACCGCCCGATGACCGGCCGGTCAGGCAAGCGGCTTGCGGTAGCGGACGTACTCGTTCTGCCGCCGGAACCCCACACTCTCGTAAAGATCGTAGGACCGGTGCGGATTTGACGTGCCCGTGAACAGCCGGGCGGTCGTTGCACCCTGCCCGCGAAGGCTCCGCAGCCCGTCCAGCAACAGGGCCCGGCCGATTCCGAGGCGCTGATGGTCCGTCCGGACAGACAGCTCTTCGACCTCGCCCAGGGTGTGGTCGTGACGGCGGATGGAGCAGAGGGCGACGCCGACCATGTCCTGCCCGTTCCATGCAGCACTCCAGCATGCCGGGTCGGCGGTGTCGACGAAGTCCTGGAATGGCCATTTCCGAGTGAAACCGGCGTCCGCATACGCGTCGACGACGGTCCTCCAGGCTGCACGGTAGTGGCTCGGCCCGATCGGTCCCGTCCGTATCCCGGCCGGCAGTTCGCTGCCCCGGTCGGGCAACTGCTGCAGATCGCGCAGCTCCAGCTCGACCAGGCTGAAGACACGTCGGTAGCCGGCTGCGAGCAGAAGCGCCGTGGCGTCCTGCTCGGTGGCCATGGCGTTCGCGCCGATCACTGCCGTCCGCGCCGTTCCATGCTGTTCGACGAGCCGGCGGATCCGTTCTTCGGCCCAGCTCAGCATGGCTGAGCCGATGCCCTGGCGGCGATGCTCGGGCAGGAGGTAGCCGCGGTGCAGGTACAGCCACGTGTCGTCCCGCTCCTGCCACCATCGGATCGTCGAGTAGCCGACGACGTTCCCGTCGTGCACCACCAGGATCTGGTTCTTGGACGGCTCCTCCAGCTCGGCAGAGGCTTCGGCGATCTCGGTCGCCGTCGGGAGCCCTTCCACAACCGAACGGGCGTCGACCTGGTCCCGTTCAGCACAACCCAGCCGCACCACGGCCATGGGGCCGTGGTCTTCGTCGCCGCGATACGGCCGGAACCCGAAGCCGACCGGAAGGTCCTGTCCCGGGGCGCCATTCGACATGGTCGGATGGTCTCGAACTTCGAGGCCGGTCTGCCACCCTATTCATTGAGTCGGGCGGGGCATTCGTGGCCGGCCGCCTACGGGAGGGGCCAGCTCTTCTCGGGAGTGTCGAGCCACGCGCGGTGCCGACCGTCGGGCGTCACGGTCAGGCCCAGCCGGGTCGGTCCTGGCCGGTCGGCGTCGAGCCACCACCGGTGGGCGGCTTCGACCTCGTCCCACAGTCGGCGCGGGCCGTGTTGCCACACCGTGTACCGGTCGGTGTCCCGGCCACCCACAGCCGTGTCGCGACCCCGTCCACGCCGGGGTCGTGGTCCCAGACGTGCCACAGATCGCCGAGGCGGTGCCCGAGCGCGAACCGCGTTTCGAAGCTGCTGTCGGCGACCGCCCACGGGTCGAGCGTCGTCACGGATCGGACCGGCTGGTGGTCCTCGTGCACGACGTCCCGGAACAGCCGCACGTTCTGCCGTTGGGTGCGCATCAGCATGAACGCGCTGTCGGGCGTGAACCGGCCGACAGCGCTCCCCTCAGCGAGGACCGTCAGGTTGAGCAGGCCGCCGCACACCCACGGGTTGTCCCACGGGGCGAGGATCATGCCGCCGGTCCTGGTCTGGGCGATCCACGCCGGCGGGACGCGCCGCAGGGAGCAGGTCGCCACCACACGGTCGTACGACTCCCCGGGCGGCCACCCCGCGCGGCCGTCACCGCACACCACGGTCGGGGCGTAGCCTGCGGCCCCGAGCGTGGCACGGGCGCGCGCGGCCAGGCAGGGGTCTACCTCGATGGTGGTGACGTTCGCGTCGCCGAGCCGGTGTGCGAGCAGCGCGGCGGTCCAGCCCGTCCCGGTGCCGATCTCCAGGACCCGGGCACCGGGCGCCAGTTCGAGCGCATCGAGCATCGTGACCACGATGGAGGGCGCCGACGCCGAGCAGGACGGCCACCTGTCGGCCGCGTCCTCGGGTTCCTGGCCGTCGTTGATCTGCGTCACCACGGGGGCGTCCGCGTAGGCCGCGGCGAGCCAGCGCTCGGGTTCGCGCTGGCGGTCGCAGGACTCGTACGCATCGCCGTCGGCGAGCCAGACGCGGTCGGGGAGGAAGGCGTGACGCGGGGCCGCGGCCGCGGCCTGGCGCCACTCGGCGGCGACCTCGTATCCGAGGGTGCGGGAGACGGCGCGGAGCAGGCCGCGCGTGGTGGCCTGCTCCTGGTGCGCGGGACGCGTCACTTGTCGTCGTCCTTGCCCCGGTGCTTTCCGCCGGACGGCGACTTCGCGCTGTCCGGGGACGGCTTCGAGGTGCCGAAGTCCTTGTCTCCGGCGCGCTTGCCCTGCCCGCCGTCGTTGGAGCCGCTGCCACCGCCGGAGCTGCCGCCCTTACCGATTCCCCATGCCATGGGAGTCTCCTACCTGGTCGTCGCGGTGGTGGTCGTGGTGGTCGTGCCGGTCGTCGCGGTGGCCACCGGGATCATCGGCCCGGGCCCGGGCGGGGCCGGCGGGGACGGCGGCGGCGCGGGGGTCGTCATGGTGGTGCTCATGGCGGGGGTCCTCTCGGTGAGAGCGTGGTGCAGCCTCCCGGCGAGTGCGCGGGAGGAGATCAGGGGGCGCCGGCCGACGTGGCCGGCGCGGATCCGGGGGTGGGCTGGCGGGCCGAACAGTCGGCGCGGTGATGGGGGCAGCGGCAGTCCGGCCAGAGGTCGAGCCACAACTCCGCCATCGGCGGCACCGGTTCGGGAACGACCACGACCACCGGCGAGTAGCCGTGCCGCCGACCGTCTGCGTCCACCTGGTACGTACGCAGGACCAGCCCTCGTCGGCGCGCGGCCAACGGAACGAAGTCGGCGGACGTCACCGCAGCCCCCGCAGGCGCCGCCAGCGACGGGCCTCGCCGAGTTGCCGGAGAACCAGCGCTCGACGCCACGCGCGCTCCAGGTCGACGGGGTGGGTCATCACAGGGCGCTCTTCTCCCGGACGGGAGTTCACGCGCAACGAGCCTTGACGAGAACGGCGCCACTGCGGCCCACCGACGGCAGTCACCAGCCCACCGCCCCGCCCGGGAGGACGCGGTACTGCGCGAGATTCGCCCGGCCGAGGACCCACGCCTCGGCGCTCTCCCGGATCGCGAACTCCAGCGGCCGCAATCCACCGACACCGGCGCTGACCAGGTCGCCGGTCTGGGAATCGCGGATGACCCACGGGTCCCGGTGCCGCCGGTCGTTCAGCAACTGCTCGACGGTGTACCGGGCGAAGATCCGCTGAGCGACGGTCAGACCGTCGCTGTGTTGCACGCGCACGATGGCACGGCTGCCGTCGGTCAGGCCGACCGCCAGGTCGGTGACGGCGTCGTCGCCCATCCACCGTTCGAGGTCGACGGCGGATCCGCTGCCGAACATCAGCTCCATCCCCCGCCGCTGGCAGGCGTCCATCGGCAGCACGCGCACCGTCTGCCAAAGGACGTCCAAGGCCTTCAGCGTCGGCAGGGTGGCAGGCTCCAGATAGCCGTCCACCGCCACCGTGAGGGGCCCATCGAGCCTCATCGGGTGCCTCCGCCCATGCAGGATGGGTCGCCCGCCACAGTCCAGCCGAGTAAGGCGGACGACTCATCGGTCGGTGTGCAGACACGGCCTGAAGAAGCCGACGGTGGTTCAGATGAACCGCACTCCACGGACGCGTCTCCGTAGAGCCGCGCGGGGCTGATCGCGTCCGGATCGAGAACGATCGGGTTCGGTGTCCCTGTCACGCCCTCTACGATCCCCGGCTGCCAGCACCGGAATTACCACACGCAGTGGTAGAGATCCGTCGCGCTTCAAACGGCCTTCGCCCACCGCGCGAGCGACATCACCCGCTCGTCCCGACCTCGTGTCAGCCGCACCATCGTGGCCAGAGCCATCAGTACCTGACCGTGTTCACGGACGTGCTGAGGGGCGATCTGGCGAGCCACCAGCAGCGACTCGACGGCGTGTCGTGGGCGCCCAAGCTGAACGTGAGCACGGCCTAGGTCGACGTAGTAGTGCGACCGGCGCTCGGCTGGCAGCTCACACGGAGGCACCCACCTGGCCGCGGCCTCGACTGCCTCCTGCAAGTCCTTCGGCTCACCCAGCTCGACCGCCACCGACAACCGGTGGATTTCCACGGAGTTGGGCCCCACAGCCGTGCCATCGTAGAGCCGCTCTCGCACTCGACTCGCAAGCCTTTCTGCCTCACGCAGGTGCGCGCGGGCATCGTCGGCCTGACCCATACGACCGGCCGCAACCGCGGCCCGCATGTGCAGAGCGGCAGCAGCGGCGACCAGCCGCTCAGTCTGCAGCGACGGCAGCCGGTCTACTGCGGCCTGCAGCGACCGCAGTCCGGGGCCGAGTTGCTGAGCTGCGAAGAAGGTCTCCATGCGCACGTATGCTGCCGCTGCATCGAGCGCTGGGTCGGCTGCGGTCTCTGCTGCCCACCGCATCAGCTCCACGAGGCGGGCGCTGAGGTCTCGGTACCCGTACTTGTAGGCCACCGCATCTGCCGAACGGGCCGCCAGGGCAAGAAGACGCGCGGCCTGTTCCCGCTCGCTGCCACGAGTACTGTCGACAGCCCGGAACAGCTCGGCCAGCAGGGCCGGCGCCTGCTCGCTGAGGCGGACGTACTGGGACTGCACCCGGTCCTCAACGCTGGCCTTGACGTCGGCGGCTACCTGCGTAAGGGGCCTGATCGGGCCGTCGTCCGGCAAGTCGTATGCGGCGATAGCCCGCTGGAGATTCGGAATGACCTGGTGAACCCGGCTGTCTGCCCGTACAGGTCCGCCGACCAGTTCCTCAGGGGTTGTCCCGAGAGCATTCGCCAATGCTCCGAGCACCTGGTCGCTCGGATGCCGCTCGCCGTCACCGATCTTCTGAATCATGCTCGGTGAAACTCCGGAGAGTTCGGACAGCTGACGCCGGGACAGCCGGGCCGCAGCACGCGCCGTTTCCAGGCGCAGGCCGAGCGTGGGAGCATTGGGCGCGGGCATACTTGGCTCCGTTCCGTGGTCGCAACGGAACGGTACCGGCGCCGCACAGGCGTCGGGCGAGATCGCCCCGACGGTCACTCGGTTGAGGCAACCTCACTGTCGCCCGACCAGAAGTTCGGCCAGCTCGGTCAGCGAATCGACGGTCCAGTCGGCGTCTTCCGCCGTGGTTGTGAGGCCGATGGGACCACGGCGGAGATGCGCGGCCCGCAGGCCCGCTGACCGGGCCGGCGTGACGTCGTTCATCGGATGGTCGCCCACGTAGACGATCTCGTGAGGCTCCCCCGGCGCCCACTCGACCACCCGCTCGAAGAACCCGGGGCCCGGCTTCGACACGCCCCACTCTGCCGAGGTGGCGATGCCGTCGGCCGGCAGTCCGAGATCACGGAGGAGCCCGGACACAGCGGCGTTCTGGTTCCCCGCGATGCCCACCCACAGACCGGCCCCACGCAGCCGGGACAGGGCGGGACGCACGTCCGGGTAGAGGTCCGTCTCATCGAGGTAGTCGCCCCGACCCGCAGCCTGTCTGGCCCGCCACTCCGCTGCCACGTCCACACCTGGGCGGAGGATCCGGATGGCATCCGCATTGTCCCGACCCTGGGCCACCACAATGCCCACCAGCGCCGACAGTGTGTGCTGCGGCACTCCAAGCCAACGAGCCCAGTCACCCCAGTAGCGGGTATCGCTGATCAAGGTCTCGCCGATGTCGAACACCACAGATCGCATGAGCCGAGACTACGGAACATCAGCCAGTCTCGTGGGCCCACCGACCGCAAGAGCCCCCGCACTCGCGGGATTTCTCCTCGGCCCGCCCCACGGCGCGAGGCGGCAACCAGTACGACACCACGACACGTGCGGGGATTGCTTCGTGAGCAGGGCCTCAGTCCAAGGGCAGAGGAGTCCGATTGTGGGCGGCGAGGGTCGACGACGGGCCCTCGTATGCGGCGCCCAGCTACTGCCACCGCCCGCACCGGCTCGCGCGCCAGGCGTGACTGGCCGGCCGCAAGTCAACAGACCTGCGCAAGCTGCCGGTAGCCGAGAACCCCGCGCCGGCGCATCAAGGCCGTCGGGCCAGCACCTGCAAGAGCCCGGGGCGACGCCAGCCACGATCTCCCGACGGTCGATCATGTCCTGAACGCGGTCCAACGGGATCCACTCGATCCGGTCCGCCTCATGCGTGTCCACCGGCGGCGCCACGAAGACGGCACCACGAGCGAGGAACACATGGTGCTCGGCGTTGCTCATACCGCCGATCGGCTGGTTGTACGCGAGCGGCTCGACCGATTCCACCTGCCACCCGGTTTTCTCCAACACCTCGCGAGCAGCTGCAGTCGCGAGCCTCTCCCCGTCCTCCACAATGCCGCTGGGGATCTCCCAGTTCCACGTCCGAGTGGCGAAGCGGTGCCGCCACATGAGGAGCACCTCGTCCTGGTCGTTGAGAACCACGGTGGCTGCCACCGGGGCAAACCTCACCAGGTGGTGCTCGTAGCGGTCACGCCCTGGCGGTTCAACGTCGACCAGATCAAGGCTCACCCACGGGCTGGTGTACAGAGGCCGGCTACCGTGAACAATCCACTTGCTGCTCACGGGCACCTCGTGATCTCGACGGGACAGGTCGCGCGTCATCCTGCCAGAAGTGCCTACGGCGCCCGTAAAGCCGGAACTGCTCTCAGGTCGGCGCGCGCCCGGATCACGGGTCTCGCTTCAAGGGAGCCACAAAACGGACTGTTTCTGTGGCGACCCTAGGTAGCCGCGTCGGCGTCTCGGACCCTGACGATGACCAGCTGGTCCGGGTGCTCGATGCGATTGTAGGAGTCGGGGTCGGCCTCGCGGATGGCCCTGCGCAGGGCCCGGTGGATGTGTGCAATGGCCGGCCCGCGTCCGGGCACCGGGGCGGGGTCTGTGACCCGGACACGGAGAGTCCGCCGGGCCGGCTCGGGCTCGGCATCCGGCTCGACGGCGATGACATAGTCGATCACGTACTCGAACTCGACCTGGGCATCCATGGCACCGAGTGTATTCCGATCGTGACGCCCAGTCAGCAAGCGAGCTTCGCCGGGGCACCTGCGCCCATGGGCATGGCTACCCGGTGTCCACTGATTGACTTGGCAGCCCCATCGGCCTCGCGCGTACGAGGTTCTCCGGTAGGTTGCTCGGCAGACCGCTACTGCTCAGCGAACACGAGCCAGCCGCACGTACGGTGGATCCGGATTCGAACTGAACTGAATGGCACTCACTGAGGCAGATCACAGCAGGTCAGGAAGTGTCGGCCCCGCGCTCGCGGGGATGGTCCCCGCGCGCAGCCGTCGGTCTTGCCCGTGCCGCGGTCGGCCCCGCGCTCGCGGGGATGGTCCCTTCGAGGGCCTCGGAAACGTCTCCGGCGTCCAGTCGGCCCCGCGCTCGCGGGGATGGTCCTGCGTGCCGACCCCGCCCCGCCGACTCCCAGACGTCGGCCCCGCGCTCGCGGGGATGGTCCTGTGACCTTGGAGGTGTACTGACCGGGGCGGCCGTCGGCCCCGCGCTCGCGGGATGGTCCCGCCGCCCGCAGCCACGCCACGACGGCTCCCCCGTCGGCCCCGCGCTCGCGGGGATGGTCCTGCCTTGTCGGCAGCTTCGCAGGCCTGCCACGAGTCGGCCCCGCGCTCGCGGGGATGGTCCCCTGGGCGACGGCTTCGACCCGTGGCCGGACGCGTCGGCCTCGCGCTCGCGGGGATGGTCCCTGCAAGATCCGCTTCCGGCTGGCCGACATCAAGTCGGCCCCGCGCTCGCGGGGATGGTCCTGTGAGCACCTACACCTACGCCTCGACCGACCTGTCGGCCCCGCGCTCGTGGGGATGGTCCCGGCTGGTCGGGCATCGGGTACTCGTTCGTGGTGTCGGCCCCGCGGTGGTGGGGATGGTCCGATTCCGAAGGTGAGCACCGGTATGGCGACCGCGTCTGCCCTGCACCCGCAGGGATGGTCCCATCTCGCGGAGGGCTCGGTCGGTCTCGTAGCGGTCGGCTCCGCGGCTGCGGGGAGAGTCCTGGGGGCGCATGCGGCCCGGCTGCAGGGGTGGGGCGCCCGCGTGGTGGGTCTCATTTCTTGGGTGCCGTGAACCGCGATACAGCCCGCGATTTGTGACGGTCTGTCAGACTTGTTCCCAGCCGGGGCTTCGGCGGCTCTCTGTGTCGTGGGGCGGGGTGGGTGGGTGAGCGGGCGGTTGGTGTCTGCGGCGAGTCGGGTGCGGCTCGGGGTCGTCGCTTCGGTGGCTGCAGTGGTGGTCGCCGTGGGCGGGGTTCGGTATGCGGGTGCGGGTGGGCCCGGGGTGGTGGATGCTCGGATTCAGTCGGCGGTGTACGGGGTGGGGCAGCCGTGGCGGGGTGTCGCGCTGGTCCTGGACTTCCTGGGGGAGCCCGTGGGTTCGACGCTGCTGGTCGTGGCCGTGGTAATCGGCTGTCTGCTGGGCCGGCGTCCTCGGGGGGCGGTGCTCGTCGTGGCCGGGGTCGGTTTGACGGTGGGGACGGCGACGGTGCTCAAGCACGTGGTGGGACGCACCATCCACGGCGACGGCAACCTGTCCTACCCGAGCGGGCACACGGCCTTCTTCACCGCGCTGGCCCTCGCGGTCGCGCTGGCCGCGCCTCGCCACCGCGGTCCCCTCGTGCTCGGTGGGGCGGCGGTGGCGGCGGGCGCCGCCATGGGGTGGGCGCAGGTCGCGCTGGGCGCGCACTACCCGACCGATGTGCTGGGCGGCTGGTGTACGGCGCTGGTGGTGGTTCCGGTGACCGCGTGGTCGGTTGACAGGGTTGCCGAGTCCGCGTGGCTGGAGAGCCGCTGACGTCACGCGAAGCGCCGGAACACCGGTTTCACCGGCCGGCCGCCCAGCCAGGGGGTGGGGTCACCGGCGTCCAGTGCCTTCCGGTAGACGGCGCACGCCCCGGCCACCGCCTCGACGGTGCGCTCGATGTCGTCCTCCCCCAGCGCGCTGCTCACCACGAACGACGGGGCCAGGACGCCGCCGGCGAGCAGTCGGCGCAGGAACAGGGTGCGGTACGGCTGCGACGGCTGTCCCTTCTCGTCGAGGGTGGCGAAGACCAGGTTGCTGGCCCGCCCCCGGACGAGGACGTGGTCGCCGACGCCCGCTCCGGCTGCGGCCTCGCGGACGCCCGCGGCGAGGCGCTCGCCGAGGGCGTGCAGCCGCGCGGTGATGCCCTCCTCCACGTACGTGGTGAGGACGGCCATGGCCGCGGCCAGCGCGTGTGTCTCGGCACCGTGCGTGGTGGACAGCAGGAAGACCCGGTCGCCGGAGTGCCGCAGCCCGCCGCGTTCCATCAGTTCGCGGCGCCCGGCCAGTGCGGAGACGGCGAAGCCGTTGCCGAGGGCCTTGCCGAAGGTGGAGAGGTCGGGGACGACACCGTAGAGGCCCTGGGCGCCGGCCTCGGACCAGCGGAGGCCGGTGATCATCTCGTCGAAGATCAGCACGCAGCCGTGCCGGTCGGCCAGCTCGCGCAGGCCGGCGAGGTACCCGGGCGGCGGCTCGGTGTGGCCGGCGGGTTCGAGGATCAGGCAGGCGACCTCGTCCTGGTGGCGGGTGAGCAGTTCTTCCGTGGCGGCCAGGTCCCCGTACGGGAACGCCACGGTGAGTTCGGTGGTCGCCGCCGGGACTCCGGCGGACATCGGCGTGGTGCCGATGAACCAGTCGTCGACGGAGAAGAACGGGTGGTCGGCGCAGATGGCCACCCGCGAGCGCCCGGTGACGGCGCGGGCGAGTCGCACCGCGGCGGTGGTGACGTCGGAGCCGTTCTTCGCGAACTTCACCATCTCGGCGGTCGGCACCGTGGCCAGGAAGCGCTCAGCGGCCTCGATCTCCAGGACGGACGGGCGGACGAAGTTGCAGCCGCGGTCGAGTTCGCGCCGCACGGCCTCCAGCACGCGGGGGTGGGCGTGGCCGAGGCTGACGGACCGCAGGCCGGAGCCGTACTCGACGTAGCGGTTGCCGTCGACGTCCCACACGTGGGCACCGCGGCCGTGGCTGATGACCGGGGCCAGGTTCTCGGGGTACTGGTCGTCGCCCTTGGCGTAGGTGTGCGCGCCCCCGGGGATCAGGGCGTGCAGCCGCTCGTTCGCCGCCCGCGACCGGGGCAGGGCGAACTCCCCGGTCGCGCCGGTCTCCCCGGTCGCGCCGGTCTCGCCCACCCCTTCGGTGCCTACGGTGTGTTCGGTGCTCACGTCGGCCTCTCCTCCTCCTTGTGCTTCAGGGCCTCGGCGAGGCTCGGTGCCTCCCGGTCCCGCTTGGACATCGACACGGCCGGCAGCGGCCAGGGGACGGCGAGCTCCGGGTCGTCGAAGGCGATCGTCACGTCCTCGGCCGGGTCGTGCGGGCGGTCGATCCGGTACGAGACGTCGGCGGTCCCGGTCAGCGCCTGGAAGCCGTGCGCGCACCCCGCCGGGATGTACACGCTCACCTGGGTCTCGCCGGACAGTTCGAAGTGGGCCTGGTTGCGGTAGGTCGGCGAGTCGGGCCGCAGGTCCACGACGACGTCGAAGACCTTCCCGTACGAGCACCGCACCAGCTTGGCCTCGCCGGCGCCGGAGCGCAGGTGCAGGCCGCGCAGCACGCCCTGCACCGAGCGGGACAGGCTGTGCTGGACGAAGGCGTCCGGGTCGAGGCCCACCGAGCGGATCACGTCGGCGTCGAAGGTCCGGCAGAAGAAGCCGCGTTCGTCGGCGAACGGCGTCGGCTCGAAGAGGTACGCGCCGGCGATCTCCGGGACTCTGGTCACCTTCACTGCGCCTCCCGCAGGTCATGGGTCTGGGCGTCGGTATGGGCACGGCCGCGGTCGGCCGCCGGGAAGAGGGCCGCGGTCAGGGCGTCGAACTGGTGCTGCACGCGCCGCGCGGCGGTCACGTTCCGCTCGACGAGGGTCCGGCGCAGCTCCGCCGAGCGCTGTTCCAGCGCCCTGAACTGTTCGAGCAGCCGGTCGGCGTCGACCTCGCGCGCCGGGTGGCAGTACGCGCCGAGGCCCATGTCCGCCATCAGCGCCTCGCTCTTCGTCGCGTAGCAGAGGGCGAGCACCGGCGTTCCGGTCTTCAGGGCGCAGATCAGGTTGTGGTAGCGGACCGCGACCACGGTGTCGGCGACCGCCATCTCCTTCATCAGGTCGGCCAGGGAGGCCGGCTCGGCGGCGGTGACCAGCGGCGATTCCACCGCGTCGAGGATCGCGGCGACCACCGACGCGTCGCACCGGTCGCCGGTGAGCAGGCGGACCGGCCGGCCCTCCTCGACCATCGTGCGGACGAACCGGATCGTCCCGTCGAGGTAGCGCCGGTGGATCTCGTCGGCCCGGGCGCGGTCGTCGTTGCCCCCGTGGAAGTCCATGACGCCGAGACAGACCGGGCCCTGCGGAGGCGGCGGCGTGCTCCCCGGCGGTTCGGGAGGCGGCACGCTCGCCGTCGGCGCCGGCAGGGAGAACGCGAGGTCCGGGTAGACCTCGTCGCGCGAGGTGTCCACGCCCATCGCCCGCATCGCGTCGCGCGAGGGGCCGTCCCGGTAGGACCGGTACGCGGCCAGCCGCGCCGACCAGCGCACCAGGGCCCGGGTCGGCCGGTTGCCGATCTCGGCGGCGCCGACGCTGACCAGCGCGATCCTGGTGCCCAGCAGCCGGCCGCTCGCGCAGAGCAGGAACAGCGCGTACGGGAAGCCCCACGGCCGCAGCGGCAGCGTGGCCTCCAGGACGCCCATGCCGGGCACGATCACCACGTCGTGCCGGCGCACCCAGGCCGCGGTGCGGACGACGTCGACGAGTTTGCCGAGGCCCTTCGCCGCGATCGAGCCCGCCCGGGACGCGGTCCGGTACTCCGAGCGGTTCCAGTGCAGCCGCGTGGCGGGGATCCCGAACCGGGTGGTCACGGCTTCGGGGCCGCCGCACAGCGCGTCCACGACTGCCTCCGGGTGCTCGGCGCGGAGGTAGCCGAGCACGGCTTCCAGCGAGCCGTCGTTGCCGAGGTTGCCGGAGCCGAGCAGCCCGAACAGCCCGACGCGCACCGGCGTTCCGGACGCCCTGACACGACCCCCGTCCCCGCCCCCGCCCCGTACGGCCGTCATGCCCGCCTCCCCTCACGGCCGGCCACGAGGGCGTCGACGTCCACGGTGAGCAGGGCCGGGTCGACCGGGGCGCGGTCCTCGACCCGCTCGCCGGCGCCGGGCCGCAGCCGGCTGGTCATCCACGCGGCCAGGTGGCGGTAGCACTCGCGCCGGTCGGCCGGGGTCAGCGGCGCCCGCCGGATCGCCGACGCGAACCCCCAGACGTACTCGGCGAGCAGCCGGGGCGTCGGGTGCAGCGGGCCGGCCCGGCGCGGGTCCAGGTTGACGCACCGGGAGCGCTTGGACGGGTTCGCCCGCTCGGCGCGGGTGGGGTGGTCGCGGCGGAAGTACAGCAGCTCCGGCACCTGGTGGAAGGGCCCGTGCAGGGTGATCTCGGCGACGTAGGTGCGGTCGGCGTGGTGGTAGCTGTCCATCGGCTTCACCCGGCGCAGGACGTCGGTCCGCATCACTCCGTAGAAGTCGTCGCCGCCGGGCTCGAACAGCAGGCTGCGGAAGCGCTCGGGCGCGCGCGGGGAGTCGGTGGTGAGCCCGTACTCGTACGGGACGGTCACCTGGCCGTCGCCGTCGATGACCGCCTGGCCGGTGTGCGCGAGGATGATGTCCGGCCGCTCGTCCAGGGCCTCCACGCAGCGCAGCAGGAGGTCCCGGCCGTACAGGTCGTCGTGCGAGGCCCACTTGAACAGCTCGCCGCGGGCCTCGTCGAGCACGCGGTTGTGGTTGGGCGTGGCGCCGATGTTGCGGGGCAGCCGGAGGTAGCGGATGCGCGGGTCCTTCGCGGCGTACGCGCGGCAGATCTCCTCGGTCCCGTCGGTCGAGGCGTTGTCGGAGACGAGGAGTTCGTAGTCCTCGTAGGTCTGGCCGAGCAGGGCGTCGAGCGACTCGGCGAGGTACTCCTCGCCGTTGTACACGGGCAGGCCGATGCTGAGCCTGGGTCGGGCGGTCATGAGGTCCTCCCTTGGGGGACGGGTGTGCGGTGGTGCTCGCGCAGGGCGGACCGCAGTTGCAGCCACCAGACGGCGGAGCCGCTGAGGGTCGCGGCGGCGACGCCCCAGGCCGAGCCGACGGTGCCGCCGGCGGCGGCTCCGCCGAGCCCGCCGCCGACGTAGCAGGCGGAGGCGAAGAGTTGGCAGCGCAGGCTGCGCCGGGCCGCGCCGAGCGCGCGCAGCCCGGCCGCCGCGCCGGTGCCGAGGCCGGCGCCCGCGACACCGAGGGTGATCGGCACGATGAGCTGCGAGGAGGAGTGCCAGACGTCGCCGAGCGCCAGCTCGCCGAGCCGGCCGGGCATCAGCAGCAGCGCCGCGCCCCAGAGCAGCGCGCCGACGGCCTGGCCACCGCCCAGCAGGAGGCAGAACCCGCCGAGCCGGTGCGAGGCCTGCCGCAGGACGCGTGCCGCCTCCGGGACGGTGACCAGCGAGAGCCCCATGAGCACGGCCAGGAACGGGCCGAGCAGGAGTTCGGCGCCGCGCACCGCGCCCACCGCGCCGACCCCGGCGATCGCGCCGAGCCCGTACGCCCGCAGCTGGCTGGCGCCGCTGAGGCTGACGTTCTCGACCAGGTACCGGTAGCCGAGGTCGCGCTGTTCGCGGAGCCAGCCGCGGGCCTCGGCGATCCGGGGCCGGATGCCGGACTGGAGGTAGCCGTAGCCGGCCGCCACGGTGGCGGACGCGCCCCAGGCGAGCACGAAGGCGGCCACGCTGCCGACCCGGGCGGCCACCACCATGGCCGGGACGAGCGCGACGCCCCACACGACGTCGTTGACGAACGCCTTCCGCCCGGCGCCGGCGGCGAAGAACGAGAACCGCCAGGCGTCCTGGAGCAGCAGCCCCGGCATCATGACGGCGAGGGCGGCGAACGCGGCGCCCACCCGGCCGCCGAGGCCGAGCCCGGCGACCAGGCACACCGCGCCGATGGCGGTGCCGACGCCGAGGGCGGTGCCCGTGGACCGGGCCACCGCCCCGCGCCAGGACGCCTCGGGCACGCCGCTGAAGCGCACCACGAGCGGGTCGGTGGCCAGCCCGCGGGAGACGTTGAGCACCACGCCGTACGTCACCCAGGCGAGGCTGAACACGCCGAACGCGGTCACCCCCAGCGAGCGTGCCACGTAGATGCCCACGGCGAAGTTGCTGACGCTGGAGGCCGCCTGGTCGGCCAGCCCCCAGGACAGCCGGCCGACGAGGGCCCGCCGGGCGGTCCGCCGGCCGTCGCCGGCCGGGGCCGCCGACCCATCCGTCGCCGACCCAGCCGACGCCGTCGCCGACCCAGCCGACGCCGACGCCGACCCAGCCGACGCCGCAGCTTCCTCCCCCGTGCCGGTCGTCGCCACCGGCCCCTTCGCCCCCGCCCCCGCCGCCCCCGTCATGTCTTGATCAGCCCGGCGCCGTGCAGGGCGTCGGCCGCGACGGCGACGGTGTCGAACGGCAGCCCGGAGCGCTCGGCCACGTCCAGCAGGCTGTGCTCGCCGTCGGAGAGGCTGAGCACCCAGAGCATGGCCATCTGGGCCTGCTTGGCGTCGCTGCGGCCGCCGAGCGACTCGTACAGCCCGCGCCGCCCCAGCTGCGGTTCGCCGTAGGGGCTGAGGTTGAGGTACCGCCGGTTGCGGTCGAGGACGTCGAACGCCTCGCGGCAGACGGCGAGCGTGTCCGCCATCGCCTCCGGCGAGACGAAGTCCGGGTTGTCCGCCGAGGTGTGGTACTCGGGGTACCCGGCGTACGGGGTCCGGCTGAGCGAGCCCACGCCGAGGTCGAACCCGGGCGAGCAGAACTGCCGCTCGTCGTAGCCGTACGGGGTGAACTCGTTGATGCGGTGCGGGCGTTCGGAGGCGAGCAGCACGTGCTGCAGCACCCGGTCGATCTCCGCGTCGCCGCGCCTGCTCTGCTTGTACGTCAGCGAGCCCCGGTCCCCGGCGCAGGCCAGCACCAGCCCGTGCTTGACCCGCTCGACCCGTTCCGCGTTGCGGGCCAGCCAGGTGATCGCCCCGATGGTGCCGGGCGCGAACAGGAACCGGTAGGTGTACCAGGGCGTCCGCTGCGCCAGCTCCCTGGCGAGGAACGTCGCCACCGCGATGCCCGCCAGGTTGTCGTTGGCCAGCGACGGGTGGCAGACGTGGCAGGAGACGATCACCTCGTCGGGGACCTGCCCGGGGACGACGTGCTCGGCGTAGGTGAGGTGGCCGTCCGCGAGCGTGGAGTCGATGCGGACCTCGTAGTCGCCGTCCGGCAACGCGTCCAGGGCCTCCTGGGCCAGGCAGAACCCCCACTCCGGCGTGTAGTAGCTGGTGCGGTACGGCACCCAGGTCGGCTGCTCCGGCAGGGTGTGCAGGTGTCCGCGCAGCTCGGCCAGCGGCATGGTGGCGGACACCGGCACGCTGTAGCCGAGCACGTGCAGGCTGGACGCGGCGAAGTCGACGACCCGGTTGCCGGCCGGGTCGGCGACGTAGGCGTCCCGGATGTTCCACTCCTGCGGCACCGTCCAGTCGAGCACCTGCGTCCCGGTCGGCACCTCGTGCACCTGCAGCGGAAGGTACTCGCCGACGATGTCCAGGGTGGCGCGCACACCGTCGCCGGTGATGCTCCGGCAGATCGGGTACAGCCGCTCCACCAGCGCGTGCATCTCCTCACCGGGCGTGCTCATCGGCGCCACCGCAGGGTGTCGTCGACGGTGCCGGCCGCGGACGCCTCGCGCAGCACGGCCAGCCGGGTGAAGCGCTGCTCGAAGGCCTCCTTGGTGAGGCCGAACTCGCGGTAGGCCTCGGCGAGTTCGAGCGCTCCCCGCTGGACGGTCCACTCGCACGCGAAGTCCGGGACGGCGGCCCGGAAGCGGGAGAAGTCCACCCGGTAGGAGCGCGGGTCGGCGCCCGCCTCCCCGGTGATCCGCACCTTGGAGCCGTCCACCGCCTCGGCGACCTGCTCGGCGATCTCGGCGACGGTGACGTTGTTGGTCTCGCTGCCGATGTTGAACGCCTCGTCGTGCACCGCCTCCCGCGGCGCGACCAGCGCGGCCGCGAAGGCCCGGGCGATGTCGGCGGCGTGCACCAGCGGGCGCCAGGGGGTGCCGTCGGAGAGCACCAGCACCTCGCCGGTCAGCAGCGCGTGGCCCACCAGGTTGTTCAGCACGATGTCGGCGCGCAGCCGGGGCGAGTAGCCGAAGGCGGTGGCGTTGCGCATGAACACCGGGCTGAAGTCGCCGTCGGCCAGGTCGTGCAGGTCGTCCTCCACCCGCACCT
The DNA here is from genome assembly GCF_044541955.1 of Kitasatospora sp. NPDC085464. NCBI lineage: Bacteria > Bacillati > Actinomycetota > Actinomycetes > Kitasatosporales > Streptomycetaceae > Kitasatospora > Kitasatospora sp. NPDC085464. The sequence continues at coordinate 76,659 of NZ_JBITTM010000025.1, forward strand.
TGGACTCCGCGTACGGCGTCACCGGGCGCAGCGGGGCGTTCTCGGCGACCAGCTCGTCGCCGCCCGCGGCGCCGTAGACCGAGCAGGTGGACGCGTACAGGAAGCGCCGCACCCCGGCGTCCCGGGCCAGTTCGGCCAGCCGGACGGAGGCGTGGTGGTTGATGTCGTAGGTGAGGTCGGGGGCCAGCGAGCCCAGCGGGTCGTTCGACAGCGCGGCCAGGTGGATCACGGCGTCCACCCCGGCGACGTGCTCGGCCGTGACGTCGCGCAGGTCCACCCGGTGCCCGGCCGGGTCGGCGGGCGCCGGGCCCAGCACGCAGTCGGCGAACAGGCCGGCGTCGAGCCCGACGACCTCGTGCCCGGCGGCCGCGAGGACCGGGGCCATCACGGTGCCCAGGTACCCCTGGTGTCCGGTCAGCAGTACGCGCATTGGGTCATCCCCCCAGGTTCAGAGTCAGTTTGGTGACGGCGAACGCCTCGGCGTAGCGGGCGTGGCACTCGATGCCGCGGATCCGTGCCAGCCCGAGGAAGGCCTCCCGGTCGTACCAGGGGCGGTGGCGCTGCGAGGGGTAGTGCTCCTGCAGCAGCCGGACCTTCTCCTCGGCGGTCTCCGGGGTCAGCGGCTGGTAGGCCACCGGGCGGCCGAGGTCGCCGTCCCACTTGACGATCTCGTAGCCGAGCACGAGGTGGTCGCGGAAGGCGGTGGTCATCAGTTGCGCCAGGCCCCGGTGGTCCTGGTGGGCGTCCTCGGTGCGCGGGGCGAGGACCACGTCCGGCTCGCTGCGCCCGCGCAGTTCCTCGACGGCGGCCTTGGCCTCGTCCCAGTGCGCGGGCAGCCGGCCGTCGGGCAGCTTGAGCACGGTCAGCCGCAGGTCGGCGTCCGGGCAGAAGGCGGCGAGCGCGGCCCGTTCCTCCGCCTCGCGTTCGCCCCCGCCGCCGGAGAGCACCAGGGCGTCGACCCGCAGGCCGGGCCGGGCCCGGCACATCGTCAGCAGGGTGCCGCCCACGCCGATGGCGATGTCGTCGCAGTGCGCGCCCACGGCGACGACCGCGTCCGGGCGCCCGGCCCCGAGGCGGATCACGCGGTCCCCGCCGCGGCGCCGGCCGGACGGCCGGCCGCGCCGTCCCGCTCCCACACGGCCCACGGGCGGTCACCCCGGGCGTAGGCGGCGTCGAGCGCGGCCCGTTCCTTCACGGTGTCGGTCGGCTTCCAGAAGCCGCGGTGCTGGTGCGCCACCAGCCGTCCGCGCTTCGCCAGTTGGGTGCACCCGTCGGCGACCAGGTCGCCGTTCTCCGGGATGTGGTCGAAGACCTCCTGGCGGAGCACGAAGTAGCCGCCGTTCTCCCACAGCGGCAGTTCGCTCACCGCCGTGATGCCGCCCACCAGGCCGTCCTCGCCCAGCTCCACGCAGTGGAACGAGGACTGCGGCGGCACCACCATCATCGACGCACCGGCGTCGCGCCGGGCGAACGCGTCGATCATCTCCGGCAGCGGGGCGTCGGTGAGCACGTCGGCGTAGTTGGCGAGGAACATCTCCTCGCCGTCGAGGTGGTGGCGCACCCGGCGCAGCCGCTCCCCGATCGGCGACTCGATGCCGGTCTGCGCGAAGGTGATCGTCCAGGAGGCGATGTCGGTGGACAGCAGCTCGGTCTTCCCGCCCCGCAGCACGAAGTCGTTGGACGTCGTCTCCTCGTAGTTGAGGAAGAACTCCTTGATGTGGTGGGCCCCGTACCCGAGGCAGAGGATGAACTCCGTGTGCCCGTAGTACGCGTAGTAGCGCATGACGTGCCAGATCAGCGGCCGCGGGCCGACCATCGCCATCGGCTTGGGCACGTCGTCGGACGCTCCGCTGCGCATGCGCAGCCCGTAACCGCCGCAGAACAGGACGACCTTCATGCCTTCGCCTCCACGATGGTCAGGTCCGGGATGGGGAAGACCAGCCGGCCGCCCCACTCGTGCACGAAGGAGAGCTGCTCGGTCAGCTCGGCCCGCAGGTTCCACGGGAGGACGAGGACGTAGTCGGGCTTGTCGGCGGCGATCCGCTCGGGCGGCAGGATCGGGATGCGGGTGCCCGGGGTGAACCTGCCGTGCTTGTACGGGTTGCGGTCGACCGTGTACGGGAGCAGGTCGGGCCGGATGCCGCAGTGGTTGAGCAGGGTGTTGCCCTTGCCCGGGGCGCCGTAGCCGACGACCGTCTCGCCGCGCTCGGCCGCCTCGACGAGGAACTTCAGGAGGTCCCGGCGCACCTTGGCCACCCGGGCGGAGAACTCGGCGTACCCGGAGAGGTCCTGCAGCCCGGCGGCCTTCTCCCGGTCCAGCACCTCGGCGACCCGGCCGGTCGGCTCGCCGGCCGCCCCGTCCGGGCGGGCCCACAGCCGGATGGAGCCGCCGTGCGTCGGCAGCAGTTCGACGTCCACGAGCGTGAGTCCGCCGCTGGCGAGGGCCCGGGCCGCGGAGGCGACCGTGTAGTACTGGAAGTGCTCGTGGTAGATCGTGTCGTACTGGTTCTCCTCGATCAGGGTCAGCAGGTGCTGCACCTCGATGGAGACCCAGCCGTCGTCGGCGACCAGGGCGCGCAGCCCCCGGGTGAACCCGACCACGTCGGGGATGTGCGCGTACACGTTGTTGGCCACGACCAGGTCCGCCGGGCCGTGTTCGGCGCGGACGGCCGAGCCGGTGACCGGGTCCAGGAACGCCGTGAGGGTGGGCACGCCGGCCTCGCGCGCCGCGGCGCCGACGTTCACCGACGGTTCGATGCCGAGGCAGCGGATCCCCCGGTCCACCACGTGCCGGAGCAGGTACCCGTCGTTGCTCGCGACCTCGACCACGAAGGCGTCGGGGCCCAGGTCCAGCCGCTGCGCGGCGCCGGTGACGAAGGTGCGGGCGTGCTCCACCCAGGAGGTCGAGTAGGAGGAGAAGTACGCGTACTGCGTGAACGTCTCCTCGGGCGTGATCAGCGGCGGGATCTGCGCCAGCCAGCAGTCGGTGCAGACCCGCAGGTGCAGCGGGTACGCCGGCTCCGGCCGGTCCAGTTCGTCCGCGGCGAGGAAGCTCTCGCACGGCGGGGTCGCCCCCAGGTCGACGACGCTCCCCAACGCCGTCGATCCGCAGAGTCGGCATCGTGTCATGTCCTGCCCCCATCCCTGCCCGCGCGGGTGCCCCGGCGCGAGCCCGTGTTTCCGTTCCCGACCGGCGGCGCGCCGTCCGCGCCGCCGGACCGCACCGCGATCGCGGTGCGGTACCCCTCCACCAGACGCTCCAGCCCGACGGCTGGGCTGAAGCCCTGCTCGTACCGGCGCCGGGCCGCCCGGCCCATCTCCTGGTTGCGGTCCGCCCCGGCCGTGATCCGGCGGATGCAGGACGCGAGCGAGGCCGCCTCCCCGGGCCGGTGCAGAAGCCCGGTCACCCCGTCCTCGACGAGTTCGGCGAAGGCGCCGTGACCGGCGGCGACGGCCGGGACGCCGGCCGCCATCGCCTCCACGACCACCAGGCCGAACGCCTCCAGCCACGTCGAGGGCGCCACCACGGCGACCGACCGCGCGAGGGCCTGTCGGCACTGGTCCCGGTCGTACAGGCCGACGTACCGCACGTCGTCCCGGCCCGCCGCCCAGGCGGTCACCTCGCGCTCCAGCGGGCCCGCGCCGGCGAGCACGAGCGGCACGCCCACCCCGCCGGCCGCGGCGAGTTCGTCCCACGCGGCCATGAGCAGCCGCACGCCCTTGGCCTCCGCGAGTCGGCCGAGGTAGAGCAGGTGCTCGCCGGCGCCGCTGCGGCACGTGCCCGGGTCGGGCACGAAGTTGTGCTTGACCGCCAGCCGCTCGGCCGGCAGGCCGGCCCGCACCAGGACGTCGCGCTGCGCCGCGGAGATGCAGAAGAACCGCTCCACGCCGGACCACCAGCGCCGCCGGTTGACCGACAGGCTGACGGCGAGCGGCACCGTCGCCAACCGGGAGTTGCGGTAGCAGCCGTGCCGGACGGCGGGCAGCGGCGAGCCGCCCACGCACTCGGTGCACGGCCGGCCGTCCCGCTGCAGCGTGCCCGGCGGGCAGACCTGGGTGTAGTTGTGCAGCGTGGCGACGGCCGGCACGCCGGCGTCGGCGCAGGCGGCCAGCACCGCGGGCGACAGCAGCGGGAAGACGTTGTGGACGTGCACCACGTCCGGCCGCTCGGTGCGCAGCCGGGCCGCGAGTTCCGTGCGGACCGCCGGGTTCCACGGCACCAGCAGCGGCACCGCGATCTTGCCCGGCAGGGACCGGGCGGCGATGTCGTCGCTGCGCCGCTCGAACACCTCGACCCGGTGCCCGGCCTCGCGCAGCAGCCCCACCTCCTGGTCGACGACCATGTTCTCCCCGCTCGGCTGCGCCGAGGCGTAGCGGTTGTGCACCACGAGGACGCGCATGCTCACCCTCCCTCCGATCCGTGGGTCCATGGCGGTGTGCGTCGTCGGAGCGCTCCGGGCACCCCGGCTCCGGGCACCGGCTCTCCGAACGCCGCGACTCGGGCCACCCTGTCGCGGGCCACCCTGTCTCGGGGCACGGTGCCGCCGGGCACCGTGCCGCCGAGCGCCGGTCCGTGGCCGGCCGCGGCGGGTGTCACCAGCAGCGAGGCGGCCACCGTCAGGTGCAGCAGGTACGGCGAGGCGTCGCCCAGCCCGGCCTCGGTGTACGACGCGATCGCGCAGTAGCTGATCAGGAAGATCGCGCAGGCCCTCGCCGGCGACGGCGGCCGCAGCAGCGCGACGCCGCCCAGCACGACGAGGATCGCCGCCACGACGGTGACGCCGACCAGGCCCTGCTCGTTGTAGACGGCCAGCCAGCTGTTGTCGATCGGCAGCCCGCCGAACGACTTGTCGCCCAGCCCCACGCCGAACAGCTGCTCCGTGGTCGTCCGGGGCGCCGCCAGCAGCGCGTCCCAGACCTTGGCCCGGCCGGTGAGGTTGGAGAAGTTCTCCTGGCTCTGTCCGCGCAGGAACCACGCCTGCAGCAGGGAGCTCAGCCCGACCGCGGCCACGGTGGCGCACAGCACCGCCCAGGTGAAGAACCGGCGGGCGGCGGCGCTGGTCAGGACGAGCGAACCGACGGCCAGCACCAGCCCGATGAGCATGGCGACCGTCGCCGTCCGGGTGTGGGTCAGCGCGAGCAGGACGAAGGACGGCACGATGACGGTGGCGGCGCTCGCCCCGGTGGTCCGGCGGTCCAGCAGGAGCAGCACGGTGAGCCCGATGATCACCGCGGCGTACTGGCCGATCTGCGGCGGGGTGAGCGGCCACAGCGCACCGACCAGCCGCCCGCCGTAGAGGTCGGGCATGGCCGCGCCCGGCGAGACGACCAGGCCGGCGGCCACCGACGCGAGCACCGCGAAGTACATCCGGATGTGGTGCCGGACGAGCAGCGGGCCGCCGTCCCACCAGCGGCTGAGCAGCCACAGCGTGCCGACGAACAGGGTCAGCCGGAAGCAGCGGAACAGCGCCCCGAACCCGGACTCCAGGTGCGCGCTGGAGATCACGCTCAGCACCAGCATCAGGGTGAGCAGGAACAGGAAGGCGCCGGCGCGGATGCGCAGCCGGAGGTTGAGGGCGAGCGCCAGCGCGAACGCGGTGACCAGCGCGCCCATGGTGGCCATCTGGATGAGGGAGCGGGGCAGCGGGACGATGGTCTTCGCCCCGGCGGAGCCGAGGGTGTTGAGGATGAGCAGCCCCCAGACCGTCCCGACGGCCTTCGGGGTGCCGGCCGGGCGCGGCCGGGCGTCGGGCCGCGCGCCCGCGGTGTCCGGTCCGGCGGGCGGCCCGGCGCACATCTGGTTCCGGCCCATCTCAACCACCCGCCCGCGGCCGGAAGGTGCTGCCCTGGTCCTGCTGGTACGGCGCGCCCTGCCACTGCGCGGAGTCGAGCGTCCGGCTCGGGTCGTGGGCGACGAAGCTCCACGGTCCGAGGTAGGTGTTGTCGTGCCAGCGGTTCTGCTGCTTGCCGGTGATCGCCTCGGCCACCGGTTCGCCCTTGTACGGCGACCAGTCCGGGTAGGTGCCGTAGTTGGCGAGCACCGCCATCCGGCCGCAGCCGGTCGTGCAGCCGGGGACGGTCGGGTCCAGAACGAAGCGGTTGTCGTGGATGTCGACGCGCTGGGTCTTCCACCGGCAGTCGGCGTAGAGCGGTGCGCCGGCGATGCCCGGCTGTGCGCAGCTGGCGGTGTTCTTCACCAGCAGGGTGCAGTCACCGGACGAGGTGTTGGCCGGGCTGTTGCAGAACCGGTCGGCGTTCTCCCACAGGGTGATCCCGGACCAGTTGTCCTCCAGCACGTTCCGGTCGATCTCGATCTTGTCCGTGCGGGCGGGGATCCGCGGTTCGCCGCCGGACTCGGACAGGTAGACGGTCGCGACCGGGAAGTTGTCGCCACGGTCGGCGTACCTGCGGCCCTCGACCCAGTCGTTGCGCCGGATCGTGTTGTTCCGGATGACCGCGTTGTAGCTGGTCTCGTAGATCAGCGCGGCGCCGTCGTTGGACTCCAGCACGTTGTCCTCGATGCGGAAGTCGTTGTTGTTGGTGTCCGCCCACAGCCCGGTGCCGCGGTTGTCGTGCACCCAGTTGCCGCGCACGTCGGCGCCGTTGACGGCCCAGAACTTGACGCCTCCGGTGCAGCCGCAGCCCGGTTGGCGCCGCTCCCACTCGTCGGTGTCGTTCCCGGTGATCTCGTTGCCCTCCACCACGAGGTCGCTGACGGGGCCGCCGGTCTTGTACGCGTTCATGCCGTACTGCCCGTTGCCGCGCAGGCAGCTGGCGCGGACCCGCTGGTGGGCGCCGGCCATCAGCCCGGCGCCGGAGTTGTTCTGGATCGTCGCGTGCTCGATCACCCACCCGTCGGCCGAGTCGTGGTTGACCACGCCCTCGTTCTGCGGCGCGACGAAGCCCTGCACGGTCAGGTAGCGGATGGTGACGCCGCCGGCGGCGCCGCCGAACGCGTACTCGTTGGTCTTCCCGCCGTCGAGCACCGCGCCCGGCGCGCCGAGGTAGCTGTCCCCCTCCTTGGGGACGACCTGGGCGTACCGGTCCGACGCGAGCCGGTGCGTGCCCGGTCCGAGCCAGAACGTGGTGTTCGGCGGGCTGTTCCTGGTCTTCGCGGACAGGTCGCCGACCACCGCCGGGTCGACCGTCACCGCGCCCGCCGGCGCCGTCGCCGGTCCGGCCGCGGGCTCGGCGCACACCCGGGCGACGGCCACGGCCGCGGCCGCGGTCGGCGCCCCGGTCGGCTTCGCCGGGGCGTCCGACGTGCTCGTGCAGCCGGTCGCCGCCAGCAGGGCGAGCGTCAGCACCGCCGCAGCCGACGCCGTGCGCCGCGGCGTCGACGCCCCCCGGTGCGGCCGCCTCGTGATCCCCACGCGCCCCCCTAGCCGTGGAACCTGAGTACGGTGGTGAACCCCTGCGCGCCGTCGGCGAAGCCGGTGCCGACCAGCGTGGTGGCGGGCTCCTTGCGGCCGAAGCCGGCGGAGTACCAGCCGAGCGGCGGGTCGCTCTCGCCGCGGTGGGCGCGCCAGGACAGCTGCCCGGCGAGGTCGAGCTCCGCGGAGCGGTCCTCGCCGTCACGGGTCCAGGTGAGCAGCGCCCGGTTCCCCGTCAGGTCCGCGGTGACGGCGGGGCCGAGGTGGAAGGCCAGCCGTACCGGCCGGCGCGGGCCGCTCACCTCGTCGACCACCCGCAACTCCCGGCTCCCGGCGGTCAGTTCCACCCGGCGGCGGTGCACGGAGGGCCGGTAGCCGTCGTGTTCGGCGCACCAGCGGGCCACTCCCCCGCCGGCCGCGTCCTTGTCTGCCACGTCCGCGACCAGGACGCGGCTGCGGGCCTGCCGGGTCCACAGGAACGGGCCGCCGGAGACGGACTGGTCGGCGCCGTCCAGTTCCAGCGTGTTGTGGCCGAGGGTCGAGCGGAAGTACCGCCGCCACTCCGGCTGTCCGTGGTAGCAGAACGTCCCCGGGTCGGCGAGCACGTCGACCCCGTCCTGCCGGACCTCCAGGGACAGCGCGTCGGCGTGGGCGTGCGCGGCGATGGACCGGAACCCGTGCGGACCGCCGTCGCAGCGGCACCAGATCCGGTCCTCCTCGTCGCGGAGGATGGTCATCCCGGCGTCGGCCAGGTGGACGGGCCGGCTCGCCGGGCGGGCCACGCCCGCCCCGTACGGCTTCAGCAGCGCGGCCAGCAGCGGGGTGCGGACGTCGCCGGCCGCCACCTCCGGCCACCAGGGCAGGCGGCCGAACACGGCCTCCCCGGTGGCGAGCAGCGAGGCCCAGCGGTCGGTGCCCGCGCCGTCCACGACCAGGCCGTGCCCGTCGTCCGCGTCGCCCTGGCGCGGGGGCCGCAGCCGGTTGTCGACCACGGCCGCGAGGGCGTCGGTCATGCGCAGCAGCACCAGACGGACCGTCGCGGGGACGGGCACCCCGGCGGCGTCCGCCTCGGCGACCGCGGCCAGGCCGAGCTCCAGGACGAGCCCGTGGTACTCGCTGGCCAGCTCCCGGTTGAGGCCGGACAGGAAGGTGTTGGCGCGCAGGTGCCGGTCCAGCGAGCGCAGCGCCTCCGCGCGCCGGCGCTCCGACTCGGGGAACCAGTCGAAGGCGCAGGAGGCGGCGAACTGCCCGGCGGCCTCGGCGATGACGTGGTTGTTCGCGGAGGAGCCCCGGCTGGGGAAGGCCGCCAGCCAGCGCTGGTGGTGCCAGATCTGGTGCAGCGCCGTCGGGTTGGCCTCGAACAGCGCGGCCGCGCCCGACCAGCCGTCCAGCAGCCGGCGCACCCACACCCAGGACAGCAGCCGGATGCCCAGCTCGATGCCGCTGACCCAGTGCACGCCCTCCAGCGGCGGGTTGACCTTCCACCAGGAGCGCAGGTGGTCGGCGACGCGCTCGGCGTAGCGCTCGTTGCCGGTGACGGCGTACGCGGCGGCGAGCACCGTCAGGTACTGGTGCCGGGAGGGCTCCCAGATCTGCTTGATGTCGCCGACGGCGCCCTCGTCCCGGTAGGGCACGTCGAAGGCGTAGCCGGCGGTGGCCCGGCGGCCGGTCTTCGGGTCGAACCACCAGTCCGGGTCGGCCATGTCCGCGCGCTCCACGCCGAAGAACCCGGCGCGGCCGTCCATCAGCCGGTCCGCCTCGGCGACCAGCCGCTTGGCAGCCTCGGCGGGCACCGCCTCGACCGCCCCGGCGGGCAGCACGGCGGTGAACCGGGCGCCGCTGACGGCCGGGCCCGCCGGCGGGATCTCGTTGCCCCACCGGCGCCGGCGCAGCGTGTCGCCCACCCGGCCGGCGACCTCCTGCGGCCCCATCGCGGACAGGCGCCGCAGGTACCAGCCCGCGCTCATGGTCACAGCGACCTCGCCAGGGCCACCGGGGCGCCGGCGCCCAGGCTGGCCTGCACCGCGAGGGTGGCCGCCGTGGTGGCGACCAGGGACTCCAGCGGCACCGGCATCGGCCCGCCGGTACGCACGGCCTTGACGAACGAGGCCAGCTCGTTGGACTGGCCCTTGTCCCGGGCCTTGGGCAGCCGCGAGCTGACCCACCGCTTGCGGCCGTACACCGAGGCGCGGACGAAGTCGTCGAGCTTGAGCACCTTGCCGTCGGCGAGCAGGTCCAGCGTCTCCTTGGGGAAGCCGGGCGCCCCGGAGGTGACGTAGCTGATGGTGGCGGTGGAGCCGTCGGGGTAGCCCAGCACGATCTGGAGGTCCTCGTTGCCGGACGGGGCGACGGCGTACACCGACACCGGGTCCGCGCCGAGCAGCCAGCTCGCGGTGTCGATGAAGTGGCCGCCCTCGCCCTCGAAGCGCGAGCCCTCGGTGCCCTGCTGGAGGTACCAGCTGCCGTGCTGGAGGCGGCCCGCGTTGACGAGGTAGCGCAGGCTGGCCGGGCCCGTACGGGCGCCGAGGCGGGCCCTGGCCTCGCGCAGCAGCGGGGCGAAGCGGCGGTTGAACCCGACTTGGAGGCGGTCGTTGCCGGACTCCTCCACCGTGGCGAGCACGGAGGCGAGTTCGTCCTCGGTCAGGGCGAGCGGCTTCTCCACGAAGACGGCCTTGCCGGCCAGCAGCGCCTTGCGGGTCAGGGAGGCGTGCGAGCTGTGCCGGGTGACCACGAAGACGGCGTCGATCGAGGAGTCCCCGAGGACGGCGTCCAGGTCGGTGGTCGCCCGGGCGAAGCCGAACTTGCGCTGGGCGTTGGCCGCGGACAGGGACGTGGTGGTGACGACGGCGGACAGTGCCACGCCCTCGCGCCGGGCCAGGTGCGGCAGCAGCATGGAGGACGCGTAGTTGCCCGCGCCGACGAACGCCAGCCGCACCGGGGCGCCGGCCGGGCGGGCCGCGGCCGTCCGCGCGGCGGGGAGCCTGACGGCGGGGATCTCCAGCTTCGGGGCCTCGGCCTTCGCCGGCGGCTCCGATTCCGCCGGGGCGTAGCGGAACAGCGCGGTGACGGCCTTCAGTTCGCCGTCCTTGAGGCGCCGGTACGTCTCCACGGCGTCCTCGAAGTCGGCGACGTGGGAGATCAGCGGGTCGACGTCGACGCGGCCGCGGGCCATCAGGTCGATGAAGCAGGCCAGGTTGCGCCGCTCCGTCCAGCGCACGTACCCGATCGGGTAGTCGCGTCCCTCCAGCTCGTACTCCGGGTCGTAGCGCCCGGGGCCGTAGGAGCGCGAGAAGCGGACGTCCAGCTCCTTCTCGTAGTACGCGTTCCACGGCAGGTCCAGGCGGCACTTGCCGATGTCGACGACCCGGCCGCGGTCCCGGGCCAGGTGCGCGGCCAGCTCCACGGGCTGGTTGCTGCCGCCGCCGGCCGCCAGGTACACCTGGTCCACGCCGTGGCCGTCCGTCAGCTCCGCGACGGCGTTCTCCACGGCCGCCGAGCCCGGGTCGCCGCAGGCCGCCGCGCCCAGGCGCTCGGCGAGCTCGCAGCGCGAGGGGTCCGGGTCGGCGCCGACCACGCGCACGCCCGCCGCGGTGAGCAGCTGCACCACCAGCTGCCCGATCAGCCCGAGGCCGATCACCAGCGCCACCTCGCCGAGCTGCGGCTCGCCCTGGCGGACGCCCTGCAGCGCGATCGACCCGACGGTGCCGAAGGCCGCGTGCCGCGGCGCCAGGCCGTCCGGCACCGGGGTGTAGAGGTTCTTCGGCACCCAGTTCAGCTCGGCGTGCAGCGCGTGCTCGTTGCCGGCGCAGGCCACCAGGTCGCCGGCCTTCACGTCGTCGATCCCGGCGCCGACCTGCTCGACCACCCCGCACAGCGAGTAGCCCAGCGGCGTGTACGAGTCCAGCTTGCCCATCACCTTGCGGTAGGTGGCGGGCAGTCCGTTGGTGGCCACGCTCTGCATGACCTTGGCCACCTGGTCCGGCCGGGAGCGGGCCTTGCCCAGCATCGACATGCCGGCCTCGGAGACCTTCATCAGTTCGGTTCCGGTGGAGATCAGCGAGTAGGCGGTACGGACCAGCACCCCGCCCGGCTTGCACCCCGGCGCCGGCACGTCGAGCACCGCCAGCTCGCCGCTCTTGTAGTTCTGCACGACCTGTTTCACTCGGAGTCCCCTAGGTTTCTCAGCCGTCACGTGTGCTCTACGCCGGCGAACCGGCGCTGTGGTCGGCCCCGGAGGTCGCACTGCGGTACCAGTACTCCAGGGTCAGCACGTGCCACAGGTGTTTGGAGAAGTCCCGCTGCCCGGAGGCGTCCTCGGCGACGAGCCGCGCCAGCGCGTCGCGCCGCAGGAACCCGGAGCGGACGAGCACGCCGTCGTGCACCACCTCGCGCACCAGCGGGGCGAGGTCCCGGCTCATCCAGGCCCGCAGCGGGGCGCTGAACAGGCCCTTGGGCCGGTACACGATCTCCCGGGGCAGGACCGAGGTGGCCGCCTCCTTGAGGACGGCCTTGCCCTGCCGTCCGACGATCTTCCGGTCGCCGGGCACGGCGAACGCCGCCCTGACCACCTCGACGTCCACGTACGGCACCCGCACCTCGGTCGACGCGGCCATGCTGGAGCGGTCGGTGTACGCGAGGTTCAGGCCCGGCAGGAACATCCGGGCGTCGCCCAGGCACATCCGGTTGACGAAGTCGTCGAGTTCGTTGTCCCGGTAGACGTCCGCGTGCTCGGTCAGGACGTCGTCGACGGTCCCGGCGAGGTCCGGATCGACCAGGGCGAGCAGTTCGGCCCGGTCGTACATGGTGTAGCTGCGCCGGAACGCCGTCTCCTCCGGCAGGTCGGCGAAGGACAGGAACCGCTTGGCGAACCGCACCGACCGGTACCCGCGGCGGGCCGAGGCCACCGGCAGCCGGTCCACCGCCGCGGACAGGCCGCGCCGCAGGGGCCGCGGGACGCGCTGGTAGCGCAGCGCGATCAGGTTGGCCAGGTGCTTGCGGTAGCCGGCGAACAGCTCGTCGGCGCCCATCCCCGAGAGCAGCACCTTGACGCCGGCCTCCCGGGCGGCCGAGCAGATCAGGAAGGTGTTGATCGCGGCGGGGTCGCCGATCGGCTCGTCCAGGTGGTACGTCATCCGCGGCAGCAGGTCGAGCACGTCCGGGGCGATCTCGATCTCGTGCAGGTCGACGCCGAACCGCTCGGCCACCTGACGGGCGTAGCGGAGGTCGTCCGGCATCGCCTCGAACCTGGCGTCCTCGGCGCGGAACCCGATCGTGTAGGCGGAGATCCCGGGGTGGTCGCGGGCCGCCAGCGCGGTCAGGTAGCTGGAGTCCAGCCCGCCGGAGAGGAAGGTCGCCACGGGGACGTCGGAGAGCAGGTGGCGCCGGGTCGACTCCTCGACGATCGCGGCGATGTCGGGCAGTTCGCCGCTGCGGGCCCGTTCCCGGCCCTCGGCGGCGACGTCCCGCAGGTGCCAGAACCGGCCGCGCTCCACCCGGCCGTCGGGCCGGCACCGCAGCCAGCTGCCTGGCGGCAGCTTCTCCGCCTCGCGGAACGCGCACCGCGAGTCCGGCACCCAGTAGTACAGCAGTGAGGCCACCAGCGCCGCGTGGTCCACCTGCAGCGACCCGCCGGTGGCGGCGGCCAGCGCCTTGAGCTCGGAGGCGAACACCAGGCCCTCGCCGCGCCGGAGCAGGAAGAGCGGCTTGATGCCGAGTTGGTCGCGGGCGAGCACCAGCTCGCCGGTCCGCTCGTCGAAGATCCCGAACGCGAACATGCCGCGCAGCCGGGGCAGGCAGTCCGTGCCCCAGCGCCGCCAGGCCTCCAGCAGCACCTCGGTGTCGGAGGTCCCGCGGAAGCGCACCCCGGCGGCCGACAGTTCGGCCCGCAGCTCGGGCGCGTTGTACAGCTCGCCGTTGTACGTCAGGACGAGGCCGTTCGAGACCATCGGCTGGGCGCCGGTCTCCGACAGGTCGATGATGGCCAGTCGGCGGTGCCCGAGGTGCACCTCGCCGTCACCGACGGGGTGGCTGTACCGGCCCGCCCCGTCCGGCCCCCGGTGCGCGAGGGTCTCGGTGAGCAGGTCGGTCACCGCCTTCCCGTCCGGCCATCGGTACGTTCCTGCGATGCCGCACATGTCCTACCTCGCCTCCTGGTCGCTGTCCGGGACCATGGCGGTCCACATCGGTAGCCGCTCGGTCCGCCGCCGCCCCGTGCCGATCGGCCGGGCCGGCCGGTCGTTGCGGCCGCGCGGCGCGGCGGGCGGCCCGTCCCAGAGCGTGCCGTCGGTCCGGTCCCGCGGATCGGGGTCGATCAGCACCACACCGATCACCGGTATGCGCTGGTCCGCGAGTTGCCGCGCCACGGTGTGCAGCCATGCGGCGCTGCCGTGGCCGGCCCGCACGACGAGCACGGTCCGGGTGCCGAGGTGGCGCAGGTCGGTCCACGCCGTGCCGGGCGCCACCGAGCCGACGCCGACCCGCCGTTCCTGCGCCGACTCGGCCTCGGCCGTCCCGTCGGCGACCACCGTCGGCGCCCCGGGCCCGGGGCGGCGGTCGGCGAGCTTCGAGCCGGGCAGGCCGTCGACCACGACGACCTGCCCCTCCTCGCCCAGTGCCGCGGCGAGGTCCAGGGCGATCGCGCCCGTGCTGCGCGCACAGCCCAGTTCCAGCAGCGACACCGGCTCCGCGGAGTCGCGCACGCTGCGGACCAGGGTCGCGGTGAGCCGGCTGCGGGCCCTCCTGGTCCGGCGTCCCTGCCACCGCCGCCCCCGCCGACGGGGCACCCGGCGCAGCTCCGCGATGACGGAGGCGCCGAGGTTCGCCGCGATCTCCCGGCGCAGCACGGGCCGGTCCGCCACCACCACGCCGACGGCCGACACCGCGAGCCCGAGGACGAGCCCGAGGACGAGTCCGACCACGGCGTCGGTGGCGGCGGTCCTCGCCAGGGAGTGCCGCTCGGCGCGCGGGGTGTCCACGATCTGGGTGCCGGCGACGAGCCGGGGCGTGCCGACGCTCGCCTCGGCGGCCCGCTGGCCGAAGTCGGTGATCCGCGAGGTGAGTTCGGCCCGGCTGGCGAAGAGCGACTCCATGTTCGCCGAGGCCTTCGGACCGCTCTGCGGCGTCGCGTCGCCGATCGCCTTGTTGACCTGGGCGAGTTGCTCCTGCAGCCGGTCGCGCTGGTCGAGCAGGCTCTTGGCCTCGGCGGCCGCGGCCTCCTGGATCCGCCGGACGTGGTCGGCGACGAACGCGTCGGCCAGCGCCTTGGCCCGGGCCACCGCCTCCGCGTCGCTGCGGCCCTTCACGGTGATCTGCAGCAGGTTGTTGGTCAGGCCGATGCCCCCGTAGTCCTGCATGAAGTCCTCCGGCTTGTCCGGGGAGCCGAGGGCCTGCAGGGCCTTGCCGGCGATCCCCGTGGTCTGCAGCAGGGCGACGTCGGTGCGGATGAGGGTCCCGGGGTCGTTCGGCTGGTCCGCCTCGTGCGCGACCAGCACCTTGGCCACCGCACTCGGCGGCGCCGGCATCAGCACCGCCGCCGCCGCGCCGAGCAGCAGCCCGAGCAGCGCCATGGCACACCAGAGGCGGCGGCGCCTGCGCACCGCGACCACCAGCGCCTGCAGGTCCAGCAGCGGCGTGGCGGCCGGCGACTCCGACGTCGTACTCGTCGTCACCCCGAACCTCTCCTCGCCTCGTCGCCGACGGCGGCCGGGATGTCGGTCCCCGGCTCGGGTACGGTCTCCGGCTCGGGCGCAGCCGCGGCCGCGGGCTCGGCGCCCTCCGGCGGGCGTCCGGCCGTCCGCGCCGGTGCCCGGACCGCGCCGGCGACGACCGCGCCGACGACCTTGTGCCGGGCGTCCGCGCACGCCTCGGCGATGCCGGTGAGCTCGCCCGCGGTCCAGTTGCCCGCGCTGAGCACGACCAGGACACCGGACTCGTCGTCACGGTCCGGCACCAGCGGCCGGGACACCGACACCCCCACCACCCGCAGCAGCGGATCGCCGCCGGCCTCGGTGACGAGCTGCCCGGCGGCCAGGCGGGCCGTCTCGTCGCCGTCCGGGACGAGGACCAGCAGCCGCTGGGCGGCGGGCAGCCGGTCCCGGAGGCGGGCGCACACCCGCCGGTAGCGGACCTGCCGTCCGGCCTCGTCGCCGGAGGCCTGCGGGGCCGGGACGTCCCACCGGGTGTCGACGCCCAGCAGTCGGCGGAGCCGGGCCAGCGGGCCGCGGCCCTGCGGCCGGTGGACGGGCCGTTCACCGGGGACGTCGACGGTGCCGAGGACGACCGAGCCCAGCGCCGCGGCGATCTCGGGCTCGGTACGCGGGCGGCGGCTCATCCGTGCGGCGGTGAGGTGGCCGATGACGGCGAGGACGAGGAACAGCAGCGCCCCGGCGACGACGAGCTGCATCCGCGTCGGCGGTGCCTCGCCGGTCGGCCGGGCGGCCGGCCCCATGACGACCATGTTGGCCCGGTTCGCCGCCGGGTCGACCTGGTCCAGCTTCTTGACGGCGTCCTGCAGCGCGGTGCGCAGCTTGGCGAGTTCGGTGCGGGTCTGCACACTCTCCACGGTCTGCCCCGGATCGGCCGCGTCGGCCAGGTCGGTGATGCGCCGACTGGCCTGCACCACCATCTGCCGCAGCGCCTCGGGCTGGGACGCCGCGGGGTCGGTGCTGTCGCCGGCGATCCGCGCGGCGAAGGTGACGAACTGCTGGGCGACCTGGTCGGAGAGCTGCTGGGCGCGCTCCGGGGTCTCGGCCGTGCCCGAGATCTTGATGATGTTCCCGTCGGCGGCCGTGGCGCTCACCCGGTCCTGCAGCGCGGTGCCGGTGACGCCGCTCCAGCCGAGCGCGGCGGCCGCGCGGTCGACCACCACCGAACTGCTCGCGATCTCCGCCTGGGTCAGCAGCTCGCGCTCCTGCCACGCCCCGGGCAGCAGGACGGACGCCGACGCCGTGAAGCGCGGCGGGAACAGGAAGGACGTGCCGTAGCCGACGAGCGCACCCAGCACGGCGAGGACGGCGAGGAGCCGCCAGCGCCGACGCAGGATCCAACCGATCGTGACCAGACGTATCGTTTCATCGCTCAACGGCGGGGCCTTCTCCCTGCCCGGTTCGGGCCGCCCGCCGACACCGGCGCCCGACCACGGCAGGCGGCGGCGTACGCGGCGAGCAGCGATCGCTGGGAGTTCCGCCAGGCGAGCGGCCCGTTGATCCGCTCCTGACCGAGCTTGCCCATCCGGCCGCGCTCCTCCGGATCGTCCAGCAGCCGCGCGATGAGCGCGGCGAACTCGGCCTCGTCGTTCGCGGGCGCGTAGACGGCGGCGTCACCGGCGGAGACCCGCGCCTCCCGGAGGTCGAAGGAGACGATCGGCCGCCCCATCACCATGTACTCCAGGACCTTGTTCATGGTCGACACGTCGTTGAGCGGGTTGCGCGGGTCGGGCGAGAGGCAGACGTCGGCGCTGGACAGGTAGCGCACCAGGTCGGCGTCCGGCACCCGCCCGGTGAACTCCACCTGCTCCGAGAGACCGAGCCGCCGGGACAGCTCCACCATCGCGTCGAAGGTGTCGCCGCCGCCCACGAACACCGCGTGCCAGTCGGTCCGCCCCTGCTCGTCGCGCAGCTTCGCGAGGGCCCGCAAGGCGTAGTCGACGCCGTCCTGCGGGCCCATCACACCGAGGTAGCACAGCAGATGGGGCTTGCCGCGCTTCAACTCCGGCTCGGGCGGCACCGGTTGGAACCGGTCGGTGTCGGGCGCGCTGCGCACCACGAAGACGTCCTCCGGCCGCCGGCCGCCGCGGCGCAGCGCGACGTCCCGGTAGCTCTCGTTCGTGGCCAGCACGACGTCCGCGGACCGGTAGGTCCACCGTTCCAGCGCGCACACGGCGCGGTGGAGCAGGTCCGCGCCGCGGTCGAACCGGGAGAGGTAGAGCTCGGGCACCAGGTCGTGCTGGTCGAAGACGATCCGCGCCCCGCGCCGCTTCAGCCACAGGGCCGGCAGGAACAGCAGGTCCGGCGGGTTACAGATGTGGACCACGTCGACCGGGCCGACCCTGCGGGCCAGCCGGGCGGTGTGCCACAGCGCCGATCCGTACTCCTGCAGGTAGCCGGCCGGCCCGCCGGTGGCCGCGCGCAACGGGTAGCGGTGGATCCGCACGCCGTCGATCACCGCTTCCGGCTCGGTGTCCCGCTTGGTGCCCCGCGGGCAGACGACGTGCACCTCCCAGCCCGCGTCGCGCAGTGTCGTGCACTCCTGCCACACCCGCCGGTCGAACGGCACCGACAGGTTCTCCACCAGGACCAGCGCGCGGCGGCCCGCGCCGTCGCCGACCGGCTCGCTGAACGACGCGTCACCAAGCAAGGCCGGTGTACCCCGGTTCGGTCCGGCGCACGTCGGCGTCGGGAAGGCGGATGAGGTCGATGATCTCCGGGCCGCCGGCATGGGGCAGCGCCGACAGGACGGCCGGCTCCCTGGTCCCGACCACGCACACCTCGGCGTGTTCGAGCACCTCGTCGACGGACTCCGCGAGCAGCTGCGCGAGGTGCGGCAGCCGGGTCTCGATGTACTCGCGGTTCGCGCCGAGCAACCGGGAGAGGTTCACGTTGGGGTCGTAGATCCGCAGGTCGTAGCCCTTGCCGAAGAGCCGCTCCGCCAGCTCGACGAGCGGGCTCTCGCGCAGGTCGTCGGTGCCGGGCTTGAACGAGAGGCCGAACAGGCCCACCCGGCGCTTGCCGGTGCGCTCGACCAACTCCACCGCGCGCTGCAGGTGTTCGGCGTTGGAGGGCAGCACGTGGGCGAGGATGGGAACCGCGACGTCGGCCCGCTGCGCCGCGTGGACCAGGCTGCGCAGGTCCTTGGGCAGGCAGGAGCCGCCGAAGGCGAAGCCGGGCCGCAGGTAGGCGGGGCTGACGTTCAGCTTGCGGTCCGCCAGGAAGACGTCGATCACCTGGTGCGAGTCCACCCCGAGCGCCCGGCACACCGCGCCCAGCTCGTTCGCGAAGCCGATCTTGAGGCCGTGGAAGGCGTTGTCCGCGTACTTGATCGCCTCGGCCGTCGGGACCGGCACCCGGAACACCTCGCCGGGCAGGCCCTCGTACAGCGCCGCGACCACGTCGCCGCCGGCCGGGTCGAGCTCGCCGATGACGGTCTTGGGCGGATCGAAGAAGTCCCGCACGCTCGTGCCCTCGCGCAGGAACTCCGGGTTGACGGCGACTCCGAAGTCCACCCCGGCGGTGCCGCCGGCGTACTTCTCCAGGATCGGGACCAGCAGGTTCAGGCAGGTGCCCGGGAGCATGGTGCTGCGGAACACGACGGTCTGCCGCCCGCCCCGCTCGGCCACCGCGGCACCGATCTGCTCGGTGACCCGCTCCAGGTAGGTGGTGCACAGGCTGCCGTTGGGCTCCGACGGCGTGCCCACGCAGACCAGCGACACGTCGCTGCCCATGATCGCCTCGCGGACGTCGGCGGTCGCGCGCAGCGCCCCGGTCCGCACGACCTCGGCGATGAGCTCGCCGATCCGCTCCTCGACCACCGGGGCCTTGCCCTCGTTGACCAGGTCGACCTTCACCTGGTTCACGTCCACCCCGATGACCTCGTGCCCCAGGCTGGCCAGGCACGCGGCCGACACGCAGCCCACGTAGCCGAGCCCCAGGACGCTCACCCTCATGACCCGTTCCTCCCCTCGGGCAGGCCCCTGCGGCCTGCCGTCCGCGCGCCGTCCGGACGACGCCCCCCACCCATCAGTAGGCCCCCTGTCCCTGGAGCACGGCCCGCAGCGTCTTCCACAAGATCACCGTGTCCAGGGCGAGCGACCAGTCCTCCACGTACCGCAGGTCCAGCCGCACCGCCTCCTCCCACGGCAGGTCGCTGCGTCCGCTGATCTGCCACAGGCCGGTGAGCCCGGGCTTGACGAGCAGCCGCCGCCGGATCTCCGGGCCGTACGCCGCGGACTCCTCCGGCAGCGGCGGCCGCGGGCCGACGAGCGACATCGAGCCGGTGAGCACGTTGACGAGCTGCGGGAGCTCGTCAAGCGAGTACCGGCGCAGCACTCCTCCCACCCTGGTCACCCGAGGGTCCCGGCGGAGCTTGAACAGCAGGCCGGCGCCCTCGTTGCGGTCGGCCAGCCCGGCCCGCGCCCGGTCGGCGCCGACGACCATGGTGCGGAACTTGACGATGGTGAACTCGCGGCCGTCCTTGCCGACCCGGTGCTGGCGGTAGAACGCCCCGCCCCGGCTGTCCGCCAGCACCAGCAGCCCGACGAACAGCATCAGCGGCGCGAGGAGGACCAGCAGGACGGCGGCGCCCAGCCGGTCCACGACCTCCTTGACCACCCGGCGCCCCCCGGTGAACGTCGGCATGCTCACCCGCAGCATCGGGATCCCGAGCACCGCGTCGACGTGCAGCCGCGGGCCGGCCACCTCCATCAGCACGGGCGCCACGACCATCTCGGCGTCGCTGCCTTCGAGGTTCCAGGCCAGCCGCTGCAGCCGGTCCGGCGACCAGTGCGGGTCCGGTGTGATCGCGACGACCCGGTAGCCGTCGCGGCGGACGTGGTTGGCGACGTCCGTCAGCCGCCCGACGACCGGCACGCCGTCCAGCCGGTCGCCGTCGGGCCCGAGGCCGTCCGGCGTGCACACCGCCTCCACCCGCCAGCCGAGGTGCGGGAACTTGCGGGTCCGGGCGATCAGGTCGCGCACGGTGGCCACGCTCCCGGCGGCGAGCACCGGGCGCAGGCACAGTCCCTCGTTGCGCTGCTTGTGCAGCCGAAGGCGCAGCAGGTACCGCTCGGTCATGGTGACGAGCGTGATCGCCGGGATGGCGACGAAGATCCAGAGCCTGATGTTGTGCGAGCTGAGGGCGATCCCGCCGAGGGCCAGGACGACGGCCGCCGTGAACAGCGAGCGTCCGAGCCGGCGGAACTCCTCGGCACCCTGGCCGAGCACGGCCGGCGCCCAGGAGCGGGTCACCGTCAGCGCGCCCAGCACCAGCAGTTCGGTGCCGAAGGCCAGGATCCCCCACTTCTCGTGCCAGTTGGCCGCGTCGCGGACCCCGAAGAAGCCCCCGATCGCCGCCACGACGAAGGCGGTGGCCACGGTGTCACTGACGATCACGGTCCGGCGGTACCGCTGCTCCCAGTGCCGCGCGGGCCGCTTGATCGCCCCGTTCCCCGGGCGCCCCCGGGCCGACCGGAACGAGTCGGCTAACTCCCCCTCCTCCACAGCGTTTTCCAGGTCACCAGTGGGTTCGACGTGTTCGCTCCACACGGTTCCTCCCCCCGGGAGGCGCATGCGCCTCCCGCACTGTTCCTCCCCCGGGAGGCACCGCCTCCCGCGCCGCGCCGTTCCTTCCGCAAGGACGCCCCCGCCTCCCCGCGACATGGCAAAACCGGTTGTTGCAGCGCTACGTGAACATCCCACCCCGGCGGCAGCGGACCCGTACGTCCCGCCCGCCTCCCGATGCGCGCGGGGACCCGTCGACGGTTGCTCCCGGCACGCCAAGCGCCCTCTCGGGCTCCAAGAATCGATCACCCCCACGTCCGGCGCCGGGGCACGGCGGCTGGCCGTCCGCAGGGCCGGACCCGTAGATCACCATTTGTCCACTCGTGCCCAAACTCGCGAAGCACGGTCAATCTAGAGCATCAGGGCCGCCCGAAGAAGGGGATGTGTGCATCTTGTGCTGAGGCTTTGGAGCTGCATCGGCCGGGCGGCAAGCGACCGCGGACGTCCCGACCACCAGGACGTGCCCTGTGACCTGTGATGACGGGAGCACTCCGGGTCAGCTCGTCGTGAGCATGGTGACGCCGTGGAAAGGTGGCGCTCAGTTGTCCGGCCGGTGGACCAGGGTGATCCTGCGACGCCGTCGCACGGCCGGTACGCTCGCGCTCTCCCGCAACCCCGGCAGTGCGCCGGCGGCCCGCCGGTACCACCCGCCGTATCGGCCCGCGGCCCACACCGCGGACACGCCGTGGAGCAGCACGCTCAGGCCGACGGTGACCGCGACCACCCGCCCGATCGTCTCCACCGCGGTGATGTGCTCCTCGGCGACGAGGAGCCCGAGCACGATCGAGGCGAGGCCGCGCGGCCCGAACCAGCCGATGTAGAGCACCGTGGGCGGCCGCAGCCCGCTGCCGACGAGGGCGAGGGCCACCGGCACCATCCGCACCACGGTGAGGCTGAGCACGGCGTAGCCGACGATCCGCCAGCCGAGGTGCTCCAACGCCGGGCCGAGCAGCACCGCGCCGAAGAACAGCAGGCTCAGCACGGCCAGCAGGCCACCCAGGTACTCCGCCAGGTCGGTCGTGTGCCCGTCGTCCGCGGCGGGCCCGGCGGCGGCGGCGGGCCGGCCGGCTGCGGCGGGCGCTTCGGCCCCGGCGGGCCGGCCCGTCCCCAGCCCCTGCGCGAACGCGAAACCGGCCACCCACGCGGCGATGAAACCGCTCCCGTGCGTGACCACGGAGAGCGAGTACGGGGCGAAGGCCACCGCGAGGACGTAGATCTGGCGCCACTCGCCCGTGACCCAGCCGCGCGCCGCCGCCCACCGCAGGAGCCGACCTCCGCCCCAGCCGAGGGCCAGGCCGAACGCGGTGCTGAGCAGGAGCGCGCGCCAGAACGTCCCGCCCACGCCCTCCTCCGCGTAGGAGGTGCCCGGGACGCCGGCCAGGAAGAGGACGAAGAAGGGCAGCACCATGCCGTCGTTCAGCCCGCTCTCCACGTTCAGCGTCTGACGGACCAGTCGCGGCACCCGCGGGTCGGAGATGGCGCTCGCGCCGAGCGCGGCGTCGGTGGGGGCGAGGATCGCACCGACGAGCGCCGGCTCCCAGGCCGTCAGCCCCGGCAGGAGCGGCCAGGCCAGCAGCCAGCCCGCCCCGATGCTGAGCAGCAGGCCGATCCCGAGGAGCCGGCCCGGCAGCGCTCCGCCGGTGCGCAGGTCCCCGAGGCGCACCGACGTGGCGTCGGTGAACAGCACCAGGGTGAGGGCGGCCTCCAGGAGCGCGAGCAGCGGTCCGGCGTCGTTCGCCAGGCTCACCAGGTCGAGGCCGACCGGTCCGATCAGGATCCCGCAGCCGACGAACACCATCGCGGCGGACACCGGCGACCGAGCCAGCCGCGCCGACCCGAGCGCGTAGACGGCCACGACACCGGCCACCGCCGCGCCGGTCCAGGCGGTGTCACTCATGACACCGCGCGCTTCCGCCGCATCCGACCCGGATTCCCATCGCTGCTCGCTGTCCCTCGGCGCCGTCGTCCCCCCACTGTGCTGCACCCCGGCGCACGCGCCCCCGAGCGACACGTACGCCGCTTCGCTCCGCATCCGCGGCCGCGCCGGGGCGGTCGGGACCGACACCGTCGGCCTCAGTGGTTTCGGACAAAACGTCACATACCGTATCGCGGGGCGATATGACGGGCACCCAAGGCACCCGCCACGACCCTCGCCCCCGTCGCCCCGACTCCCGGCCGGGCACCCAGCCCCGGGCCGGGATCGATTACGGACCCCTGGAAGGCAGAACCCCATGCAGAAGACCACTCGGCTCGCCGTCGCCCTCGCGACCGCGCTCGCGGCGGCAGCCGTCTGCGCCCCGTCCGCGGCCGCCGCGACGCACGGCGGCGCCGGACACCCGCGCGGCGGGCACCACGCCGTGTTCGTCCAGACCGACGACCCGGCGGGCAATCAGGTCGTCGCCTACCGGCGGGCGGAGGGCGGGCAGCTCACCCCGGCCGGGACCTACGACACCCACGGCCTCGGCGGCGTGCTGGACGGATCGGTCGCCGACCACCTGGCCTCGCAGGGCTCCCTCACCTACGACCCGGGCCACGCCCTCCTGTACGCGGTGAACGCCGGCAGCGACACCGTCTCGGTGTTCTCGGTGGACGGCGACCGCCTCGCCCTGCGCCAGGTCGTCGGCTCCGGCGGCCGGTTCCCGGTGAGCGTCGCGGTGCACGACGACGCCGTCTACGTCCTCAACGCCCTGGACGGCGGCTCGATCCAGGGCTACACCGTGCACGACCGCCGCCTGGAGGCGCGGGCCGACCGGAACCGTCCGCTGGGGCTCGACCCGAACGCCACTCCGCAGTTCACCAACACCCCGGGGCAGGTGGGCTTCACCGGCGAGGGCTCCCAGCTCGTGGTCACCACCAAGGCGAACGGCAGCAGCCTGCTGGTCTTCAACCTCGACCGCTCCGGCACCCCCGCCGACACGCCCGTCACGACGACCCTGCCCGGGGCGGTGCCCTTCGCCTTCGTCCCGAACGGCGGGCACGGCCTCTTCCTGACCGAGGCCGGGACCAACGCCGTCGCCACCTTCACGGTCCATCGCGACGGCACCGCGACGCAGGAGGCGTTCGCGCCCACGAACCAGTCCGCCACCTGCTGGATCGTCGCCGTCCGCGACCTGCTCTACGCCTCCAACGCGGGCAGCTCGACCCTCAGCGGCTTCCGCACCGCCGACCACGGCCGCCGGCTGACCGCGCTGGGCAACACGCCCACCGATCCCGGCACCGTCGACGCCGCGGTCTCCTCGAACGGGCACTTCCTCTACGTCCAGACCGGCGTCAACGGCATCCTCGACGAGTTCGCGATCGGCGACGACGGGTCCCTCACGCCGATCGGCTCCCAGGTCGTTCCCCGCGGCGTCGGCGGCGAGGGCATCGTCGCCTTCTGACGGACCGCACCCGGCAGTCGGCGCCGGTCCCCCGCGGCCTCGTGCGGGCGGCCCGGGCCGACTGCCACCCCCGGGTCGGCGACCCCTCGGCGCATGTCGATCGACGAATGTTGATTCTTCAACTACAGTCCTTCTCGTCGGCCCGATCGGGCCGCACCCAGGAGGAGGAACCATGGAGCAGTCCGTCGTCGACAACGCCGAGATGTCGCGGTTCGAGATCCACGACGACGGTGAACTCGCGGGCTTCGCCGAGTACCACCGCTCCGGCGACGAGATCGCCTTCATCCACACCGAGATCGACCCCCGCTTCGGGGGCCGGGGGCTGGGCGGCAAGCTGGCGCGCGCCGCCCTGGACGCGGCACGCGAGCAGAAGCTCTCCGTCCTGCCCTACTGCCCGTTCATCCGCGGCTGGATCACCAAGCACCCGGAGTACACCGGCCTGGTCCCCGCCTCGCACCGCGCCAGGTTCGGCCTCGCCGCCGCCTGAGCACCCGGACGACGGCCGCGGTCACCCGGACCGGCCCGCCCGCCGGGGACGCGGCCGGATGCCCGGTGCGGCGGGGTCCTGCCCCGACCCCGCCGCACCGGGCGCGGCGTCAGCCGACGGTCACCCGGAAGGGGCCGGCCAGCACCGAGTAGCCGTCGTTGGCCAGGAAGTACGCGTCGTACGCGCCGGCACCGCCCAGCTTGCCCGTGGCGAAGGTGACCGCGCCGCTCTGGTTCGGCGTGTAGGACCAGGTCAGCGAGGACCGCGAGCCCGGGGTCACGCCCGCCGGGTAGAAGCCGACCCAGTTCTTCGCACCGGCCTGGGAGGCGTTCGGCAGCGCGTAGCGCAGCGTGACGTTGCCGCCGCCGGCCACCGCGTTCAGGTCGCCGGTCAGCGTCGGCGCGGTCGCCCGGGACGGCGCGAAGGCGGCGTTGAGCGGCGTCGCGTAGGTGTCGTTGGCCGTCAGGCCCGGCAGGCCGAGGGCCTGGTCGATGGTGCGGCCGACGCTGTAGTGGTCGTAGTGCAGCGGGCTGCTGGTCCCGGCCGGGACGGTGCCCTGCGAGCCGACGGCGACGGTGACGAGGTGGTTGTACGCCTCGGCGTGGCTCTCGTCCCAGGTCAGCAGCAGCAGCGAGCGCTGCTGGGTCCAGGCCGGGGAGGACAGCACCGGGGCGAGGGTCTGCTGCAGCCAGCCGTCCTGCACCTTCAGGCTGGCGGCGCTGCCGTTGCCGGAGGCCTCGCCGTCGTAGTAGTCGTCGGCGGCGATCCAGGAGAAGTTCGGCGTGGTGGCCGCGGACTGCAGGTCGGTGGTGAGCTGCGTGGTGTCGAAGAGGTGCGCCGCGCAGCGGGCCGGGTTGCCGCTGATGTCGGTGTAGTTGATGAACGGCGCGTCGTCGGGCTCGTAGTAGCTGTCGCTGCTCTTGCCGGTGTTGCAGGGGGTGCCCATGCCCTGCTCGTAGGCCTTCCAGGTCTTGCCGGCCTCCTCGATGGTGTCGCCGAGGTTGCGCTGGGGGGAGTTGATGTCGGGGAAGTAGGTGGCGCCCTTGGCGTAGGTGTCGCCGCCCGCGATGGCCAGGTAGTTCTCGTCGCTGGGGTGGTAGACGCCGTGGGAGTCGGTGAGGGTGGCGCCCTGGGACATCAGGGTGTGCATGAACGGCGTGTCCGCCGGGTCGTTCATGACCTGGGTGTAGTCGGTGTTCTCCATCATGACGACGAACACGTGGTCGTAGCCCGGTACGGCGGACGCCGGCGGGCCGAGCGGCGCGGGCGGGGCGACCGGGGTGTCCAGGGTGAGCGAGAGGTTGTCCAGGTAGCCGCTCTCGCTGGAGGTGGAGAGGAACTGCGCCTCGACCTGGATCGACCGGGTGCCGGCCGGGACCGCTCCGGTGGCGCTGCGGGAGAGGAACCGGGTGCTCAGGCCGCGGTCGGTCGCGGAGACGGTCGGCAGCTTGGCGGTGGCGCCGAGCGGGCGGCCGGCGGCGTCCTGGAAGTGCAGGCTGACGGCGACGTAGCCGCTGTTGACGGTCCAACCGCCCAGCCAGCCGGCGAGGTTGAAGTGCACGCCGCCGCCGTCGATCGCCGTGGCGGCCGAGGAGACGTCGACGGTCTGGGCCATCGAGCCGTCGCCGAAGTTGCCCGGCCCGAAGAAGGCCTTGCCGGGCGTCCGGCCGTCGTTCGGCAGGCCGAAGGACGCGACCGAGTGGCACATGACGTCGATGCCGCCGGCCTGGACGGTCCAGCCGGGGACGGTGGCGGCCGCGCTCCAGTCGCCGGTGCAGTAGCCGCCGGCCTCCGCGTCGCCGTTGACGATCAGGTTGCCGCTGCCGCCCGTGGCCCCGGCGGTGGCGGGGGTGGCGACGACCAGTGCGCCGACCAGGGGGAGGGCGGCGAGCAGCCCGCCGAGGGAGCTCAAGCGCAGTCTCATGGGGGGTACCTCGTCCCGTTGGTGAGGGTGGGTGCCATGGCTGTTCGCCATGAGCGGGACATAAGTACCGGCCGGCGCTGTCCACCGGAAGAACGCCTACCAAACTTGACCAGACAACTTTGAGCGCGGTCACCCACGCCCTCGCCGCCGCGGTCACCGGCGCACACGAACCGCCCGGCCCCGGGCGGGGTTTCCGCGCGGGGCCGGGCAGGTGTCCGGAGTAGGGCGGGCGGCCGGAGGCTACGGCAGGGTCCAGCGCTGGTTGGCGCCGCCGTTGCAGTCCCAGATCTCCAGCGGGGTGCCGTCGGCGGTGGCCGCCGCCGGATCGTCGAGGCAGCGGCCGGACTGGTCGCTCCTCAGGGTGCCGTCCGGCTGGGGCGTCCACTGCTGGTTGGCGCCGCCGGTGCAGTCCCACAGCTCGACCGTGCTGCCGTTGGCGGTGGCGGCACCGGTCACGTCGAGGCACTTGCCGTTGTGGGTGAGGGTGCCGTTCGTACGGGTCCACACCTGCTCGGCGCTGCCGTCGCAGGCCCAGAGCTGGACGGCGGCGCCGCTGGTGCCGGCAGCGGGCCGGGCGCAGGTGCCGGGCAGGGCGGAGGCGATCGGGCCGGTGTGGGTGGTCGGGGTGCCGGGGGTGAGGGCGAAGTTGTCGAACTGGTCGGTCTGGTAGCCCGTCACGCCGAGGCCGGCCCGGCCGTTGGTGAAGCTCGTGTCGGTCGCGCTGCCCACGGTGGTGCCGTCGATGCTCGCGGTGAGGGTCGCGTTGTCCAGGGCGAGCGCGACGGTGTGCCAGCGGCCGGTGCCGAGGGCGGTGGTGGTGCCGCTCGCGAGGGTGGTGAAGTTCCAGCGGGTGTCGCTCTTGTCGATGGACCAGGCCCCGGTGTCGCTCACCCGCAGGTGGTAGGCGTTCAGGCCGTTGTTGTTGCGGCCCTGCTGGTTGACCCGGCCGAGGAGCTCGACGGTGCTCGACTGCTCGAACATCGTGTCGGCGGTGACGGTGTAGTTGGACCAGCTGCCGTCGCCCATCATCGTGTACGGCGCGCTGTACGGCTCGTCCGTCCAGTTGATCGGCCTGGTCGGCGCCATCTGGCGCAGGCAGGTGCCGGTGCGGCCGCCGCCGCAGGCGACGGTCCGGAAGGCGCCGTTCATGTCCGCGAAGTACTTCGGCGAGGTGGTCGTGGCCGGGGTCTCGAAGCCGTCGGCGTAGGGCAGCTTCATCGGCGCGGCGGCCGGCGGGGTGGCGGTGCCCTTGCCCTGGCCGGTGGTGGTGGTCACGGTGTAGACCCGCCCGGGCTGCAGGGTGAGGGTGTACGAGCCGTGGGCCGGGGTGACGTCCTGCTGGTGGACGAACCAGTCGGCGGGGTTCGTCGAGTGGAGGTCGGTGGACCAGACGTGGACCTTGCCGGTGGACAGGCCGCCCGTCACGGTGAAGCTCGCGGTCCGGGCGGCGGTGGCGTCCATCGTCTCGATGACGGTGCTGTAGTCGCGGCCGTTCGTGCCCTTCAGCGTGACGTAGCTGCCGTTGGTACGGGCGTCGCCGAGGTAGCCGCTCGCGGAGTCGATGTAACGCCAACCGGGCTTGGTGAACTGGGTGGTGTGCGCGGTGACCCAGGTCGTCCTGCCGATGCTGTAGTTGCCGGACCAGGGCTGGTCGGCGATCGACATGCCGTCGGTGGAGAAGAACAGGTCGGGGTAGAGCGCGGCGATGGCCGGCCAGTTGAGGAACGAGGTCATCTTCCCGTCGAGGTAGCCGCGGTTGATCCCGCGCGCCACCGCCGGGGCGCCCGCGTCGGCGTCCTCGGAGCCGTTCTCGCTCGCCCACAGCGGCTTGCCGAGCGCCTGGGCGGTCGGCGTGCTGGGGCAGTCGGTGAAGGAGCTCATGTACCCGCAGGGGTAGTGCACGCCGACGATGTCGACGGCGTTCCTGAACGCCGGGTCGGTGGCCATGGCGTCGGCCACGGCCCAGGTGTCGTCGGCGGCGACGACCTTGGTGGCGCCGTAGCCACGGGCCACGAGCGTGCTCTTGAGGTTCTCGTACCAGGCCTTGTCGAAGCCGCGCTCGTTCCACCCGCCGAGGTAGGAGACGGTCAGGTGGTGCTGGGCGGCGCAGCCCATCCACGACATCAGGTAGTCGACGGAGTCCTGGGACCAGAAGTTGCCGCCGTCACCGGTGTTGCCGATCCAGCCGGGGGCACCCCAGGACAGCCCGTAGAACTTGATGTCGGGGTTGCGGGCCTTGGCCTGCTCGGCCAGCCACCACTCGTAGCCCTGGTTGCAGTCGACGGTGCCCCGGGTGTGCTCGATGCTGGGCTCGGCGCCGTCGGTGGAGTTGGTGTCGCCGCCGATCTCCAGCTTCAGCACCTGCAGCGAAGCGCCGTAGCCGGGTTTGAACAGGTAGTCGAGCAGTCGGCTGCGCTGGGGCTCCGGGTAGTCCGCCAGCAGGCGGGAGTTGCCACCGCCGCCGGAGATCGCGCCGACCCCGTCGAAGGTGAGGCCCGGCTTGGTGCCGTCGATGGTGATCGCGGTGGAGGCGGCGGCCTGCGGCGCGGCGGCCCGGGCGGCCGACGGCGCGGTGAGGCCGCCCAGCGCGCCGGCGAGCACGAGTGCCGCGCTCAGGGCGGTGCGCCAGGCGGATGACAGGTGTTGACGACCCATGGGCGTCTCCTGGTGGGAAGGGGTGGGGGATCCGTGCCGGGCGCCCGGAGGCGCCCGGCACGACGCGGGAGGGGAGTTGCTTCGCCGGTCCCGTTACGAGACGGTCCACTGCTGGTTGGCCCGGCCGCTGCCGCAGGTCCACTGGACGACCGTCGCGCCGTCGGCCGTCGAGGCGCCCGTGACGTCCAGGCACTTGCCGCTGTTCGCCGACACCAGCTGAACGGTGCCGGTTCCGGCGACCGGGACGAGCGACCACTGCTGGTTGGCCTTGCCGGCCCCGCAGGCCCACTGGACGATCAGCGCGCCGTCGGCCGTCGAGGCCCCGGTGACGTCCAGGCACTTGCCGCTGTTCGCCGACACCAGCTGAACGGTGCCGGTTCCGGCGACCGGGACGAGCGACCACTGCTGGTTGGCCTTGCCG
>NZ_JBITTM010000025.1:106267-140799 GCF_044541955.1 Kitasatospora sp. NPDC085464
CGGCCCCGCAGGCCCACTGGACGATCAGCGCGCCGTCGGCCGTCGAGGCCCCGGTGACGTCCAGGCACTTGCCGCTGTTGGCGCTGGTCACGGTGTGGGTGGCCGGGGCGGTCAACGGCGTGACGCCGGTGTTGGCGAAGTCGGCGTGCTGGAAGCCTCCCACGCCCAGGCCGATCTGGCCGATGCCGTGGCCGGCGTCGGCGACCGAGGCGACCTGCGTGTGATCGACCGACGCGGTGATGCTCTGGCCCTGCACGGCCAGCGTGAGGTTGTGCCAGGTGCCGGCCCCGGCGCCGGGGTAGCTGCCGCTCGCCAGCACGGTGTCGGTGCCGGACCGGTCCTCGGTGAACAGGCTCCAGGCGCCGGTGTCGTCGATCTTCAGGTGGTAGCCGGAGCGGTCGTGGTCGACGTGGTCGATGCGGCCGAGCAGTTCGGCGGAGGTACCGGCCTCTTCGAGGACGACGTCGGTGCTCGCCTGGTAGTGGGCCCAGGACGGGTCGCCCATCAGCGTGAGCGGGGTGTAGTTCATGTCGTCGTGCCACGGGATGGGCGCCCGGGTGATGACCTGGCGCAGGCACATCGGGGTGGTCGCCCCGGTCGGGCAGGGCGCGGTCTCGAAGGCGCCGGCCCAGTCGTGGAAGTAGCGGGCGGTGGCCTTGGCGGAGTAGCCGCTGAGGTCGGCCCGGTAGGGCAGCGGCATCGGCGCGGCGGCCGGCGGGGTGGCGGTGCCCTTGCCCTGGCCGGTGGTGGTGGTCACGGTGTAGACGTAACCGGGCTGCACGGTGAGGGAGTACGACCCGCCCTTGGGCGTCACGTCCTGGGTGTGGACGAACCACCGCGACGGGTCGGTGGAGTTCATGTCGGTGGCCCAGACGTGCACCGGGCCGGTGGACAGACCGCCGGTGACCTTGACATCGACCGTCTGCGCCGCGGCGGCGTCGGTGCTCTCGATGACCGTGCTGTAGTCCCGGCCGGACTTCAGCGTCACGAAACTCCCGCTGTGCGGATCGCCGTTGGCGCCGGCGCCGGCGCCGGCGAGGTAGCCGCTGGAGGTGTCCAGGTACTGCCAGCCGGGCTTGGCGAACTGGGTGGTGTGCGCCATCACCCAGATGTCGCGACCCACGGCGTAGTTGCCGGACCAGGGCTGGTCGGCGGCCATCAGGCCGGCGCCCGCGTACGGCAGCTCCGAGGGCCAGGAGCTGACCAGCGCCCACTTGATGTCCGAGGTGATCCTGGCGTCGAGGTATTCACGGTTGACGTTGCGGGCCAGGGCGGCCGGGTCTGCGCCGTAGCTGTCGTTGTCGTCCTCGGAGGCCCAGAGCCGCTTGCCCAGACCGGTCGCGGTGTCACTGCCCGGACAGGCGGTGTAGACCGGGGTCGAGTGCCAGCAGGTGCCGTGCAGGCCGATGACGCCGACGGCCTTGGCGAAGGCGGGGTCGGCCGCCATGTCCGCGGCGATCGACCAGTGCTCGTCGTCGCTGTCCGAGGCGACCAGCACGGTGTTCCGATGGCCGTGGCCGTCCAGGTCGGCGCGCAGCCTCTCGAACCAGGACTTGTCGTAGCCGCGCTCGTTCCAGCCGCCCAGGTAGCCGATGTTCAGCCCGTGCTGCTTGGCACAGCCGAGCCAGGACTCCAGGTAGGCGATGTTGTCCTGGGACCAGACACCGCCGTCGAGCCAGCCCGGCGCGGCCCACTCCAGGCCGTAGAAGGTGATCTTGGGGTTGCGTGCCTTGGCCTGCTCCATCAGCCACCACTCGTAGCCGCGGTTGCAGTCGACCTCGGTGGCGGTGCGCATGTGGGACGGCTCGGGGCCGTCGGAGGAGTTGGCGTCGCCGCCGATCTCCACCTTCAGGGTCTGCAGCGCGGCGCCGTAGCCGGGCTTGAACAGGTAGTCCAGCACCTGGCTGCGCTGGGGTTCGGGGTAGTCGACCAACAGGCGGGAGGTGGCGCCGCCGCCGCTGATGGCGCCGAGGCCGTCGTAGGCCCGCCCCGGCGAGGCGCCGTCCAGTGTCACGGACTGCGCCGCGGGGGCCGTCGGCACGGCCGCCGCGGTCGGCGCGGCCGCGACGGCGGTGGCGACGCCGAGCGCGAAGGCCGCCAGGGCTGTGACGCCCCGACGGAAAGGGTGGGGTGGGGTGCTCATTCGACTGCTCCTGCTCCTCGGACCGGCCGGCAGGGGATGGGGGTCGCCCGGAACGCGCCTCACCGACGGGCAGCCGGAACGGCGCCGGCGGGTGCATGCCGACCGTCGGGGAGGACAGTAGACCCAACTTTCAACAACAATCAACAACTTCGAATGAAATGCAACGCACGTGGGCACGATGCCCACGAGCCGACGACTGGTCCGCACCGCCGGGCGGACCAGCCGCCCATCAGGTGCCATGACCCTGCCACCTGCCATTGACGGGGCCCCGGCTTTTGCTCGAAGCTATCCAGGACGGCGACCTACCAACCAGTAAGTTTCCCTCCAGCATTTCGATTACCTGCTTGGATCCGGGAGATCGCATGTGATCCGGCGGCTCCGGGCAACCCCGGGCCGAGCCGGGAGTGGCGCGGCATAACGAGACGGTCTCAATAGCTCCCAGGCGGAAACATGAGCTTGACTCACCTCATGGCCAGGCGCTTTCTTTTGATCCATCGCGTTTGATTGCGATGCTTTCTGATCGGTTCTGTTGCTTCTCGCCGGTCGGTCCCACACCCTCAGGAGCCCCCACCATGCACCTCTCCCACCGCGCCCGCCTCGCCTCGATCACCGCACTCGGCCTGGTCACCTCCCTAGGCCTCGCCGCCTGCTCCACCGGACAGACGTCCTCCGGCAGCGCGAACGCCCCGGTCGCGCCGGTGTCCGGCAAGGTCTCGATCACGTACCTGCAGAAGCAGGGCGACCAGCAGTACTTCGTGGACGAGGCCGCCGGCGCCAAGGCCAAGGCCGCCGAACTGGGCGCCGACCTGAAGGTGGTGAACCTCGGCAACGACGCGAACAAGACGGTCGGCGAGGTGCAGGCCGCGATCGCCCAGAAGAGCAACGGCCTGATCATCGTGGTGCCGGACCCTGCGGTCGGCCCGCAGGTGGTCCAGACCGCCCGGGACGCCAAGGCCGCACTGCTCACCTCCGACGACCAGGTCTGCGCCAGCGGCCCCGCCCCGGCGCAGTGCGCGGCCGGCGACCTGGTCCCCCGGATCGGGTTCAGCGGCGCCCAGATGGGCGGTGAGGTCGGCAAGCGCGCCGCCGAGGAGTTCACCAAGGCCGGCTGGAACGCCGCCGACACCCGGATCATCTCCGCCTGGAAGCAGGACGTCACCGTCTGCGGCGACCGCGTGAAGGCCGCCAAGGCCGCCTTCGACCAGGCCGTGCCGGGCGTGCAGCTGATCGACGTCGCGACCGACAACACCCCGACGGGCGCACAGGACAAGGTCGCCGCCACCATCACCGCCAACCCCGGCGTCAAGCACTGGGTGACGTGGGGCTGCAACGACGAGAACGTGCAGGGCGCCGTCACCGCCCTGCAGAACGCCGGGATCAGCCCGAACGACATCGACGGCGTCGGCCTGGGCGCCTACCTGGCGTGCAAGGACTGGGCGTCCGGCAAGCCCTCCGGCATGAAGGCCGCCCTGTTCATCAACGGCAAGGACGTCGGTGCCCTGTCGGTGCAGACCATGTTCGACAAGCTCAAGAACGGCAAGGACTTCCCGAAGGAGGCCTTCGCCCCGACCAAGATGGTCGACGCCACCACCTGGCAGTCCGCGGGCGTGTCCTGCAGCTGACGCCGCGTCGAGCGGCCGGGGCGGCGGACGGGCACCGACCCGCCGCACCGGCGCCGCTCCCGGAGACCGTACGCGCGACCGCAGGCGCCGCGCCCGGAGACCGCCCGCCCGGCTCCCCAGACCGTACGCACCGCACTGCCAGCGAGGCCCCGATGACCACACCCGCACCGTCCCCCCTCCCGCCGCCGAGCGGCTCCCCCGGCCTGAGCGCCGAGGGCGTGTCCAAGCGCTTCGGCTCCGTCCAGGCGCTGAAGGACGTCAGCCTCACCTTCCCGCCCGGCCGGGTCACCGCCCTGATGGGCGAGAACGGCGCCGGGAAGTCCACCCTGCTGCGCATCCTCACCGGCGACCACCGCCCCACCGAGGGGCACGTCCTGCTGGACGGCGCGAGCGTCGACCTGCACTCCCCGCAGGACGCCCGCCGCGCCGGGATCCGGATCATCCCGCAGGAACCCGAGATCATCCCGCACGTCCCGGTCGCCGAGAACGTCTACGCCGGCTCGCTGCCCCGCACCCGGCTGCGCCGGCTGGACCGCGCCGAGCTGCGCCGCCGGATCACCGCGGACCTCGCCCGCCTGGGCTTCGACAAGGTCCTCGACCCCGATCTGCTCGGCTCCCAACTCACGGCGGCTCAGCGCCAGTTGGTCGAGATCATGCGCGCCCTGACCGGCGCTGTCCCGCCGCGGGCGATCGCCTTCGACGAGCCCACCTCCTCGCTCTCCGAGCACGAGGTCGAGGCGCTGTTCGCCCTGATCGGACGGCTGCGCGACGAGGGCATCGCGGTCGTCTACGTCTCCCACCGGATGAAGGAGATCTTCCGCCTCGCCGACCGCATCGCCGTGCTGCGCGACGGCCGGGTCGCCGGAGTGGTCGAGGCCGCCGCCACCGACGAGGGCGAGCTGGTCCGGCTGATGGTCGGCCGGGACCTCTCCTCGCTGTTCGTCCGTCAGCAGGTCGCCACCGACCGCGTCGTCCTGGACGTCCGGGGCCTGACCACCGACGACGTGCACGGCGTCGACCTGGCGGTCCGGGCCGGCGAGGTCGTCGCCCTGGCCGGGCTGATCGGCGCCGGACGCTCCGAACTCGCCCTCGCCCTGGCGGGCGACGCCCCGATCCGCTCCGGCACGGTCGCCCTCAACGGCGAGGTCCTGCGGCTGAAGGACCCGCGCGCCGCCATCGCCGCCGGCATCGGCCTGGCCCCCGAGGAGCGCAAGGCCCAGGCGCTGTTCCTGCAGCGCACGATCCGCGACAACACCTCGCTGGTCAGCCTGCGCCGGCTCAGCCGCCGGCGCTTCGTGAAGCGCCGCCAGGAGAAGGCCCTCGCCCAGGAGTACGCCGACCGGCTGCGGGTCCGCGCCCCCTCCATCGAGGCCGAGGTCCGCACCCTGTCCGGCGGCAACCAGCAGAAGGTCGTGCTCGCGCGCTGGCTCGCCCGCAAGCCCGACCTGCTGATCCTCGACGAACCCACCCGCGGCGTCGACGTCGGCGCCAAGGCCGAGATCTACCAGATCATCGCCGACCTCGCCCGCGAGGGCACCGCCGTCCTGGTCATCTCCTCCGAACTGCCCGAGGTCCTCGGCCTCGCCGACCGGGTCGTGGTGATGCAGAACGGCCGCACGACCGGCGAACTGAGCCGCGACCAGGCGACGGAGGAGGCCATCCTCGCCCTCGCCATGGCCGACGACCTCGCCACCACCGCCCCCGCCCAGACCGGAGAGACCCAGTGAACGAGCGCAGCGAACGAACCATCGAAAGGCGCGCGTGGGCGAACGCCCTCACCGAGCGCAGCGAGGTGGGCGCATGACCACCGCCACTCCCCCGACCGCCCCCGCGCCGGACGCCGCGGCCGTGCCCGTCCGGTCCGGCGGCCCGCGCGCCCTGCTCGCCGCGATCGGCGGCCAGAACCTCAGCCTGATCGGCGCCCTCGTCGCCGTCGTCGCCCTCTTCGGCTCGCTCAACCCCAACTTCGTCGGCTGGGACAACATCCAGGTCATCGCCGAGGCCGCCACCATCTCCGGCCTGCTGGCCGTCGTCCAGACCGTCGTGATCATCTGCGGCGGCCTGGACATCTCGGTCGGCTCCCAGGCCGGCCTGGCCTCCGTCACCAGCGCCATGGTCTTCACGTCCGCCGGCAGCAACCCCTACCTGGGCATCGGCGCCGCGCTCGCCATCGGCGCCGGCATCGGCCTGTTCAACGGCGTCGTCATCATCTACGGCCGGGTCAACCCGACCATCGCCACCCTGGCCGGCCTCGCCGCGTACAAGGGCGTCGCCCAGCTGGTCTCGGACGGCCGTGCCCAGGGCTACGTGCTCAACGACCCGGTCTTCGTCTTCCTCAGCCGGGGAAAGATCGCCGGCCTGCCCACCATGGTCTGGCTGCTGATCCTCACCGCCGCCGCCGTGCACGCCCTGCTCACGTACACCGACATCGGCCGCAACATCTACGCGATCGGCGGCAACGACACCGCCGCCCGGCTGGCCGGCATCAACCTCAACAAGTACCTGATCGCCGCCTACGCCCTCTCCGGCACCGTCGCGGCCCTGGCGGGCGTGCTGCTCACCGCGCGCACCGGCAGCGGCCAGCCGGTCTCCGGGAGCGAGGGGCTGGAACTGCAGTCGATCACCGCCGCGGCGCTCGGCGGCTGCGCCCTCAAGGGCGGCAAGGGCAGCATCGGCGGCACCCTGCTCGCCGTCGCGCTGCTCGGCGCGCTGCAGAACGGCCTCACCGTCCAGGGCATCAACGCCTTCTGGCAGAACGTCGCCCAGGGCACCCTGCTGGTCGCCGCCGTCGTCATCCAGCAGCGCCGCAACCGCGAGCGGGCGGTCGGCCTGCCCGCCTGACCCCTCGACCCCCGTGCGGCGGGGCACCGCACCGCCCCGCCGCACGGGAACCACCCCCATGACGTCCGCCCGGGCCGGTTGCGTGGCCGGATCCGCCGCGCAGTGGCAGCGGGTCCGGAACCGGCCGGCGGCGGAACGCGCGGTCGGCCGTCGAGGGTCGGCCGGACCGCGACCGGAGCTGCCGGTGCCACCCCTGTTCGTGGCACCGGCAGCTCCGTGTTTCCGGGCCGGCGCGGCACGCCCCCGCCCACGGGGCCGGCCGGCGGACGTGGGCGGCACCGTCGTCCTGGGATACTGGATCATGTCGCGACCGGACGCGGCCCGGTCGTCGACGCGGACGCTCCGAGCGCCCCGCCCCTCCCGGAGCGGTCGCGCGCGTTCGTCCACGACCGTGACAGGGTCGGCCCCCGGCAGGACGCGGGAACGACCAGAAACCCGATCGATCGAAAGGGCCTCCGTGGCTGATCAGAGTTTGCTCGCCCCGCAGCGCCAGGCGCTGATCCTGGAGGCCATCCGCAGGGCCGGCGCGGTGCGCGTCGCCGAGCTGGTCGAGCAGTTCGGCGTGTCGGACATGACGATCCGTCGCGACCTGGACGCGCTGGTGCGCCAGGGCGCCGTCCAGAAGGTGCACGGCGGCGCCATCGCGGTGGGCACGGCGAGCACGTACGAACCCGGCTTCGACGTCAAGTCCGAGCTGGAGGAGAGCACCAAGGCCGCCCTGGCGGACGCGGCGGCGCAGCTCGTGGAGCCCGGCAGCGTGGTCGCGCTCTCCGCGGGGACCACGACCTACGCGGTCGCCTCCCGGCTGCTGGAGATCCCGCAGCTGACGGTCGTGACCAACTCCCTGCGGATCGCGGACCTGCTGTGGGCGGCGGAGAGCGACGGGCGGGAGGGCGTCCCGTCGCTGCTGGTGACCGGCGGGGCTCCCACCCGCTCCGCGGCCCTGGTGGGGGCCCTCGCGGACCAGGCGATCCGCACCCTCCACGTCGACCTGCTGATCCTCGGGGTGCACGGCGCCAGCGAGCAGGCCGGGCTCACCACGCCCAACCTGGCGGAGGCCCAGACCAACCGGGCCCTGATCGCCTCCGCCCGCCGCACCGTCGTGGTGGCCGACCACACCAAGTGGGGCGTCGTCGGTCTGAGCAGCTTCGCGACCCTGGCGGAGGTCGACTGCTTCATCACCGACGACGCCCTTCCGGCGGCGGCCCGCAACGCGCTCGCCGACGCCGTCGGGGAACTGGTCGTGGTGCCGACCGCCGACTGACCGGGCGGCTGCGCGCCGTACCCGGTCAGGCCACCCGCCGGGCCCCGGGCGAGGGCACGGCGGTGAAGGCCACCGGGTCGGCGTGGCCCGCCGTACGGAAGGCCGACCGCACCGCCTCCGCGACCCGGTCCGCATCGACGGCCCGGACCAGGGCGATGACCGAGCCG
Source organism: Kitasatospora sp. NPDC085464 (assembly GCF_044541955.1). NCBI lineage: Bacteria > Bacillati > Actinomycetota > Actinomycetes > Kitasatosporales > Streptomycetaceae > Kitasatospora > Kitasatospora sp. NPDC085464. Next base: position 114,305 of record NZ_JBITTM010000025.1, read on the forward strand.
CCGAAGCCGCCGCCGGTCATCCGGGCGCCCAGCGCGCCGGTGGCCACGGCGGCCTCGACCGCGAGGTCCGTCTCGTCGCAGGAGACCCGGAAGTCGTCGCGCAGCGAGGCGTGTCCGGCCGTCAGGATCGGCCCCAGCGCGGCGATCCGGCCGGCGTCCAGGTGCTCGACCGTCTCGGCCACCCGCCGGTTCTCGGTGACCACGTGCCGCACCAGGCGGCCGAGGTCGTCGGGAAGGCGCTCCAGCGCGGCGGGGAGGCCCGCGGGCGGGAGGTCGCGCAGCGCGTCCAGGCCGAGCAGTCCGGCGGCCCGCTCGCAACCGGCCCGCAGGGCGGCGTAGGCGCCGTCGCCGAGGTCGTGCTTGACCCGGGTGTCGATCACCAGCAGCCGGAACCCGGCCGCTTCCAGGTCGAGCGGGACGTGCCGCTGCTCCAGCGTCCGGGTGTCCAGGAACAGCGCGGCGCCGTCCGTGCAGCAGGCAGAGGCCATCTGGTCCATCACGCCGCAGGGCACGCCGACGAAGGCGTTCTCGGCCCGCTGGGCGACCAGGGCGAGCTCCGGCGCGGACAGGCCCAGCCCGTACAGGTCGTCGAGGGCCACGGCGGTGGCGCACTCCAGGGCGGCGGAGGAGGAGAGCCCGGCCCCGGTCGGCACGTCACTGTCGAAGAACAGGTCGGCGCCACCGACCGCGTGCCCGGCCTCGGCGAGGGCCCAGAACACGCCGGCCGGGTAGGCCGCCCAGCTGGTGACCACGCCGGGCGTCAGGCCGTCGAGCGCGAGATCGGTGATCGTGCCGTTGCCCTGGGCGCTGTACAGCCGCACCCGGCCGTCCTCGCGGCGGCGGGCGGTGACCTCGACGCGGTGCGGGAGGGCGATCGGCAGGACGAACCCGTCGTTGTAGTCGGTGTGTTCACCGATCAGGTTCACCCGGCCGGGCGCGGCCCAGACGCCGCTCGGCCGAGCACCGTGGACGGCCTCGAAGTCGGTGGCGGCGTGCTCGATCATCTGTTCGGCTCCCGTGCGTCGCGCGTATGTGGCACCTGCTCCCGCCCGGCTTGCGCCGACAGGCGGGAGCCTATTTCGACATAATCAAACATGATTGCCACCTACGGTCAACACCAGCAGCTTTGACGCGGGAGAGAGCGCGCATCCCGGGCGCCGACTTCTTGGCCTGCAGGTCTAGGCCTGTTGACAAGCGATCGTATATGTTTGATTCTGTTGAAGATCGGCGCAGGCGGCCGACGTCCCACTCTTAAGGAGTACGGCGGTGCACAAGACCGCGACCACGTTGGCCGACGGCCGTGAGCTCTTCTACTACGACCGGACGGCCGGCAACGTCCGCGACGCCGTGGACGAACGCCCGCTGGAACCCGCCACGAGCCTCTCCGAGATCCGGCTCGACCCGGTGCTCGGCGAGTGGGTGACCGTCGCCGCCCACCGCCAGCAGCGGACCTACCACCCGCCGGCCGGCGAGTGCCCGCTCTGCCCCTCCCGGGACGGACGGCTCAGCGAGGTCCCGGCCGCCGACTACCGGGTCGTGGTCTTCGAGAACCGTTTCCCCTCACTCTCCCCGGCCTCGGCTGCGCACGTCGGGACCCGCGACGACGACCCGCTGCACACCCTCCGGCCGGGCTCGGGCCGCTGCGAGGTGGTCTGCTTCGCCCCCGACCACGACGCCTCCTTCGCCGACCTCGACGAGGCCGACGCCCGCCTGGTGCTGGACGCCTGGACCGACCGCACGGCCGCGCTGTCCGCCCTGCCCGACGTCCGGCAGGTGTACTGCTTCGAGAACCGCGGCGCGGAGATCGGTGTCACCCTCGCCCACCCGCACGGCCAGATCTACGCCTTCCCCTTCGTCCCCTCCCGCACCACCCGGATGATCGTCCGGGCCGAGGCGCACCGCGCGCGCACCGGACGAAACCTCTTCGAGGACCTGCTCGCCGCCGAACGGGCCACCCCCGAGCGGCTGGTACTCCAGGGCGAACACTGGACAGCCTTCGTCCCGTTCGCCGCCCGCTGGCCGTACGAGGTCCACCTCTACCCCCACCGCCGGGTCCGCGACCTCACCGCGCTGGACGAGGCCGAGCGCGCCGAGTTCCCCGGCCTGTACCTCGACCTGCTGCGCCGCTTCGACCGGCTGTTCCCCGCGCCCGACGGAGCCGCCCCGAACCGGACCCCGTACATCTCGGCCTGGCACCAGGCACCGAAGGACGGCGGCGACGAACTCGCCCTGCACCTGGAGCTGTTCACCATCCGGCGGGCGCCTGGCAAGCTCAAGTACCTGGCGGGCGTGGAGTCCGGACTCGACGCCTTCGTCACCGACGTGAGCCCGGAGACCGCCGCCGAGCGACTGCGCGGCGCCGCCCCCCACTGACCAGGCAACCCAGGAGGAACCCGCATGGCCGTCGATCGAACCGTGCTGGCCGGTGCGCGGCTGGTCCTGCCCGGCGGTGTCGTCGAGGACGGCCGCCTGACCGTCCGCGGCGAGAGCATCACGGCCGTCACGAGCGGCGGCGCCGCCGAACCCGGCGACCTCGACCTGACCGGTCACACCGTCGTCCCCGGCTTCGTGGACCTGCACGTCCACGGCGGCGGCGGCGCCTCCTACGCCTCCGGCAACGCCGAGGAGGCCCTGCTCGCCGCCCGGACCCACCTGCACCACGGCACCACCACCACCGTCGCCTCCACCGTCACCGGCGAGATCGACGAGCTCGCCCGCCAGGCCGCCGTCCTCTCCGAGCTCGTCGAGGACGACGTGCTGGCCGGCATCCACTTCGAAGGCCCCTTCATCTCGCCGGGCCGCTGCGGCGCCCACCGCCCCGACCTGCTGCGCGAGCCCGACCCGGCCCTCGTCCGCAAACTCGTCGACGCCGCCCGCAGCCACGCCACCATGGTCACCCTCGCCCCCGAACTCCCCGGCGGCCTCGACTCCGTGCGCATGCTCGCCGACCTCGGCATCATCGCCGCCGTCGGCCACACCGACTCCGACTACGCCACCACCCTCCAGGCCATCGACGCCGGCGCCACCGTCGCCACCCACCTCTTCAACGCCATGCCCGCCATCGCCCACCGCGCCCCCGGCCCGATCGTCGCCCTGCTGGAGGACGAGCGGGTCACCGTCGAGCTGATCAACGACGGCGTGCACCTGCACCCCTCGGTCCTCGACCTCGCCTACGGCACCGCCGGCCCCCACCGCGTCGCCCTGATCACCGACGCCATGGGCGCCGCCGGCACGGGCGACGGCCTCTACCCCCTCGGCCCCCTCCAGGTCCGCGTCACCAACGGCGTCGCCATGCTCCCCGACGGCAGCTCCATCGCCGGCTCCACCCTCACCCTCGACCAGGCCTTCCGAAGAGCCCTCACCATCGGCAAACTGACGCTCAACCAGGCCGTCGAGTCGCTGTCCACCACCCCCGCCCGCCTCCTCGGCCTCGACCACCGCACCGGCTCCCTGGAAACGGGCAAACTCGCCGACCTCGTCATCGTCGACTCCGAGAGCTTCGACCTGGTCGCCGTCATGCGCCACGGCCACTGGGCCCGCGGCGCCGACCGCTTCCAGACCGTCCGAACCGTCCCGACCGCCTGAACGAACCGTGGCCGCCCTCCCCGCTGCGGGGAGGGCGGCCGTGGTGCGTCCGGACGGCGGGCGCGCCCGGGTCAGGCGAGCGACCACCGCTGCAGCGGCGAGCCGGTGTCCGGTTGCTGGGTCACCCGGGCGCCGTCGGCGGTCGAGGCGGTGGTGAGCAGCAGTCCGCTGTGGGCCGAGGTGACGGTGTACAAGCCGTCGGCCGTCCGGCGGAGCTTCCAGTGCTGGTTGGCACCACCGCTGCACGGCCACTGGATGATCCGGGCATCAGCGGCGGTGGATCCGCCTTCGACGTCGGAGCACATCGACGAGAGGCCGTTGACCAGCTCGTAGGTGCCGTCGGGCTGCCGGCGGAACCGCCAGAGTTGGTTGGTGGTGCCGGAGGCGCTCCAGGTGATGAGGGCGTTGCCGGCGGTGGTGCTGCCGTCGGCGTCGTCGAGGGCCTTGCCGCCCGTGGTCAGGGTGTGGTCCCCGCTGAGGTCCGGCTCGACCGTCCAGGTGAAGCCGGCCGAGGCGCTCGCGGTGCCGGAGGCGGCGGTGACGGTGACCGTCGAGGTCCCGGGGGCGGTCGGGGTCCCGCTGATCAGACCGGCGGGGCTGACGGAGAGCCCGGCGGGCAGGCCGGCCGCCGTGAACGTGAGCGACTTGCCGGCACTGTCGGTGGCGTCGAGCTGCACCGAGACGGCCTGGCCCACGGCGCCGGACCGGTCGCCGGGCGCGGTGAGGACGACCGCCTCGGGCGCCCGCCCGGTCGGGGCGAAGGAGAGGGTCTGCTCGGCCGCCGTGCGACCGGCACCGACCGTGCTGCCGGTGGTGTCGCTCCAGGAGCGGGCGGGCGTGGTCTCGGCGAGCCGCCCGGAGGCGCCGGACATGCCGATCACCAGGCCGCTGTATCGGTTCACCAGCTGGAAGCGGCCCTGGCCGCCCTTGCCGGGGAGGACGAACCACTGCTGGCCGACGGTGGCGTTCCCGTTGACGGCGCCGGTGGCGGTCAGTGCGGCACCCCAGGCGCGGCCGGCCGTCGAGGCGGAGTCGACGCCCAGCAGCTGCCCGGTGGCGGCGTTGGCGATCCGGTAGGAGCCGTCGCCCTGGGCCAGGAACCTCCAGGACTCCCGGGCGGAGCCACCGGCCCTGGCCGCGGAGGTGACCGTGGAGCCGCCGGCGGCCTGGACGAGGACCCGGCCGTTGCCGCTCTGGATCCGGTAGGTCCTCGTCAGGTCGACCGGCGGGGCGGCCGGCCCGGAGGAGGCGATCGTGATGTCGGCGTACTCGCCGTCGGAGGTGGCGCAGGCGATAGAGCAGTACGAGCGGAAGGTCTTGCCGAGGACCGTGCCGCCGGTGCGGGCGGCGGGGTCGAGCATCCAGCGGTACCAGGAGCCGGAGGTGTAGCCGCTGCCGCTGTCGCCGATCAGGCTCCACCGCTGGGTGGCGAGGTCCTTGGTCGCGTAGAACTGCTGCGGGGCGGTGCCGGAGACCACCTCGGGTTCGCCGATGTACAGGCCCAGGTAGGCGTCGTAGGCGATGTTCATGATGAACAGCGGTGACTTGGGCGGGAGTTGCCCGGCCTTGACCTGCTGGTCCACGGAGCCCGGGGTGCTCGGGTGGTAGTCCTTCGCGGGCGGGGTGTACCCGGTCGGCGCGGTCGGCGTGGCGGGCACCATGTTGCTCTCCAGGCCGCCCCGTCCGGGCTGCGACCAGGTGCCGTCGTACCACTTCTGCCACGAGTCGGGCGCCATCTTCCCCGAGATCGGGGCGCGCGCGACGTGGGCCAGGCCGCCGTTGGAGCCGCCGACGCCGGCCTTCGGGACGATCCGGGAGCCGTAGTAGACGTAGAAGTAGCCCGAGGCGGTGTCGACGAACAGGCGGGGGTCGCCGTCGCCGTAGTCGTAGGTCTGGTTGGGGAACGCCGCGTCGTCGCCCCGGACGGTGCTGTACGGGGAGGTGATGACGTGGTCCCTGATGGTCCAGGTCCGGCCCTGGTCGGTGGAGACGGCGTAGTCGATCGCGTCGTAGTGCAGGCCGTCGCCGAAGGGCTGCGGGGTGAACTCGTTGTGCACCAGCCCGTACCAGTCGCCGCTGTCCGGGTCGACCCAGACCCCGACCAGGTCGCAGAAGTTCCGCTGGGAATACCCGGAGCCCTGCGGCGCGTCGGTGGACTGCAGGCCGGTGACGCTGTTGTTGCACCGCGCCGTGGTGTCGTCGTTCCGGTCGTTCGGGTCGGCGGGGTCGACGGCGCCGCTGAGCTCGGCCGACCGGGTGGCGCTCTCGAAATCCGCGCCGGTGTAGAAGCTCCACTCCCGGGGGTCCTTCGCGCCGTACAGCGAGTGGGACTGCTGGAAGTAGAACGTGCCGTCCTTGTCGGTGTAGACACTGGCGGGCGTGTCGTCGGGGTAGGCGTAGGAGCCGGTCCGGCCGATCGAGACCGTGTACGTGGTGGGGGCCGGTTTGGGGCCCGGCTTGTCGGCGGCCGCGGGGGCGGCGGCCAGGGTGCCCGCGCCGAGCGCCGCCAGGGCGGCGGCGGCGAGGGCGCGGGCCCGTCCGGTACGTCGTGGTGACAACTGGTACTCCTCTTCCGTGACGGGGCGCACCGTTGCGCCCCTGCTGTGGGGGGTGCGGAACGGGAGAGTGGTCCGAGGGGGGCGTCGATCAGCCGGTGATCAGCCGGTGATCGGCCGGTGATCAGCGGGAGCCGGCCGTCGATCAGCCGTCGGCCATACGGAAGTCGTACTGCGGCGGCACCGGTGTGCCGGGGTGGACGGCGAGCCAGAGGGTGTCCAGGGAGAGCTCGCCCTCGCGCATGGTGTCGACCCGGATGCCCTCGGCCAGCAGGCGCCGGACGAGGTCGTCGTCGCCGGAGGCGTGCGCCGCCTCCGCCTCGGCCAGCCGGATCCGCCCGTGCGCCCGGTCGGCCGGGGAGAGGTCCGCGATCAGCGCGAGCGCGTCGGCGGGGCGCCCGGCGCGCCGCAGCGACTCCAGCGTCTCGATCGTCAGCTCCCGCAGTTCGGGCCGGAGTCGGTGGGCGGCGTGCAGGAGGTCGGCGGCCTCCTTCGGGTCCGGGGTGAGGAGGGCGAGCGAGCGCAGCGCCCAGGGCGAGGCCTGCGCGGCGACGGAGCGTTCGAAGGCCTCGCGCGCGGACTCCCGCTCCCCGGCCGCCAGGCGCAGCAGCCCGAGCTGGTACAGCGCGTGCCAGTCGGTGGCGCTGTCCTCCAGCAGCAGCCGCCAGTGCGCCCCGGTGACCGGCTCGGCCGGCGGGTCGCAGACCGGGAGCGTGCCGGTCCCGAGGAGTCGGCGCCAAGGTTCCTGGGCGGCCGCCGGCTCGCCGAAGGGCAGGAGGGGCGAGGCGGGCAGGGCGCCGGCCTCGATCTCCAGCGCGGCCCAGCCGTCGCCCCGGGACAGCACCTCCTCGGGCTCGCCGAACCGGTCGGCGAACGCGTCGGCCCGTTCCAGCTCCAGTGGCGGGACCAGCCGGTCCAGCGCCTCGCCGGCGGCCTGCCGGGCGCCTTCCCAACTCCCGTGCACCGCAGCAGGATCGACCTGCAGCAGCCCGTACGCCTCGGTCCAGGACCAGGTGGCGCCGGCCGGCATCGGCAGGTGTTCCAGCTGGGTGCGGGCGAGGCCCGCCTGGATCTCCAGGTAGCCGGTGCCCGGGCCGGAGAGCCACTCCTGCCAGTGCCTGCCGCCGGTGCCGGTGCCCCAGCAGAACAGCTTGCGGCCGCGCAGCCGGGCGGTGGAGGTCTGGACGAGGCCGGTGCCGGCGCGGTCCAGTGCGGCGATCCAGGGGCGGCGGCCGGCGGGGAGGTCGAGGAAGTAGTCGGCGGCGCGCAGGGCCCGGCCGGGGTAGCTGCGGTCGGCGCCGTCGACCTGCGGGAAGGGCACCCGGCGCAGGTCGCTGACGTAGTCGCAGTGGAAGGCGTGGTCGGCCGGGCCGAGGACGCGGACGTCCCGGTCCTCGGGCACGGCGATGTTGGACCACCAGTACACCGGCGTCTCGGCCGGCGAGGGGTTGTGCACGGCGATGCGGACGTACAGCACCGGGGAGCCGGCGGGAAGCCAGGCGTCCATCCGCAGGACCAGGCGCCGCAGCCGCTCGAAGGCGTACATCCGCAGGCCGGGGGTGCCGTCGGGCGCGGTCACCCGGGCGGCGTGCAGCGGCTCGCAGGTCAGCGGCCAGTGCCCGGTGGTGCCGAGGTTCCACTCCACGCCGCCGGCCAGCCAGGCGTCCCGCAGGGCGAGGTTGGCGGGCTGGAGGATCGGGTTGCGGTGCAGCAGCTCCCGTCCGCCCGGCCGGTGGACCAGCGACCACAGCCGCCCGCCGAGGGAGGGCAGGAAGGTGGCGGTGAGGTGCTCGTTCTCCAGGACCACGCACGGGAGTTCGCGCTCGGCGCGGACGCGGTCGTACCCGCCCTGCCGGGTGTACGGGAGCAGGGTGTCCGGCACCCCGTACGCCAGGTTGCGGCGCATCTCGTCGTCGACCCCGGCGCCCGCGCCGGTCTGCCGGGGCAGGCCGTGCAGGATCGGCAGGGTGCCGCCGACCGGATCGGGGGTGCCGACGATGCGGAGCAGGTCGGTGCGCAGGGTCGAGGTCACTTGCCGATCCCAACTGTCATGCCCTGGATGATCCGCGAGCCCATCCAGGAGAAGAGCGCGATCATCGGGGCGAGGATGATGCAGACCCCGGCGAACATGGTGCCGAAGTCCAGGCCGTTGAACTGCTGTGCCGCGACGAACGAGGAGAGCGCCACCGGGAGGGTGACCGTCCCCTGACTGTTCGTCAGGACCAGGGCGAACAGAGTCTCGTTCCAGGCGGTGACGAACTGCAGCAGGAAGGCGGTGACCAGCCCGCCGCGGGCGACCGGGAGCACCACCAGGACGAAGGTGCGCAGCGGGCCGGCGCCGTCCAGGACGGCGGCCTCCTCCAGCACGCCGGGGATGCCGCGGAAGAAGCCGGTCAGCAGGAAGACCGTGAACGGCATCGCCAGTCCGACGTAGACCAGCCCCAGGCCGAGGTCGCTGTCGGTCAGGCCGACCCGGGACAGGCCGACGAACAGCGGCACCACCAGCACCTGGCCGGGCACGCCGAGGCCCATCGCGAAGGCCGTCGTCAGCGCCGAGGCGGTCCGCGAGCGGCGCCGGGCGAGGGCGTACGCGCAGGGGGCGGCGAGGGCCACGGCGACCACGGAGGAGAGTCCGGCGGTGAGCACGCTGTTGAGGGCCGCCCGCGCGAAGCCGCCCTCGTCGAGCGCGGTGGTGTAGTTCCCGGTCTGCGGGCTGGTCGGCAGGCCGAAGCCGTGGCGCAGGATGTCGGGGCCGCTGCGCAGCGAGGTCAGGAGGATCCACAGGACCAGCAGCAGGTCGGCGGCGACGACGGTCCAGACGGCGGCCGTGCCGATCCTGCTCGCGAGTCCGGTGGGTCGGTTACTGCGTCGCACGGGTGGTGACCTTTCCGGTTGCGGTGTGGGGGCCGGGACACGACCGGCCGGGACGCGGCGGGTCAGTACTCGATCGGCTCGCGGCGCAGCAGGCGGCGCAGCACGACGGTGATCAGCGTGACCATGGCCAGGCTGACGATCGCGGCGGCGGTGGCCGTGCCCAGCCGGGGGACGGTGCCCTGCGGGAAGGCCTCGGCGTACACGTACACGGCGGTGTTCCAACTGCTCACCGGCGGATAGGCGTTGGTGCTGCCGCCGTAGAGCAGGATCAGTTCGAAGATCTTCACCGAGCTGACGGTCCAGAGCACCGCGCAGACCGCGATGACGTCCCAGGCGCACGGCAGGGTGACGTGCCGGAAGCGCTGGAAGGGGCCGGCGCCGTCGAGTTCGGCCGCCTCGTAGAGGTGATCGGGGATCTGGTCGACGGCCGCCATGATGATCGAGGTGTAGTAGCCGGTCGCCGTCCAGACCAGGGTGCCCAGGACCATCGGGAGCAGGTTGTCCGTCGCCAGCCACTTGGGCGGCGTGGTCACCCCGAACAGCTCCAGGGCCCGGTTCACCGGGCCGGTGGGCGAGAAGAGGAACCCGGCGGCGATGCCGAAGACCATGCCGTTGACCAGCGACGGGAAGAACAGCACCGAGCGGGCGAAGAGCCTGGCCCGCATCTCGCGCAGCACCAGGGTCAACGCGAAGCTCAGCACGAAGGTGATCGTGCCGCCGATGACCATCAGTTCGAGGGTGTTGAACAGGGAGGTGCGAAACCGCGGGTCGCGGAACAGCAGGGTGTAGTTCTGCAGGCCGCGCCAGTCCATCCCGCCCATGCCGTCCCACCGGTGCAGGCTGGTCCACAGGGCGTAGCCGACCGGGGCGACGAACAGCACCGCGTACACGAGCAGCGCGGGCGCGGCGAACGGCCAGAACACCCGGCGGCGTTGGCGCTCCAGCGGGCCGACGCCGACCCGGGGGGCGCGCTCGGACCGGCCGCGGGCGGTGCCCGTCCGGGGCGGGTCGTCGATCGTCGTCGCCACCGTCAGCCCTGGGTCTGCCAGTAGGTGACCTGGTCGGCCCTGCACTTGGCGACGAACCGGGCGGCCGTGCTCTTGCCGTGCCAGAGGTCCAGGTAGTTCTCGTTCAGGACCTTGGGCAGCCAGCTGCCGCCCACGCCGTCGAAGCTGAGGCGCAGGGTCGGGGCCTCCAGGGTCTTCTGGACGTCGGCCAGTTCGGCCGGGGCGGGGATGTCGCTGCGCGGGGTGATGTTCAGCGCGGTGGTGGAGATCCCGGACAGGTGCTTCTTCTGCAGGAAGAAGGCGATGAACTTCTGCGCGGCGGCCGCGTTCCTGGCCCGCTTGGGGATCGCGAAGCCGAACAGGCCGGCGTCCGGGGTCTTCGCGGTGGGCGGCAGGATCGAGGCCATCTTCCAGCCGGCCGGGACCTGCTGGGCGACCTCGGAGGTGACGTAGTTGCCGTCCATGTAGAAGGCGGCCTTGCCGGCCGTCCAATTGGTCTCCTGCGCGGGGAACTTGGTGGCGTCGTAGCCCTCGATCAGGTGGCCGCCCCTGACCAGCTGCTCCACCTGCTGGGCGGCGGCGAGGACCGCCGGGTTGTCCCAGGCCGCGCCGGACCTGTCGGCGGAGAGCTCGGCGACGTTCACCCCGGCGCCGTTGAGCAGGTAGTCGAGGAACAGCCCGTTGGTCCACGGGTCCTCGCCCTCGGAGGCGATGCAGGCCTTTCCGGCCGCATTCAGGGCGTCGCAGACCCCGAGCAGGCCGGCCCAGTCGGTGGGCGGGGCCGGCATGGCCGCGGCGACCGCCGGGTCGGCCGCGTTGTAGAACATCGCGTTGGTGACCACCTCGTACGGGATCACGTAGTGGTTCGAGCCGGACGGGTCCTTCGGCAGCATGTCGAAGTACTTGGCCGGGATGACGTGGGAGACCGGGACGTCCTCCCCCGGCACCTGCAGCTGCAGGACCGGCGAGAGGTCCAGGGCCTGGCCGGCCGCCGCGGTGGTGCCGTAGACCTTGTCGTCGGACTCGTCCCACAGGTCCGGCGCCTGGTTGGCGGCGATCGCCGGGCCGATCTTCTTGGCGATGTCCCGGCCCGCCCAGGTGACGCTCACCTTGGCGCCGGTGGTGGCGGTGAAGTCGTCGATCGCGGCCTTGATCACCTTGGCCTGCGGCTCGTCCGCGCGCCACATCGACCAGTAGGTGAAGCCGCCGGAGGCCTTGGCGTCGCTCCCCGAGCCGCTGCCGCAGGCGCTCACGCCGAGCACGAGCGCGGCGGCGGTGGCCGCGCCGACGATGCGGGCAGCGGACATCGTTGTTCTCCCCATGGGTGGTTCCTCTCGGAGGCGCGCGATGCCGCGCGGACGTTTCGTCAGCCGGGGCCCGACGGACGGCGGGGAGCGGCTGGTTGGCTGGGACGATACGGTCGGGTTGACCGGTAAATCAAGAGTCCTTGCAGAATCGACTTCCGGCCCGTGGCGCTCCGGTCGAGTCCTGCCGACGGAACCTCACGTCACGGTCGGGACAAGGGCTGCAATCGGTCTTGACGTCCCTTCAGCGCTGCCCTACGTTTCACCGGAAGCAAGTTGACCGGTCAATGCGAGGTATCCATCCATGGTGACGATGCAGGACGTGGCCGAGCGTGCCGGGGTCACGAAGCAGACCGTCTCCAACGTCATCCGGGGGCGGGGGGCGGTGGGCCCGGCGACCGCGGCCCGGGTGCGAGCTGCGATCGAGGAGCTGGGGTACACCCCCAACCTGGTCGCGCGCTCCCTCGCCACCGGCGCCACCCGGACGGTCGGCCTGTTCGTCCCCACCGTGACGGGCTCCTTCTACGCGGACATCGTCGAGGAGGTCGAGGACGTCCTCGACGCGAACGGCTACCACCTGCTGCTCTGCACCACCCGGCTCGACGGCGAGCGCGCCAAGCGGCACCTGGCCGGGCTGACCAGCCGCTCGGTCGACGCGCTGCTGATCGCCGGCGACCGGGACCTCATCGACCACCTGCCGCTGCTCGCCGAGGCGTCCTTCCCGGTCGCCCTGTGCGCCTGGGAGACCGACGCCCCCGACCGCTTCCCGGTGGTCACCATCGACTACGAGCGGGCGGGCTTCCTCGCCGGGCGCCACCTACGCGAGCTCGGACACGAACGCGTCGCCGTGCTCGCCAGCCCCGACCACGGCCCACGGGTGGCCGGCTTCCGGCGCGCCTTCGCCGCCGACGGCCTGACCGTCCCCGACGAGGCCGTCCACACGGCGCCCGAGCCCACCCCCGCGGGCGGCTTCGCGGCGGCGACGACGGCGCTGACGGCCGACCCCGGCATCACCGCGCTGTTCGCCACCCACGACGTCCTCGCCCTCGGCGCCCTGGAGGCCGCCCGGGCTGCCGGGCGCTCCGTCCCGCACGACCTGTCGATCGTCGGGCACGACGACAACCCGGAGGTCGGGGTGGCCCGGCCGGCCCTCACCAGCGTGGCCATCCCCAAGCGGGAGATGGCCCGGGAGGCGGTCGAGCTGCTGCTGCGCGCCCTCACCCGCTCGGGCAGCCCGGCCAACTCGATCCAGCTGCTGCGCCCCGAACTGGTCGTCCGGGCCAGCACCGGCCCCGTCGGCGGGCGCTGACCCGGCCCACCGGCCCACCGGCCCGCGGCTCCCGCTGCGAGCAGTTCCGCGCAAAGATCGTCCCACGCGCGGGCGGCACTAGACTTCCGTCATGCTCAAAGCTGACCGCACCTCCCGGATCCTCGCGCACCTCACCGAGACGGGCAGCGCCGACGTGCACGAGCTGGCCGAGCTCCTGCAGGTGTCGGCGGCCACCGTCCGCCGTGACCTGCAGGAGCTGCACGACCAGGGACTGCTGCACCGCACCCGCGGCGGGGCGGTCACCGGCGCCGTCAACCTCGAACTGCCGCTGCGCCACAAGCACGGCACGCGGCAGGCGGAGAAGCGGCGGATCGCGCTGACGGCGGACCGGCTGGTGCCGGACGGCGCGGTGGTGGGCCTCACCGGCGGCACCACGACGAGCGAGCTGGCCCGGGTGCTCGCCGAGCGCGGCGGGATCACCATCGTCACCAACGCCGTGAACATCGCGGCCGACCTGATCGTCCGGCCGGACGTCCGCCTGGTGGTGGTCGGCGGCATCGCCCGCACCACCAGCTACGAACTGGTGGGGCCGGCCGCCGACCGGATGCTCGCCCAGTACCACCTCGATCTCGCCTTCATCGGCGTGGACGGGCTGACCGCCCAGGAGGGCTGCACCACGCACGACGAGATGGAGGCCCAGACCGACCGCGCCTTCCTGCACAGCAGCGCGCGGGCGGTGGTGCTGGCCGACAGCACCAAGATCGGCCGGGTCACCTTCGCCAAGATCTGCCCGCTCGCCGATGTCCACGACCTGGTCACCGACGACGAGGTGACGGCCGATCAGGAGGAGGCGATCGCCGGCTGCGGAGTGCGGGTCCTGCGCGCCTGACTCCCGTGCACCCGAAGCCCGGCCGGAGCCGCCCCGGCCGGGCTTTCTGCTGTCCGGCCGGTTGACATGGACTCCTCGACGCAGCAAGCTCGTTCGGAACTGCTCGAAAAAAGCTTCCTTCAAGCATCTCAGATCAACAGATCAAGCGCGTACGAAGGCGGTAACTGCGGTGAAGACACGTGTGCTGGCCCTCTCCACGGCGTGCGCCCTCGGCGCCCTCGCCCTCACCGCCTGCGGAAGCGGCAGTGGCGGAGGCGGCGGCGGGGCGGACGCCGACGGCAAGGTGACACTCAAACTGGTCGCCGCCGACTACGGCGACAAGGAGTCCAACAGCTCGAAGACCTACTGGAACGACGTCGCCACCGCGTTCACCGCGGCCAATCCGGACATCAAGGTCGACGTCCAGGTGGTGAACTGGAACGACATCGACAAGCAGGTCAAGACGATGATCCAGAGCGGCAACGTGCCGGACGTCCTGCAGACCGGCGGCTACGCCGACAAGGTCGCCGACGACCTCCTCTACAAGTCCGAGGACGTGCTGTCGCCCGCCACCCGGGCCGACCTCATCGACAGCTTCGCCAAGGCCGGTGAGGTCAAGGGCGTGCAGTACGGCATCCCGTTCGTCTCCTCCTCCCGCGCCCTGTTCTACAACAAGACCGTCCTCCAGCAGGCGGGCATCGACCAACCGCCCACCACCTGGGAGGAGTTGCGCAAGGACGCCGAACAGATCAAGGCCAGGGTGCCCGGCGTCACCCCGTACGCGCTGCCGCTCGGCCCGGAGGAGGCACAGGGCGAGAGCATGCTCTGGGAGCTCGGCAACGGCGGCGGCCCCACCGGCAAGGACGGCGCCTACACCCTGAACAGCCAGGCCGACATCGACACCTTCGGCTGGCTCAAGGCCAACCTGGTCGGCCCCGGCCTCACCTACCCCAACCCGGCCACCACCGACCGCAAGACCGCCTTCGCCGACTTCGCGGCGGGCAAGGCCGCCATGCTCAACGGCCACCCGTCCCTGATCCGGATGGCCACGGCGGGCAAGGTCGACTACGGCGTCGTCCCCGTCCCCGGCAAGGCGGGCCCGCTCGCCTCCACGCTGGGCGTGGCCGACTGGATGATGGCCTTCAAGAAGAACGGGCACCGCGACCAGATCAGGAAGTTCCTCGACTTCGCGTACACCAAGGACAACCTGCTGAAGTTCGACGAGACCTACAACCTGATGCCGGTCACCCAGAGCGCCCTGAGCGACATGACCGCGAGCGGCAGGCACAAGGACCTCGAACCGTTCTTCGCCCTGCTGCCGCACGCCGTCTTCTACCCGCTCGGCGACACCAGCTGGGACGCGGTCTCCGCCGAGCTCAAGAAGGGCATCGGCGCCGCCGTCTCGGGTGACCCGGCGAAGGTCCTCGGCGAGCTGCAGAAGAAGGCCCAGGACGCCGTCGCGAACAAGTAGCGGCCCGCACGAGGCCCGTGAGCCCGCGCACCCGCACACCCGCGAGCCCGCAGACCCGGGAAGACCCGCGAAACCCGAGCACCCGCGCAGCCCTGGAAAGGCACCCCCGTGACCACCGACTTCCGGTCGGCGCACGCCACCCCCGCGCGCCGCCCCGCACCCCCGGGCCCCCGCCCGCCCCGCCCCGCGGCGCGGGGTTCCCGCCCGGGCGGGCTCGGCCCGCTGCCCTGGATCGCCCCGGCCGTCCTGCTGATCCTCGCCGTCGTGCTGTGGCCCGTCTACGAGATGGTCCGCACCTCCTTCCTGCGCATCAGCACCAGCGGCTTCGTCCGGGGCTCCGCCGGTTCGGACAAGTACCGCAAGCTGTTCGGCGAGACCGACCTCGGCCACGTCCTGCTCGCCACGGTGGTCTGGACGGCCGCCGTGGTCGGCCTGACCATGCTGCTCTCGCTCGGCCTCGCCCAGCTGTTCGACCAGCGCTTCCCGGGCCGCCGGTACGCCCGCTGGGCCCTGATCGCCCCCTGGGCCGCGTCCGTGCTGATGACCTCCATCGGCTTCAAGTGGATGCTCGACCGGACCGCCGGCGTGCTCAACACCGCCATGACCGACCTCGGACTGGTCGACGGCCCCCGGGACTGGCTCGGCGACCCCTCGACGGCCTGGCCCTGGATGGTGTTCGTCGCCGTCTTCGTGTCGCTGCCGTTCACCACCTACACCCTGCTCGCCGGCCTGCAGACCGTCCCCGCCGAGCTGTACGAGGCGGCCCGGGTGGACGGCGCCTCGCCCTGGCAGACCTACCGGCGGATCACCCTGCCGCTGCTGCGCCCGGCGTTCCTGGTCGGCGTCGTCATCAACCTGATCAACGTCTTCAACTCCTTCCCCGTCATCTGGGGCATGACCCAGGGCGGCCCGGGCAGCGACACCGCCACCAGCACGGTGTTCACGTACCAGCTGAAGAGCACCGACATCGGCGAGTCCGCGGCCATGTCGGTGGTCAACTTCGCGCTGGTGGTGCTGATGGTCCTGGTCTTCCTGAAGGTCAGCCGCTGGAACGGGGAGGAGAGTTGAGAGCCCGGCGCGGGGGCGGCCGGATCCGGCCGCGCACCGTCGTGCTCGCCGCCGTCGCCTGGCTGCTGGCGGCCGTCTTCCTGCTCCCGTACCTGGAGATGGTCGTCACCGCGCTGCGCCCGGCCGACGAACTGCGCGACGCGGGCTACCTGCCGCGCCACTTCGCCTGGTCGAACTTCGTCGGCGTGTGGCGCGACTCGACCCTCGGCGGGAACCTGCGGGTCACCCTGCTGGTCGCCGGCGGCGCGACCCTGCTGGCCCTGCTGGTCGCCCTGCCCGCCGCGTACTACACCGCCCGGGTCCGGTACCGGGGCCGGCGGCTCTTCCTGCTGCTCGTCCTGGTCACCCAGATGTTCCAGCCGACCTCGCTGCTGGTGGGCCTCTACCGCGAGTTCTACCGGCTCGACATGCTCAACTCGGTCTGGACCCTGATCCTCTGCAACGCCGCGTTCAACCTGGCCTTCGCGGTCTGGATCCTCACCGCCTACATCGCTTCCATCCCGGTGGAGTTGGAGGAGGCCGCGCTGCTCGACGGCCTCGGCCGGCTCGGCGCGCTGCGCCGGGTGGTCCTGCCGCTGGCCATGCCCGGCGTGGTCACCGCGGTGATCTTCACCTTCATCTCGGCCTGGAACGAGTTCGTGATGGGCCTGACCCTGTCCACCGAGCCGCGGAGCCAGCCGCTCACCGTCGGGATCAACAGCTTCATCGGCAACTACACCGTCGAGTGGAACTACCTGTTCGCCGGATCGGTCGTCGCGATCGTGCCGGTCGTGGTGCTGTTCGCCCTGATCGAGCGGCACGTGGTCTCCGGACTGACCGCCGGATCGGTCAAGTAGCCGGTCACGCCCACGGGTCGAACACCCCCGTCCCTCCGAAGGAGCCCGCCGCATGACCTCCGCCACGCCCGCCGGCGCCGCCGCCACGCCCTCCCACACCGCCGCCGAGATCGCCTCGCAGCCGGACTGCTGGCGCCGCGCCGCCGACGCCCTGCCCCGGTACGCCGACGCGTTGCCCCGCCGCGGCGAGCGGGTCGCCGTCGTCGGCTGCGGCACCTCCTGGTTCATGGCCCAGGCCTACGCCGCCCTGCGCGAGGGCGGCGGCCACGGGACCACGGACGCCTTCGCCGCCTCGGAGTTCCCGCCCGGCCGCGCGTACGACCGGATCCTGGCCCTCTCCCGCTCCGGCACCACGACCGAGGTGCTCGACCTGCTCGGCCACGCCCGGACGGCCGCGGTGCCCACCACCGCCGTCACCGCCGACCCGGCCACCCCGGTCATGGCGCTCGCCGACGCCGTCGCCGTGCTCGACTTCGCGGACGAGCGCTCGGTGGTGCAGACCCGCTTCGCCACCAGCGTCCTCGCCCTGCTGCGGGCCCACCTGGAGGCCGAGGGCGCCCGGCCGGACTGCGTCCGCCCGCTGGCCCGGGCCGTCCTGGACGCCGAACGCGCCGTCACGGCGCCGCTGCCCGAAGGGCTGTGCGGCGCCGAGCAGTTCACCTTCCTCGGGCGCGGCTGGACGTACGGGCTGGCGCTGGAGGCCGGGCTGAAGATGCGCGAGGCGGCGGGCGCCTGGACGGAGGCGTACCCGGCGATGGAGTACCGGCACGGCCCGATCAGCATCGCCGCGCCGGGCCGGGTGACCTGGGTGTTCGGCCCGGCGCCCGCCGGACTCGCCGAGGACATCACCCGGGCCGGCGCCCTGCTGGTCGCCGAGTCCGGCGACGCCGCGGCGGAGTCGGACCCGCTGGCCGACCTGGTCCGGGCTCAGCGGCTGGCCGTCGCGGTGGCCGGGTCGCGCGGCGTCGACCCGGACCGGCCGCGCCACCTCACCCGGTCGGTCGTCCTCGGCGACCGGCAGCGGACCTGACCGGCACCGGACCTGACCGCCGCCCGGGCCGGCCACGCTCCCGCACCGCTCCCCCGCCCCAGCCGACGAAGGAGAACCCCGTGCGCCTACTCCGCCCCCATCTCCGAAGGGCCGCCCTCGCAGCGGCCCTGACCAGCCTCGCCGCCGTCGCCGGGCCGGCCCTCCCGGCCCGGGCGGCCGCCCCCGCCTCCGCCGTCCTCGACCAGGGCCACCAGAGCACCACCTGGCAGAGCCCGGCGTACGCCAAGGGGACGCTCGGCGGCGCCGGCAGCTGCCCGTCGGCCGCCCAGGACCCGGGCGGCACCGTCTGCGGCCGCTTCGACCTGACCGTCGACGTGCCGGCCGGCTACTGGGACGACAACCCGGAGGGCGGCGTCCCGATCTCGATCCAGTGGCAGGACCCCACCGAGGACTTCGACCTCTACGTCTACGACGCCGCGGGCCAGGAGGTCGCCGAGAGCGCCGGCACCGCCGACCCCGAGGCGACGGTGATCCCGAAGCCCTCCGGCACCTACCACGTCCTGGTCGTGCCCTACGACACCCACGGCGGCTCCTTCACCGGCCGCGCCTACCTGCCGCAGAGCACCGACGCGGGCGACCTGACCTCCTTCGGCGGCGGCCAGGGCAGCTACGACATCGCCGCCGGCACCCTCAAGGCGAAGGTCGACTTCCTGGCCGACGACCAGCTGCGCCTGCGCGCCGCCCCGGACGGCGTGCTCACCGACCCGGCCGGCGCCACCATCGTCCGCAAGCAGCCCGAACTCCAGCGCACCACCAGCACCTTCGACGCCGGCGACTACTACGGCATCCGCTCGAAGGACCTCGTGCTGCGGGTCTACAAGCACCCCCTGCGCTTCGGCCTCTACCGGGCCGACGACCGCACCGCCGTCTGGCAGGAGGACGCCCCGCTGCGCTGGTCCACCGGCGGCCTGCGGCAGAGCCTGGTGCGCGGCGCCGACGAGCAGTTCTTCGGCGGCGGCGAGCAGAACGGCAGCTTCTCTCATCGCGACCGGACCGTCCACGTCGCCAACAGCACCGACTGGAACGAGGGCGGCTACAACAACTCCCAGCCCTTCTACGTCTCCAGCGCCGGCTACGGCGTCTTCCGCAACACCTTCGCCCCGGGGATCTACGACTTCGGCGCGCCGGTGCGCACCGGGCAGCAGGAACGCCGCCTGGACGCCTACTACTTCACCGGGGACGTCAAGTCGGTGATCGGGCAGTACACCGCGTTGGTCGGCAAGCCCTTCATGCCGCCGGTCTACGGCCTGGAGCCCGGCGACTCCGACTGCTACCTGCACAACGCCAACCGCGGCGAGCGCCACACCACGGACGCGGTGAAGGTCGCCGACGGCTACGTGCAGAACGGGATGCCGCTCGGCTGGATGCTGGTCAACGACGGCTACGGCTGCGGCTACGAGAACCTGCCGCAGACCGGCGAGGGCCTGCGCAAGGACCACGCCCAGCTGGGCCTGTGGACCCAGAACGGCCTGCCCAACCAGTCCGAGGAGGTCAAGGCCGGGGTCCGGGTGCGCAAGCTCGACGTGGCCTGGGTCGGCAACGGCTACGACTTCGCGCTGAACGCCTGCGACCGGGCGAAGGCCGGCATCGAGGACAACAGCGACGCCCGCGGCTTCGTCTGGCTGCCCGTCTCCTGGGCCGGCGCCCAGCGTTGCGGCGTGCTGTGGAGCGGCGACCAGAGCCTGTCCTGGGACTACATCCGCTGGCAGATCCCCACGTACGCGGGCGCCACGATGTCCGGGATCGCCTACGACACCGGCGACGTCGGCTCCATCTTCCGGCGCGACCCCAAGATGTACACCCGCGACCTGCAGTGGAAGGCCTTCCTCCCGGCGATCATGACCATGGACGGCTGGGCCCGGGACATGACGGGCAAGGAGCAGCGCGACCAGCAGCCCTGGCTGGACGGTGAGCCCTACACCTCGATCAACCGCAAGTACCTGCAGCTGAAGGAGCGGCTGCTGCCGTACATGTACACCCTGTCCGCCGAGGCCACCCGGACCGGCATCGGCGCCGTGCGCCCGCTCGCCCTGGAGTACCCGCACGACCCGAACGCCCTCGGGCCGAACGCGACGTACGAGTTCCTGGCCGGGCCGGACTTCCTGGTCGCGCCGGTCTACTCGGACACCTCGGTGCGCAACGGCATCTACCTGCCGGAGGGCACCTGGACCGACTACTGGACCGGGCGCACCTACCAGGGCCCGACCACGATCGACGGCTACTCGGCGCCGCTCGACACCCTGCCGCTGTTCGTCAAGGGCGGTTCGATCGTGCCCATGTGGCCGCAGGGCACGCTGTCCTGGCAGACCCGGGACCGCTCCGAACTCGACTACGACCTCTATCCGGAGGCCCGGGGCGACTCCTCCTACACCCTGTACGAGGACGACGGCGTCACCCGGCAGTTCAGCGCCGGCGCCTCGGCCACCCAGCGGGTCGACATGCAGGTGGCCGGCCCGGTGACCGTCGTCAAGGTCGGTGCCAGCGAAGGGAGTTACTCCGACAAGCCGGCCTCCCGGGCGTACCGCTTCACGGTGCACGGCCAGTCGGCCCCGCGCCAGGTGGTCACCCGGGGCGGCCCGCTCCCCCGGCTGGCCTCGGCCGCGGCGCTCGACGCGGCCGCCGCGGGCTGGTACCACGACGCGGCGACCGGGGTGACCACGGTCAGGACGCCGAAGCTGTCCACCGACCACGGCTTCTCCGTCGAACTCATCCACGGCGGCAGCTGACCGGAGGCCGCCGACCGGCGGCCCGGCCCGGCTCCCCCGCGCGCACGGTGCGCCGCGGGGGAGCCGGGCCACGGCACCGGCGACTACCCGGCCGGTGTGGCGAGGGGGTCGGCGCGCTGGGCCTCCAGGTACTCCTCCCGGATCTCCTTGGGCCCGAACGGCCAGGCGCCCTCGACCTTCGACCAGACCAGGAAGGCGACGCCGCCGAGGGCGACCCAGGCCAGCGACCACTCGACGGGGTGCACACCCGGGTTGGCCCGGTCCGCGTAGCCGTAGATGACCAGCCAGCCGACGGCGGCCACGATGCTCGGCAGCGGGTACAGGAGCATCCGGTAGGGGCGGGCGAGGTCCGGCTGCCGTCGGCGGAGCACCGTGACGGCGGCGATCTGGGCGAGCGCCTGGACGATCACCATGACGCTGGTCAGCAGGGCGATCAGGATGCCCAGCGGCGGGTGCGCAGCGGTGTCGCCGACGTGCCGTGCGAACAGGAAGCCGGCGGCGGTGACCGTGACCATGGCGACCAGGCCGACCACCGGGAAGCCGTGCCGGGGGTGCAGCCTGGCGAAGGAGCGGAAGAACATCCCGTCCCGGGCCGCGTCGTGGGGCACCCGGGAGCCGCCGAGCAGGCCCGCGAGGACGGAGGCGAAGGCGGTGACGAGGATCAGCACCGTCACGGTGTCGGCCGCGCCCCTGCCCCAGGTCCGCTCCAGGACGGCGGAGGCGACCGACTTGGCGGCGACGTTGTCCGGGTCCAGCATGTCCCGCCAGTCGACGACGCCGAGGACGCCGATCTGCATCAGCAGGTAGACCGCCATGATGGCGGTGATCGAGTAGATGATCGCGCGGGGCATCACCCGGCCCGGGTTGCGGATCTCGGCGCCCAGGTAGGAGGCGGTGTTGTAGCCGAGGTAGTCGTAGATCCCGATGGTCAGGCCGGCGGCGAAGCCGGTCCAGAAGCCGCCGTGGGTGAGCTCGACGGCGTGGGCGGGCCAGGTGAAGGCCAGCGAGGGGTGGAAGTCGGTGAAGGAGGCCAGGATCACCGCTCCGACCGAGAGGATCATCACGATCCACATCCCGATCGTGATCACGCTGATGTCCTCGACGGTGCGCCACAGCGCCACCAGGACCAGGGCGAGCACGGCGACCCCGACGACGTCCCCCTGGAGCGTCGTCATGTCCGGCCACAGGTAGGCGAGGTACTGCACCAGGCCCTGCACGCCGGTGGACATGATCAGCGGGATGAAGAGCATGGCCGTCCAGACGAACAGGAACGGCATCAGCCGCCCGGTGCGGTACTGGAAGGCCTCGCGCAGGTACACGTAGGTGCCGCCGGCGCCGGGCAGCGAGGCGCCGAGCTCGGCCCAGACCAGGCCGTCGACCAGGGCGAGCAGCGCGCCGGCGACCCACCCGATCACGGCCTGCGGGCCGCCGAAGGCGGCGACCATCAGCGGGATCGTCACGAACGGCCCGATGCCGCACATCTGGCTCATGTTGATCGCGGTGGCCTGGAAGAGGCCGATTCTTCGGGTGAAGCCTGAGGACACGGATGGCTCCGGGGGGTGGGACCGGCCGGGGGTGAGGACCGGCCGGGACGGGGACGGGCCGGGGCGGGACGGGCGGGGAACGGGAGGGAGCCCGGGGGCGGATCGGGGCGGGGCGGCGGCCTCAGCCCTGGTACTGGACGACGATCCTGGTGAACTCGTACGGGGACTGCGGGACGCCGCTGCAGGCGTCGGCGTCCGTGCCGGAGCCGCACGCACGGTCCCGGTTGACGGACCAGAAGGCGAAGCGGGCGAGGTGGTGCTGCTTCGCGTAGCCGAGGATGGTGCGGAAGTCGGCGGTGGTGACGGTCTCCCCCGCCTCGTCGGTCTTCCCGTTCATCGAGGAGACGCCGATGTGCCGGTACGCCGCGTCGTCGCCGTAGCCGTACGCGCTCTTGACCGCCGCCTTCAGCCCGTCGAGCGCACCGACCGTCGCCTGCCCCATGGTGCCGCTGTGGCCGCCGAAGTCGAAGGGCATCACCACCCAGCCGTCGTTCGCCAGTCCCGCGGCCGCGCCCCGCTTGATGAGGTCCTTGCCGTTGGCGTCGGGTCCGCTCGGCGTGGTGCCCATGGTGACGTAGGTGACGATCCCGGGGTTCCTGGTCTTGACGATCTTCAGGGCGTCGACCACCCGCTGCCGGACCGTCGCGTTGCCGAACTCGGTGTTCTCGATGTCGATGTCGAGCGCCTTCAGCCGGTAGGCGTCGATCACCTTCTGGTACGCGCCGGCCAGGGCGCTCGCGCTGGAGCACTTCTCGCCGAGCTTGTTCCCGCTCCACCCGCCGACGGAGACCACGACGTCGCCCCCGGCCGCCCGGATCGAGTCGATCGCGGCCTGGTCGGTGCCCCCGGTGAGCGCCCGGCTGCCGTCCCACTTCGGGTTGCACCCGCCGTCGGAGAGGACGAACGCCAGCGTGAACCACTTCACCCCGGCGGCCTTCATCACGTCGGTCGGCTTCTGCGGGTTGCCCCAGCCGAGGTACTCGTACGGTGCGGCGGCCATCCCGGGGACGGTCGTCGCGGCGGGGGCGGCCGCGGCGGAGGTCACGGGGGCCAGCAGGAGCGCGGCCGGGCCGAGCGCGACGGCCAGCAGCGGGGCGGTGAGACGGACTCCGGTGGTCTTGCGCATGCCAACTCACTTTCGTCGATTCCGGGGGAACGGTGACGGCAGGTCAGGGAGGCGGGAGCGGCCCACCGGTGCGGACGGCGACGGTCCGCCGGTGGGTGTCTCACAGAATCGGGGCACCGGGCTCCGGGGTCAATGACTTTCGTTAGGAAAGTTTCCCAACTGTGCGTCAGGCCACAGCGGCACACCGACGGCCGTTCAGAGCTGCGGCGTGCGGTGCAGGGAGATCAGCAGCCGCCAGACCTGGTGGGCGATCCGCTCCGGGCCGGCCTCGATCCGGCCGTGCAGCCAGTCCCCGAGCACTCCGGTGAAGGTGCCGGCCACGGCGGCGGCCACCAGGTCGGGCTCCGGGGCGCCCGCCAGGGCCCGCTCGGTCCGGCTGCGCTCCCGCAGGTCACGGGTGAGCACCAGGCCGAGCGGTCCGCCACCGCCCGGGGTCAGCAGCGCCCGGTAGAGCGCGGCGTGCGGCACCAGTTCGACGAAGAACCCGGTCAGCGCGGGCGGCGGGGCGGCCGGGTCCGGCACACCGCGCCAGGCGTGCAGGGCGTCCACGGCCGCCCGGACCACGTCGGCGCAGGCGTCCACCGCGAGCGCGTCGAGGTCGGCGTAGTGGACGTAGAAGGTGGCCCGGCCGACCCCGGCCCGGCGCACCAGCGCGGCCACGTTGACGTCCGCCAGCGGACGTTCGGCGCACTCCTCCAGCAGCGCCCGGCGCAGCCTGGCCCGGGTGCGCTCCGCCCGGGGGTCCTGGGCGGCGCTCATCCGGCGAGCAGCACGGCGCCGAGTGCGACCGCCCCGGGCAGCGCCTGCGCCACCAGGATGCGGCGGTTCGCGGTGGCACCGCCGTACAGGCCGGCCACGACCACGCAGACCAGGAAGAAGAGCTGCGCCTGACGGCCGACCTCGCCGCCGGCGACCAGGCCCCAGACCAGCCCGGCGGCGAGGAAGCCGTTGTAGAGCCCCTGGTTGGCGGCGAGCGGTGCGGTGGTGCGGGCGAGCGCGGCGTCGAAGCCGGACAGCCTGCGCCCCGGCCCCCGCTCCCACAGGAACATCTCCAGCACCAGGATGTACCCGTGCAGGAGGGCCACCAGGGCGACCAGGACATCGGCGGTCACGCGCATCTTCGGCTCCGGAGCTTGATCCGAACTTCATGGACAGGTGTCCACCATACCTGGACAGGTGTCCATTAAGTCCGGTCGGTCCCGCGGTCCGGCCGCCGGACCGGCCCGCCGCACCCGCCACCTTGCCGATAGGGTGCGGCCCCGGAAGCGAAGCCGGGACGGACGGGAGCACAGGAGCCGAAGGTGCGCGCGACTGCCGCGCGAACCCGGCCGCTTCGTCGGACGGGAGGCCGAACTGGCCTGGCTGGGGCGGCAGAGCGGCGCGGCCACCGGACCGGGCGCGGCAGCGCACGGCGAGGCCGGCGTGGGCGCCACTGCGGACGGCGCGCGGCTGCTGCTGCTGGTGACCTGCCCGGCCGGGGTCGGGAAGACGGCGCTCGTGCTCCGCTGGGCGCACCGGAACGCCGACGCGTTCCCGGACGGGCGGATCGGCGTCAACCTCCGCGGCTTCGACGAGACCGAGCCGTTGAGCCCCGAGGAGCCGCTCACCGAGCTGCTGCGCGGCCTCGGCGCCGACGACGGCGCCCTCCCCGCCGACCGGGACGAGCCGACCGCCTACCGCACCCTGCCGGCCGGCCTCCGGGTGCTGCTCGTGCTGGAGAACGCGCGGGACGCCGAGCAGGTGCTCCCGCTGCTGCCCGCCGAGCCCGGCTGCGCCGTGGTGGTGACCAGTCGGCACCGGCTCACCGGACTGCTCGCGCTCGACGGCGCACGGGCGCTGGCCCTGGGCTCGCTCGACGCCGAGGAGGCCTTCGGGGTGCCGGCCGGGGTCGCGGGACGGCCGCGCCCGGCCGGAGGCGCGCCACCACCGCCCGGCCCACCCGCCGACCGGCGGCACCCCGGAGTTCGCCACGTCCGCCGACGCCCTGGCCTGGTTCCGGGCCGAGGAAACCGACCGTCCGCGCCCTGATCGCCCTGGCCTGCCAGTGGGGCGCCCACCGGCACGCCTGCCGGATGGTCGAGAACGCCGGCTACCTCCACCTCGACGCGGGCCTGTTCCGCGCCTGGGAGGAGGCGGCCCGACAGGCCCTGACGGCCGCCGAGACCGCCGGCACCGCCGCCGACTGGCCGCACCTGTACTCCGACCACTGATGTACGACCGGGGCGTGGTGGCCGAGGCGCGCCGGCGCTGGGAGCGGGCCCTGGAACTCGCCGCCGGGCAGGGGCGGATGACCCGTCAGGTGGAGCTGGTGCAGGCCCGGCCGGCCCGCTGCTCCCCGCGGAGTAGTCGTCAGCCGCTCCACGAGGTGGTCGTGGTCGTGGTCGTCCGGGTGGCGCCTCCCGCACCGGCGGTCCGGCCCGCCGGGGCGGCCGGCCGCAGGAAGTCGGGCTCGGAGCCCGCGGTGGTCGTCCGCACGCCCGGGGCGGTGGTGCCGCTCGCCGGAGCGGTCGAGGTTCGCAGCGCGGCCGGGCCGGCCGGGGCCGCCGGGGCCCGGTGTGCGCTGGTGGTGCGGCGGGCGGCGGGGGCCGCGGTCACCGCCGGGGACTCGTCACCGCCCGGGGTGACCCGCTCGATCCGCAGCACCAGGTTGCGGTCCTGGCGGTCGCCCGCCGCGTCGCGGTTGCGGCTGTGCACGGCCTGCGTCAGCACACCCCGGATCTCCTGCCAACGACCCTGCACCGCACGGATGTTGGGGCACCACTCGCCCGCATGGCAGTGCTCCAGGTCGAGCTGCCAGCGCTCCGCCTCGACGAGGTGAACGGCGCCGACCTCGCCGGGGACCTCCACCGGCGCGGCACCCGGGACGGTCACCACCACCCGCTGCGGGAACCGCCCCTCCACAGCCGTCACCGTGATCCGGCTCGCCCCCTGGTACCAGGCCATCGCTGTCCTCTCCTCGTCCGTCCTCGCCCAGACCGCCGACCGCTGCCGCCGATCACCGACTGCCGATCACCGGCTCCCGGTTCCCGGCCGGCCTCAACCGGTTGCACGGACGGCGCCCCCTCCCGGGTTCGATCCGCCCCGATCCGATCTGAACCGTTCCTACTGACTGTGTATGAGTTGCACGGCCGGACGCCCCGAACGGTCTTGGGTGTCCTGGTCTCCCGCGTTCGCTCCCACGGTCGGCGGCGCGCATCGTGTGCGCGGTCC